>JBFKMV010000107.1:0-17682 GCA_041629655.1 Candidatus Polarisedimenticolaceae bacterium
ACACACCCTTCCATTGCTTGTACGCGAAACCGCTGGTGCCGGCGAGAACCCGCATCGGGAGCAGTATACAACCGGCCGGTCAGGACCCCGGATTGCGAAACGTCTCCGCTTCGCCGACGGCGCTGAAGTCGATCTCCCGTCCGGCAACGGTCCCCTCGACGGTGTAGCGGGCGCGCATCTGGATGAAGTCCCGCGCCCGGTCCCGCAACGCCGTCCGTACCACGTCCTCGATCTCCAGCGTCAGCTCGAGCGACAGCGACGGCCCGCGCGCGTCGATCCGGATCCGGCGCGGAGCCCCGGTCGCCGGGTCGTCGTCCTCCGCGATGCGCACCGCCATCGAGAAGCCGAGCGGCCCATCCGGCCCCAGCACGCCCAGGAAGCCGGGCAACCGCTCGGGGTCGACGGCATCCGCCGGCGCGCGCACCCGCCCGAACACCAACGACAGGTCCTCGTGGGCGACGCGGCCCCACTGCCAGGTCACGCCCTCCCAGACGCCCCAGTTGTGATCGTGGTAGCCGGACCCGCCGTCCAGCCGGATCACCTCGTTCCCGATCGTCAGGCTGCCGCCGAGGCGACCGGACATCACCGGCACGACGTAGCCGCTGAGCCAGCCGCGGGCGCCCCGCACGGTGAACGGCGGAAACGACCGCCCCGGCGTCGCGTCGAGCGTGAGCGTTCCGGTCAGCCGCGGCGGGGCTCCCGCGCCACGGCCCGGGCGTTCCTGCGGCAGGTCGAGCGTGATCCGGTAGCGCAGCCCCTCCAGTCGCACGCTGTTGCCGGCAACGTCGACATCCGGGGCTTCGCGCAGCAACCGCTCGCCGTCCACCTCGGCCGTGGCCGCGTATGCGGTCCGGCGACCGTCGCGCTCGAGCTGCAGCCGCGCCACGGCCGGGCGCAGGCCCGCTCCGTCGTCGGGGCCGAAGATGAACGAGAGGTAGAAGCTCGCCTCGTCCGCGCGGCCGTTGAAGTACAGCCACTCGGCCCAGGATTCCTCGCGGCCCTCTAGATCGGGAATCGGGTGGAAGCGATCCATCACCCGCAACAGCTCCGCGGGATCGGGCGAGGTCCAGGCGCGGTCCGACGCGGAGTCGGTCCAGGCCGCGATCGGGGACGACTCGGGGTCGCCGATCGCCCGCTCCAGCGACGGGATGCCACCGGTGGCCGGCACCGGCTCGGGGTCGGCGCCCTCGCGCACGAGGTACAACGTCGTCCGCGAGGTCGGCGAGACGGCCGCGACCCGCTCGGCAAACCCCTCCGATCCGAGCACGCCCTGCATCACGAAGCGCGCCGTGCGGACCTTGCCGCCGGCGCCGGAGAGGCTCAGGTCACCGCCTCCGGCGAGCCACGGCGAGCGCGCCTGCTCCAGCACCACCTCGCCCACGCCGAGCAGCGCGGCCATCACCGCGATGCCGAAGCCGAACCCGCAGGCCAGCACGGCGCTGCGGACCGGCCGCGTCACCAGCGCGCGGATCGCGAGCCGGACGGTCACCGGCGGTCTCCCGGCAGCAGCCGCCCGCTGCGCATGCCCAGGTGACGGCGCGCTCGGCCGGCCAGCGCCGGGTCGTGGGTCACCACGACCATTGCCGTCCCGTCGGCGTTGACCCGGTCCAAAAGACCGGCGATCTGGCCGCCGGTGCTCTCGTCCAGCTCGCCCGTCGGCTCGTCGGCCAGCACCAGCCGCGGCCGGTTGGCCAGCGCTCGGGCGATCGCCACGCGCTGCATCTCGCCGCCGGAGAGCTGCGAGGGCCGGTGGTCGGCGCGGTCCGCCAGGCCGACGTACTCCAGCAGCTCGGCGGTGCGATCGCGGCGCTCGGCGCGGGGGATCCCGGCCTCGCTCTGCGGCAGCTCGACGTTCTCCCACGCCGTCAGCATCGGCAGCAGAAAGAAGCGCTGGAACACGAAGCCGACGCTGGTCAACCGGATCCGGCTGCGCTCGTAGTCGCCGAGCCGCGCCACGTCGCGGCCGTCGAAATGGAGCGAGCCCGCGCTCGGCGTCTCGACGCAGCCGAGGATGTGCAACAGCGTCGACTTGCCGCAGCCCGAGGGTCCCTGGATCGACAGGTAGTCCCCCGGCTCGATGGTCAGCGACACGTCGTCGAGGGCCACCACGTCGCCCGCCGGCATCGGGAACACCTTGCGCAGGCCGCGCGTCTCGACGATCGGCACGCTCATCCGACCACCTCGTCGCGCAGCGTCGCCGCGATGGGCAGGCGTGCCGCGAGCCACACCGGGTACGCCGCGGCCAGTACGCCGGTCAGGGAGAGCAGCACCACGTGCTCGACCACCGACCACGGCTCGAAGACGAAGAAGTGGAGGCGCTCCGGCAGCCCCGGCATCCCGCGCAGGATTCCGTCCAGCACCCGCGCCACCGCGGCGCCGACCGGCAACGACAGCGCTCCGCCGGCCCCCACCAGCAGAGCCGACTCACACAGCAGGTCCAGCGCCACCCGGCGGCGCGCGAAGCCGATCGCGCGCAGGCCGGCGATCTCGCCGAAGCGCTGGTTGACCGAGACCGTCAGCAGCGTGGTGACCAGGATGAAGGCGAAGAACAGCGTGACCGAGGTCAGCACCACCGAGATGTGCCGGAAGTAGGCGAAGTTCTCGTCCTGGAAGCGGCCGACCAGCTCGGCGTTGGAGAACGCGTTGAGGCCGGGGTGCCGCGCGCGGATCGCCGCGACCGTGTAGCGCGACTCGACGCCGGGCGCCGAGGCGACCAGCAGCAGGTCCGCGGTGTCCGGCTCGACCTCGCCCCGCAGGCGGCTGAACGCCGGCAGTGTCGTCGCCGCCCAGGGCTGCCCGCCGGCGGCGAAGCTGAACTCGGCGATGCCGGCGACGCGGAAGGTCAGCGGTGGCAATGCGGTGAACCCGTCGCTGTCCACCTGCAGCTCGACCGCGGAGCCGGCGGCGGCGTCCAGGCGTTCGGCCAGGATCCGGTTGATCACCAGCGGGGCCGGGGCGGCGGGATCGTCGGATGCGCTGCGGGGGAGGTTCTCGCCTTCGACGATCGACCAGGTGCGGCGGGCGCTGGAGCCGCTGCCGGTCAGCGTCACCGCGAGCTCGAGGTCGTCGGCGCCGAGTGCCCATGCGTTGCCGAACCGCAGCGGCACCACCTCGTCGATCTCTGGCAGCTCGCGCAGCGAGGCGGCGAGGCCGGAGGCGTCCCGCACCACCGGGCCGGTGCCCGGGATCGCCTCCGTGGCGGTGACGCGCACGTCGTAACCGACGTGCTCCAGCAGGTCGCGGAACGACAGGAACAGCCCGCGCGACAGCATCAGCATGTCGAACAGCAAGGCGCCCACCGCGACCACCCCGGCGATCCCGAGAACCGCGCGCGCCGGCTGGCGGCGCAGGCTGCGCCAGGCAAGTCCGAGCGGGCTCATCGGCGCAACAGCTCCACGACGTCGCGACGCAGCAAGGTCCACGAGGCGACGAAGCCCGCGGCCACGCCCAGCGGCACCGCGATCGCGACGCAGCGCAGCGCGATGCCCGCGGTGACGCGCAGGAACACCAGCGCCGTGTCGTAGCGGTGCTGGAAGAACAGGTTGACCAGGCCCTCGGTGGCGCGCGCGAACACGACCCCGAACAGCGCGCCGGCGAACGCGATCAGCAGTCCCTCCACCAGCACCTCGAGCAGGATGCGGCGCCGCGACAGGCCGACCAGCCGCAGGATCCCGACGGTCTCGCGGCGCTCCTCGACGCGCATCACCATCAGCGCCAGCAGGAACATCGAGGCGCCGATCACCGCCACCACGGCGATCGCGACGTGGAACCGCTCCAGCACCACGAACGGGTCGGCCTCCGACCGCGTCGGCGACGGGACCAGTCCGGGCAGCCGGGCCATCAGGTCGGTGGCGAAGGCCAGCGCGTCGGCGGGATCCGCGAGCGCGACGTTGATCGTGTCGACCGACTCCAGGGCCTCGACGTCGCCGGGAGCGGCCGTCAACGCCAGCAGGTCGGGCAGGTGCAGGCGCACCTCGCGCCGCTTGGCCGTGAAGCGGGTCGGGTCGGGCGTCGGCTCGTAGATTCCGGCGACCCGGAACGACCGCGCGTCCGCGCCGGTGGGATCGGCGCTCAGCGAGACCGTGTCCCCGACCGCGACGTCGTAGGCCTCGGCGAGCTGCCGCGTGACCAGGATCTCGGCCGGCGTGTCCGCGGCGAGCGCCGGCAGCGCGGTCGCGACGGCGAAACCGAGCAGCAGCCCGGCGATGCGTCCTCGTTGCATGGACCCGGATTCTAGTCCGCGACCGGGGCCCGCTCCACCGTGGTAGCATCCGGCCCGATGGCGAGCATCTACGACCTCAAGCCCGCCTTCCAGAACCTGCTTCGCCCGATCTGCCGCGCGCTGGCCGGGGCGGGCGTGACCGCGAACCAGGTCACGCTCGCGGCGCTGCTGCTGTCTTTCGCGGCGGGCGCGGCGATCTTCGCCTGGCCGGGGCGGCGCTGGCCGTTGCTGCTGGTTCCGCTGGTGCTGTTCGCCCGCATGGCGCTCAACGCGATCGACGGGATGCTGGCGCGCGAGCACGACATGCAGACGCGGCTCGGCGCGATGCTCAACGAGCTGGGAGACGTGCTGTCGGACACCGCGCTGTACCTGCCGCTGGCGGTGGTGCCGGGGGTTCCGGCGGTGCTGGTGGTGCCGGTCGTGGTGCTGGCGGTGATCAGCGAGATGACCGGCGTGATCGCGGTGCAGGTCGGGGGCACCCGTCGTTACGAGGGGCCGATGGGCAAGAGCGACCGGGCGTTGTTCCTCGGCACGCTGTGCCTGGGTCTCGGGCTGGGATGGGTCACGGTCCTGATGAGCTGGATCGTGCTGGCGGTCGTCCTGGGGCTGCTGGCCGTGACCATCGTCAACCGCGCGCGGGCGGCGCTCCGCGAGACGGCGGCGTGAACGTCTCCGTGCACCCCAACGTGATGCTCGCGATCGGCGGGATCCTGGGGATCCTGGTCGTGGCCAGCGTGGTGGTGTGGGCGCTGCGGCGCGCGAGGCCCGGCGCCGACCTGGGCGAGCTGTCGAGCCGGGTGCGCTCGTGGTGGGTCATGGTGGCGGTGTTCACGGTGGCGCTGCTGCTGAACCGCGCGGTGTCGCTGGCGTTCTTCTGCCTGGTCAGCTTCCTCGCCTTCAAGGAGTACCTGTCGCTGATCCCGACGCGGCGCGCCGACCGGCGGGTGCTGTTCTGGGCCTACCTCGCGATCCCGGTGCAGTACGTCTGGATCGGCTACCGCTGGTACGGGATGTTCATCATCTGGATCCCGGTCTACGCGTTCCTGTTCCTGCCGCTCAGGATGGTGCTGATCGGCCGCACCGAGGGGTTCCTGCGTGCCGCGGGCACGATCCACTGGGGCCTGATGACGACGGTGTTCTCGATCAGCCACGTGGCGTTCCTGCTGGTGTTGCCAAGGAGCGAGGCCGGCGCGGGCGTGGGCGGGCCGGCGCTGGTGCTGTACCTGGTGTTTCTGACCCAGTTCAACGACGTGGCGCAGTACATCTGGGGCAAGCTGCTCGGCCGGCACCGCGCGGTGCCCACGGTCAGCCCGGGCAAGACGATCGAGGGCCTGCTCGGGGGGCTGGCCACCACGGTGCTGCTGGCGTGGCTGCTGGCGCCGCTGCTCAGCCCGCTGAACACGCTGGAGTCGCTGAGCGCCGGGGTGTTGATCGGCCTGGCCGGCTTCATCGGCGACGTGGTCGTCTCGGCGCTGAAGCGCGACCTCGGCGTCAAGGACAGCGGGTCGCTGCTGCCCGGTCACGGCGGGATCCTGGACCGCCTGGACAGCCTGACCTACACCGCCCCGCTGTTCTTTCACTACGTCAAGTACATGCACTACTGATTCGCGTCATGCTGCGCCTCCTGTTCTTCATGCTGATCGTGCGACCGGTGGTGCTGGTGGTACTGGGGCTCAACGTGCGGCACCGCGAGCGGCTGCCGTCGCGCGGGCCCGCGATCATCGCGGCCAACCACAACAGCCACCTCGACACGATGGTGCTGATGACGCTGTTCCCGTGGGGCGTGCTGCGGCGCGTGCGGCCGGTGGCGGCGGGCGACTACTTCCTGCGCAACCGCCTGATCGCGTGGTTCGCGCTCCGGATCATCGGCATCATCCCGATCGACCGTTCCGGCAGCACCCCGCGCGAGCGCCTGCTCGACGACGTGGTCGCCGCGCTGCAGAACGGCGAGATCGTGATCATCTTCCCCGAGGGGACCCGCGGCGAGCCCGAACGGCTCCAGCGCTTCAAGTCCGGCCTGTATCATCTGTGCGCCCGGGTGCCGGAGGTGCCGGTGGTCCCGGTGTTCCTGCACGGGCTGGGCAAGGCGTTGCCGCGCGGTGAGGCGCTGCTGGTGCCGTTCTTCTGCGACGTGTTCGTCGGCGAGCCGCTGCCGTGGTGCGAGGAGCGCGACGCCTTCATGCAGGCCCTGGCCGGGCGCATGCAGGCGCTGGCGGCCGAGGGCCACTTCGCCGAGTGGGAGTGAGCGGGCGATGGACCGGCGCGCGTTGATCGAGAGCGTGGGCGCGGCGCTGTGGGGCTTCGCCGAGGCGACCGTGTTCTTCGTGGTGCCCGACGTGCTGCTGACGTTCCTGGCGCTCGACCGGACGCGCCGCGCGCTGTCGGCCTGCATCTACGTCACCGCGGGCGCGCTGGTCGGCGGCGCGCTGATGTACGTCTGGGCCGCCGGGGACCCGGCCGGCGCGGCCGCGACCGTCGACGCGGTGCCCGCGGTCAGCGCCGGCATGATCGAGCGCGTGGGGCATGACCTCGAGCGGCGCGGCCTCGCGGGGCTGCTGGTCGGGGCCTTCACCGGCACGCCGTACAAGGTCTTCGCGGTGCGCGCTCCGGACGTCGGGATCGGCGCGGTGCCGTTTCTGGTCTCCAGCATCCCGGCGCGGCTGTCGCGGTTCCTGCTGGTCTCGCTGGTCGCGGGCTGGATCTCGGCGCGTATCGGATCGCGCTGGCGGCCGGAGCGCAAGGCGGCCGTGCTGGCGGGCTTGTGGCTCGCGTTCTACGCGGCCTACCTGTCGCTGCTGCCCTGGTGACCCGGCGCGAGCTCCGCGCGCAGCGAGCGCACGCGCCTCGCCCACACCACGATCAGCACGCTGGCCACCACGATCAGCCCGACCGAGAGACCGACCCACAGGCCGACCACGCCCAGACCGAGCCGGAAACCGAGCAGCCAGCCCACCGGTAGGCCCAGCGCCCAGTGCCCGATCAGGTTCAACGCGAGCGGCGTGCGCGTGTCTCCCGCCCCGCGCAGCGCCCCCGTAGCCGTGACCTGGATCCCGTCGAAGAGCTGGAACATCGCCGCGATCAACAGCAACGCACCCCCCACCGCGACGACCTCCGGGTCGGTGCTGAACAGCCGCACCAGCGGCCGCGGCAGCACCACGAACGCCAGCGCGGCGAGCGTCATGAACGCCGCCGACAGCAACAGCGCCGTCCAGCCGGCGCGTCCCGCATCCCGCGGCGCGCGACGGCCCACCGCCTGCCCGACCCGCACCGCCCCGGCCGACGACACGCCGAACGGCACCATGAACGTCACGCTGGCCAGCGTCAGCGCGATCTGGTGCGCCGCCAGCGCGGCCGGAGCGAACCGCCCGGCCAGCACCGTGGCCAGCGCGAACACGCCGACCTCGACCGTGATCTGGAGCGCCGCCGGCAGCCCCAGCCCGACCAGCCGCCGCAGCCGCGCCGGATCGAGCCGCCAGCGCACCCGCGGCGCGTCGCGTCCGCGCAGGCTGAGCACGGTGGTGAAGGCCAGGAATCCCGCCATGTAGACGGTCGAGATCGTCGTGGCCCAGCCCGCACCCGCGGCCCCCAGGGCGGGCGCGCCGAGGTTGCCGAAGATCAGGATCCAGTTGGTGACGACGTTGACCAGGTTGGCCGACACCAGGGCCAGCATGATCGGCCGCACCAGGTTGACCGACTGCAGGTAACGCCGGAACGCCGTGTACAGCATCACCGGCAGCAGCGACCCGCCGACGCCCTTCATGTAGCCGAGCGTCGCGGGCCGCACCGCGGGGTCGACCCCGAACACGTCGAGCAGCGAGTACGTCCCGGCGAAGACGCCGGTCAGCAGGGGCGCCAGCGCGAGGCTCAGCCAGCACCCCTGAACCAGCGACGCGACCGCACCCTCGCGGTCGCCGGCCCCGAAGGCCTGCGAGACCAGGGTGTCCAGGCCGAGCAGCAGCCCGATCCCGAACACGGCCACGACGAACAGCAGCGAGCGGCCGATGCCCATCGCGCCGAGCGCCTCGGCGCTGACGCGGCCGACCATCATCGTGTCGACCACGCCCATCGCCATCCACGCCAGCTCGCCCAGCACCAGCGGGACGGCCAGCGACAGCATCGGCCGCAATTCGGCGCGAAGCGCCGCCCGCGCCCGGTTCGTGATCGGTCGGTCTCGTGACATAGCCGCCTATCCTACTTGACGGCGCAGGCCGGTTATAATCGCAGGGTTGTCTCACGGCTCGAGTCGACAGGAGCGACATTTCGGTGAACGGCCACGCACGCAACGCCCGTTTCGCAGCGCTGCTGCTGCTGACGCTGCTGTCCGCGCTCTCCGCCGGATGCGGCACCTCGCTCTCGGCGCCGCCGCTGGAGATCGCGGTGCGGGACTCGCTGATCGGTGCGGGCAAGGTGATCCAGATCAAGAACGGCTCGAACGAGCCGCTGGAGGAGATCCGGGTGCGCATCCGCGCGCCGTCGGGCGAGGAGCGCGAGTACGTCGAGGGCCGGCTGGACGGCTACGGCGTCCTGGACGTGGGGTGGAAGAAGCTGGGCGGCTGGGAGGTGCCCGCCGGCGCGACGGTCCAGGTGAACAGCAAGGGGCACCTGCTGGCTGTCAAGGGCCGGGTGGCCGAGGAGTGAGGGTCGCGGCGCTGGCCTGCCTGCTGGCGCCGGCGCTGCTCGCGGCGCCGGAGCAGCCGCCGCTCGAGATCGGCCTCGAGGAGCGCGTCGAGGTCCAGCTCGTACTGGTCGACCTCGTGGTGCTGGACCGCCGCGGCACGACCGTCGCGGATCTCGACCGCGACGATTTCGAGCTGCGGGTCGACGGCGACCTGGTCCGGCTGGCGACGCTGGACGCGTTCTGCCCCGACGGGGCGGTGGACGATCCGCGCGGGCGCGTGGTGCGGGCTGCGGAGCCGGCCCCGACGGAAACCCGGAGCGCGCGGCGCAAGGTCGTGCTGGCCTTCGATTACTTCCACATCGACTCCGCGGCGGAGACGCTCGACGCGGCCCGCCGCGCGCTCGAGGCCGCCGCGCCAGGCAACGCGGAGCACATGATCGTCTCGCTGGCCGAGACGGTGCGCATCGAGTCGCCGTTCTCCCCCGATACGGCGCCCGCCCTCGCGGCCCTCGAGCGGATGCGCTCCGACCCGGCGCTCTACGCCGGCAACTACGGCCGCCTGACCGAGCGCCGGTTCTTCGACCGCGTGCACGTGCTGTTCGACCTGCTGGAGCGGATCGACGGCAGGAAGGCGGTGGTGCTGTTCTCGGGGCCGTTCCTGCCCGACGGCTTCCACCACGACCCGGCGTTCCGGAGCCTCGCGTCGCTGTCGGCGCGGGCGCGGGCGTCGCTCTACACGGTGGACACCGGCGGCCTGCGCACGCCGCTCGACCCGGCCTTCGGCCCGCTGGGCGGCCCGGCGATGCTGCGGCGGCTGGCCCACGAGACCGGCGGCCGGCCCACCGCCGACACCAACGACCTCGCGCTGGCCTACGACCGCGCGCGGCGCGACCTGGGCTGCACCTACACGCTGGGGTTCTACGACCGCGCGCCGCGGCCGGACAGGAACCGGAGGGTCGTCGTCTCGGTGACCCGCCCGCGGCTGCGCGCCGTCCACGCCGCCTCCTACGTGATCCGCTCCCCGGAAAAGAAGCGCCGCTCGCTGGTCCGCACGGCGTCGATGGCGCCGGGAATGTTCGAGAGCGCAGCGCTGCGGGCGCGGCTCGAACCGGTGCGCCCGAGCTCGTCGCGGCGCTGGGAGACCCGCGTCGACGTGGAGATCGACCGCGCGGCCCTCGGCAACGCGGAGGGCGACTGGGAGCTGCGTGGCATCCTGCGCAAGCCCAACGGCACGCGGATGCGGAGTTTCCGGCGCACGGTGCGGCTGGACGGCGAGGCCGCCGCGATCTCCGCCGACCTCCACGCCCGCCCGGGACCGTACACGCTGAGCCTGGTGCTCACGCACCCCGAGCGCGTCTCGCCCCTGACCACCTCGATCGACGTCGAGCTGCCGGCGATCCCGGATCCCGGGACGAAGCAATAACCGCCCCGGCGGGTCCCCTTTCCGGGCGGCCCCGCGACCCGCGGCACGTAAACATGAACGGATGCCCGGCAACGTCATGAAGCCCACGCCCCCCATCGAGCTCGCGGAGCCGGCAACCGGCAACTACTTCGTCGCCGCGTACCCGCCGTTCTCGTGCTGGACCGGCGCAGGCGCGGCGGACTACCGCCGCGCGCTGGAGCGGCCGGCGGAGCCCCCGCATCCCCCGCTGGGCCTCTACGTGCACGTCCCGTTCTGCGTCGAGCGCTGCCAGTACTGCTACTACCTGTCCCACGACGACCGCCCGGGCGAGGTCGAGCGCTACCTCGAGGCCCTCGAGGCCGAGCTGCGCCGCTGCGTGCGGGCGCCGGCGCTGGCCGGCCGCGCGCCGTCGTTCGTCTACTTCGGCGGCGGAACCCCGTCGCTGCTGTCGACCCCACGGGTGCGGCGACTGCTCACCGGCCTCCAAGAGATCCTGCCCTGGACCGACGCGCGCGAGGTCACCTTCGAGTGCGCGCCGAAGAGCGTGACCCGGGGCAAGCTGCGCGTCCTGCGCGAGCTCGGCGTGACCCGGATCAGCCTCGGCATCCAGCAGCTGGACGACACCGTGCTGGCCGCCAACGGCCGCGTGCACCGGGTCGAGGACGTCGAGCAGGCTTGCGCGGCGATTCAGGCCGTCGGCTTCGACACCGTCAACCTGGACCTGATGGTCGGCCTGGTCGGGGAAACGGACGAGACCTTCCGCCGCAGCGTCGACCGTCTGATCGAGCTTCGACCGGACAGCGTCACCATCTACCAGCTCGAGATCCCGCTCAACACGCCGCTCTACCGCTCGCTGCGCGACGGGACGCTCCCGTCCCCGCCTGCCTCGTGGCAGGTCAAGCGGCAAAGGCTGCGCGAGGGCTTCGCGCGCCTGGAGCGGGCCGGCTACACCGTGCGCAGCGCCTACGCCGCCGCGCGCGATCCGCGGCGGACGGAGTTCACCTACCAGGACGCCCAGTATCGCGGCGCGGACCTGCTCGGCATCGGCACCTCGGCCTTCTCGTACTTCTCCGGCGTCCACCATCAGAACGTCGCCTCGCTCCCCGGCTACCTGGACGCGATCAAGGACGGCGGCCTCCCGCTGTGGCGCGGCTACGCCCTCGACGACGACGAGCGCCTGGTGCGCGAGTTCGTGCTCCAGCTCAAGCTGGGCAGCACCGATGCCGGGTACTTCCGCGGCAAGTTCGGCGTCGAGGTGCAGGAGCGGTTCCGGGCCCCGCTCTCCCGCTGCGTGGACAGCGGCTGGATGCGGGTCGACGGCGACGCGATCGAGCTGACGCGGGACGGGTTGCTGCGGGCGGACCGGTTGCTGGGTTTGTTCTACCTGCCGGAGCACCGGGTCGAGCGGTACTCCTGACCCCGCCGCGGCACTGAAACGGGCGGCTACTTCCCGGCCCGCATGTCGATGGAGACCAGCTCTTCGTGATTCCGCAGGTAGAGCTTTCCATCGGCAAGCGTCGGGGCCGTCCAACACTTGCCCTCGAGGATCTCCGCGCTGTCCTTCTGGATGAACGCCTCGGGGTTCGCATCGACGAGCGCCAGATTGCCGGTCTCACCGAGGACGATCAGCTTCCCGTCCGCCGCGATCAACGATCCTTTCTGGAATCCCCTCGCCTTCCACGTGACTTCGCCGGTCCTGGCGTCGAGGCACTCCAGGATGCCGCCGTCGAACCCGTAGACGTGGTTGCCGATCATCACGGAGGTATTGACGTCGCTCTTCATCTCCTCCGACTTCCAGACGGTCTGGGCCGCGAACGCTTTCCCGGTCCTCGAGATCCGGATCACCGCGGCGCCGGAGCGGCTGGAGATGAACAGCCGGTCGGGCGCGATGAAGATGGGCGTTCCCGTGTTCAGGGGCGCGCCGGTGACCGGGCAGAACGTCTCCCACGCGTACTCCCAGAGGACGCTTCCGTCCTTCGGGGACACCGCATGCAGGCCCGAGCCGCTCCAGAAGACGATCTGCCGGGCACCGCCGATCGAGACTTCGATCGGCGAGGAATAGGCGGGAAGGTCGTCGTGAGATCTCCACACGATCTCGCCGCTGGTCTTGTCGAACGCGATGTAGGCGGCGTTCTCCGCGCCCGCTTCGAGAACGATCTTGTCGCCCGTCACCAGAGGTGACGACGCGTAACCGTACGGCGGCAGTTCCGCCTTGGACTCCCGCGCCAGATCGTGCTGCCAGATGATCTTGCCGCTTTTCCGGTTCACGGCCAGCAGGCGCCCCGCGGTTCCGACCGCGAACACGGTCCCGCCGTCGACGAGCGGTGTGGAGCGGGGACCGTTCCCGTAGTGATGATTGAACGCCGCACCGATCCCCTGCCGCCACAGCTCCCGGCCGGTCAGCGCGTCGAGACAGACCAGGAACTGGGTCCCCTTCTCGTCCCACAACGTGTAGAGCCTGCCGTCCGACACGGAGACGCTCGAGTAGCCGGCTCCCACCTCGACGCGCCAGAGAACCTTCGGACCGCTCTCGGGCCACCCGTTGACGAGCCCACTCTCCGGCGAAACCGCGTCGCGGTTCACCCCGCGCCACTGCGGCCAGTCGTGCCCCTGTTTGCCGCCGGCCGGGCCGGGCGAGTCGGCCGGGCAGATGCTCCACAGCAGTGCGGCAGACAGGACAAACGTGAGGTAGATCGACCTTCTCATGGCGCTCTCCCCGATCGCGGAACCGGACTCCGGCTCTCGTCCGTTCCATTGTCCCGTCCGGCGGTCCGGCGCGCGCGGAAAAGTCCGGATCAAATCGGACCGATTCGGGTCGGAGCGCCGGCACGCTTCCGGGGTCTCTGCCAACTTCACCTCGATAGTCAGGAATCTCCGGCCCGCTTGTCTTGACAGGCCGTGGCGGACGGTCTAGCAACGTGACAGCGACCGATATCGGGGGTCGAGATGACGGCGCTGTTGCTCGCCCTGTTGTTGAGCGTGTCGCCGGCTGCCGGTTCGCCTCCGCCTGAAGTGCCCGTCGAAACGGACCTCACCAGGTGGACCGGTCCCGACGGCGAGATCCTGCCGTTCCGGGACGACGACGAGGTGCTGGAGTTCCTGCGAACGGCCGACGTCGTCTCCGACGAACCGATCCGGCAGGGCATCAGCAACTCGCGCAAGCTCCTGCTCGACAAGGACGGCGTGCAGGCCCACGCCGTCTTCCGCACCGTGGCCAGACACTCCGCGCCCCGTAGGCCCGATCGGAAGCTCCGGTTCGCAGCCCGCGACAGTTGCACCTTCGAGAGCGCCGCCTACGAGCTGAACAGGCTGCTGGGGATGCACCGCGTCCCGCCCGCCGTGGAACGGGAATACGGGGGCGCCCACGGATCCCTCCAGATCTGGGTCGAGAACGCCATCGACGAGGGGACCCGGCGCGAGGAGGGACTGCTGCCGCCGGACCCCGACCGCTGGGAACGAGAGGAGAGGGAACGGCTGGTGTTCGACGCCTTGATCGCCAACCGCGACCGGAACCTCGGAAACCTGCTCGTCGAACGGGACACCTGGAAGGTCTGGCTGATCGACCACACCCGCAGCTTTCCGCCCGAACGGGCTCTCGAGGACCCCGACCGGATCCAACGCTGCGACCGCCGGCTCTGGAACGCCCTGCGTACGGCCGACCGGCAAGTCGTCCAGGAGCGGCTCGCCCCCTACCTGACGGGCTGGGAACTGAGGTCGCTGTTCATCCGTTGGGACCGCCTGGTCGACCACATCCAGGAACGCATCGACGAGCGGGGCGAGGACGCCGTCCTGGACGGACCGGGAGGAGGACGACGATTCTGAGCTGTCGGTCTTGACGATCAGGTTGCCGGGGCGCGCGGCGACGAAAGCGGCTCCCCGCTGGCCCAGCCGGCGCTCGTCGAGCCGACCTACCGGCGCTACTGCATCCGGGGCAGCGCGGACGCCAACGAAGGCCTCCAGTGGGACTGGAGGGTGGAGCGGGAAGGCGAGGCCACCGACCAGGGTAGGGTCACCGCGGCCGATGAGGACCCGGCGATCGTGCTGGCGACGTTGTTCGCGGAGCGTCAACACCCAACCGCCGGCCGGCCGGGTGCGCGCCGACGTGCTGGGCGACGACCCCGACCTGGTCGAGAGCATCTGCGGCCCCGACGGCTGGGAAGCCGTGTTCCAGATCGAGAATGTCCTCAACACCGAGGGATTCCTGCTCAGGATCATCCCGGTCGCGGATGCCCCCGCGGAATGCCGGGTCGACTTCCTCGGTGGGATCGCGACCGGAGGCCTCGAATTCGAGGGCGGTACGCACTGCAACTTCAACCCGACCATCTCCGTCGGCCAGGGCGTGCCGGTCCCGGGGCTCGAGCGCCGGGGAATGGTGACGCTGGTGTTGCTGGTCCTGGCCGCGGCGTCCGCGCTGATCCTCGGTCGCCGGTTTCCTCCTGGCGCCTGACGCGTCTACCGCTCGCCGTACTCGGTCTTCCGGTCGAACTTGCGGAACCACCCCACGATGTTGTCGGTCTTGGCGATCAGGTTGCTGGGGCGCGCGGCGATGGAATGGGACGAGCCCGGCACGCGCACCAGCGCGGTGGGGACCTTGCGCAGCTTGAGCGCGCCGTAGAGCTGTTCGGCCTCCCAGGTCGGCGTGCGCCAGTCCTGCTCCCCGACCATCACCAGCGTCGGGGTCTTCACGTTGCCGACCAGCGAGATCGGGGAGAGCCGCCAGTAGAGCTCGGGGTCCTCCCACGGAGCGGCACGCAGCCAGTTGCGCACGACGAAGGCGCCGATGTCCCCGGCCGTGGCCATGGTGGTCCAGTTGACCGCCGGCTTGACGCTGGCCGCGGCGGCGAAGCGGTCGGTCTTGCCGACGATCCAGGCGGTCAGCACTCCCCCGCCCGAGCCGCCGGTGACGAACAGCCGCTCCGGGTCGGCGTACTTCCGCTCGACCAGCCAATCCACCACGCTGATCAGGTCGTCGTAGTCGTGGCCCGGATAGGCCAGGTCGATCTGCTGGGCGAAGTCGTCGCCGTAGCCGGTCGAGCCGCGCGGGTTGGCGTACACGGTCACGTAGCCCTCGGCGGCGTAGCGCTGGATCTCGGCGGCGAAGCTGGGGCCGTACATCGCGAACGGCCCGCCGTGGATCTCGAGGATCAGCGGGTAGCTGCCGTCGGGCTTGAAGCCGGGCGGTCTGGCGACCCAGGCCTCGATGGTGCGGCCGTCGTGGCGCGAGGCCACCTGGATCTCCTCCAGCGGAGCCAGGTCGATGTGCCCCAGCGCGTCGGCGTTGAGATCGGTCAGCCGCACGGGCTTGTCCGCTCCCCGGATCAGCGCGACGTCGGCGGGCCGGTCCGGCCGTTGCTGCGTGTAGGCGATGACTCCCGGTTTCGCGCGCGCCGGGCTGAAGGCGCCCGACGCGTAGGGCCGGCCCAGGCTGGTCCCGCCGACGTCGTCGGCCAGACGCTTGACCTTACCGTCCAGACCGATCTCGACCAGCACGGTGTGGCCCTCGATCTGCGCCGTCGCGTACACCGCGCGGCCGTCCGCCGCGAATTGCGGGTTGGCGATCGGGTGGTCGAAGCCGTCGGTGAGGCTGCGGTGCCCGGTTCCGTCGGCGCTCATCACGTGGAGCCGGCTCTGCTGGTAGGCGCGCAGCTTGTCGTCGTACCCCGTGTAGGCGATCCGCTTGCCGTCGGGCGAGACGGTCGGCTCGCCGTCGGGCCCGTCCCGCGTGGTCAGCGCGCGGCGCTCGCCGCTGGCCAGCTCGATGGCGTAGATCTCGCTTTCGATCGGATCCAGCTCCGCGTCGGGGGCATCGTTGCCGACGGCCAGCAGCGTGTCGTGGTCGAGCCAGGTCGGACTCCCGAAGTCGTGCTCGCCCCGGGTCAGCTGTCGCGGCTCGCCGCCCAGCGCCGAGACCACGAAGACGTGGGTCGCGCCCTTGCGCAGCCAACCCCGCCCGTCGAACCGGAATACCAGGTCGTCGAACACCCGCACGGGCTCGGCCCAGTCCGCACCCGCGGGAGCGGCGGGCGGCGTCGCGAACGACGGCGCCTCGCCGGGCACGAACATCGAAAACGCCAGATGCCGCCCGTCCGGCGACCAGGCGAGCTCCCCGGGCGACTCCGGGAACTGGGCCACCGCGAAGTCCGATCCGTCGTCGAGATAGCGGATCCGCAGCACGGCGCCGTCGGTCTCGCCGGCGCGGTAGGCGATCCGGTCGCCGGTCGGCGACCAGCGCGGTGCCGAAACGTGGCCCGCGGCGATCAGCGGGCGATGGTCGCCGTTGCGCGTGTCCAGCATCCACAGCGCGCCCCGCGCCCGGTCCCGCCGCCGGTCGTAGGCGCTGCGCACGTAGACGATGCGCTCGCCGCCCGGCGAGACCTGCGGATCGGCGGCCCACTCGAGAGCGAAGACATCCTGTGCCTCGAACTTCCGGTAGTCCCCGGCGTCCGCGGCGGAGACGACGCCCAACGTGATCGCTGCCGCGACGGCCCATAGCGCCTGCTTCATCGGTTCGGCTTCCCCCCTGGGATTGGCCACCGCGCCGTTACACCCGGCGATGGCCGGCAAGATGGCATCGACTCACGACTTGACGTAGATCTCCGACCCCTGCTTCCGGAACTCGTCCGCCTTCTCCTCCATCCCGCGCTCCACCGCCTCGGCCGCATCCCCGATCCCGTGCTCGCGCGCGTAGTCGCGGACCTGCTGCGTGATCTCCATCGAGCAGAACTTGGGGCCGCACATCGAGCAGAAGTGGGCCACCTTGGCGCCGTCGGCGGGCAGCGTTTCGTCGTGGTAGGCGCGCGCGGTCTCGGGGTCCAGCGAGAGGTTGAACTGGTCCTCCCAGCGGAACTCGAAGCGCGCCTTGGAGAGCGCGTCGTCCCACTCCTGGGCCCGGGGGTGGCGCTTGGCCAGGTCCGCGGCGTGGGCGGCGATCTTGTAGGCGATGATGCCCTGCTTGACGTCGTCGCGGTTCGGGAGGCCGAGGTGCTCCTTCGGAGTCACGTAGCACAGCATCGCCGTACCCCACCAGCCGATCATCGCGGCGCCGATGGCCGAGGTGATGTGGTCGTAGCCGGGAGCGACGTCGGTGGTCAGCGGACCCAGCGTGTAGAACGGGGCGTCGGCGCAGGTCTCGATCTCCTTGTCGACGTTCTCCTTGATGCGGTCCATCGGGATGTGCCCGGGGCCCTCGATCATCACCTGGCAGTCGTGCTCCCAGGCGATCTGGGTCAGCTCGCCCAGCGTCTCCAGCTCCGCGAACTGCGCGCGGTCGTTGGCGTCGGCGATCGAGCCGGGACGCAGGCCGTCGCCCAGCGAGAACGCCACGTCGTAGGCGGCGAGGATCTCGCAGATCTCGCGGAAGCGGGTGTAGAGGAAGCTCTCCTGGTGGTGCGCCAGGCACCACTTGGCCATGATGGACCCGCCGCGCGAAACGATGCCGGT
>JBFKMV010000108.1:0-17404 GCA_041629655.1 Candidatus Polarisedimenticolaceae bacterium
CGGCTCCCGGCGGAGCTGGCGCGGGACGACTCGTTCCACGTTCGCGCCGCGGTGGCCGCCGCGCTGGGAACGGACGACGATCCGGGCTCGCTCGACGCGTTGCGAGCGCTCGAGCGCGACGCCTCGCCGACCGTGCGCGCGGCCGCCGTCGAGGCCCTCGCGCGACGCCTCGGGCCGGCGTACCGGGAGACGCTCGACGCCCTGGCGGCCGACGAGTCGTGGCGGATCCGCGTCGCCGCGGCGCGGGCGGCCGCCCGGCTCGACGCAGCGCAAGCGTTGCCGCTGCTGCGCCGCGCCGCGGCCGACCCCGACGCGCGGGTGCGCTGTGCCGCGCTGGAGGGGCTTCCGGACGAAGGCGGCTGGGAGCTGGTGACGGCGGCGCTGGGATCCGACGACCTGGCCGAGCGGGGAACGGCGGTGGCGCGGGTGGCCGGAGGCGAGCATGCCGATCGGCTGCCCCTGCTCACGGCGACCTACGACCAATCGCCGGGCGTCGAGTGGATCGAGGTCCGCGAGTCGATCGTCGACGCGCTCGGGGAGCTTCCCGCAGCGCAGCCGCTGCTCGAGCGCATTGCCGGCGCGGACGACGCTCCCGCGGTGCGCAATCGCGCCCGGCTCGCGCTGGCGGCGCGGGGTCTCGACGCGCCGGAGCCCGAGCCGGCCGGGCTCCGGCCGTCGCCGTTGCTCGAGGTCGCGTTCGACGAGGACCCGCTGGTGGTGCTGGAGACCTCGCAGGGCGAAATCTCGATCCGTTGCCTGTCGCGCCAGGCTCCGGTCCACGTCGCCAGCTTCGTCGAGCTGGTGCGAGGCGGCTTCTACGACGGCCTGCCGTGGCACCGCGTGGTGTCGAACTTCGTGATCCAGGGCGGCGATCCGCGAGGCGACGGCTGGGGCAGCGCCGGCTACACGCTGCGCGACGAGATCAACACGCAGCGCTACGTCCGCGGCGCGGTGGGGATGCCCAAGGCGGGCAAGGACACCGGGAGCTGCCAGATCTTCATCACCCACACCCCGACGCCGCACCTCGACGGCAACTACACCGTGTTCGGGCTGGTCACCTCGGGGCTCGAGGTCGTCGACCGGATCGAGGTCGGCGACACGATCCTGCGGGCCCGCGTCGAGTAGGCCGTGTAGAGCGAGATCGCGCCGCCGAGCAGCGCGAGCCGCACTCCCAGCCGGACGATCAACAGACCCTGGGCGAGCAGGAACGCCAGCGCGACCCCGACCGCCGTGCCCGGGCCCGCCGTGGGCGCCAGCAGGTGGTAGACCGCGAGCAGCACGCCCGAGACCAGCGCCAGGCCGAGGTACAGGCCGAGCACGGAAAGCGGTCGTCGCAACACGAAGCGCAGCCCGGCCAGCAGGGCCAGCAGCATGCTGCGGCGGTCCTCGGTCACGGTGGCGACCTTGGCGAAGGTCGCGGCCATGTGCACCAGCACCAGCAACAACGCCGTCAGCCCCACGACGGCCAGCGACGCCAGCAGCACGTCGCGCTCCACCGTGACGTCGCGCGTCCAGTGCTCGAGCTTGCCGTAGAGCCAGCGATGAAGCGCGTAGATCGACAGGTACAGCACGCCGCTCGCGGCGGCGAGTCGCAGAAAGCGGAAGTAGAAGCGCCCGCCGGCGCCGAGCAGCCGTTGGGCGGAGTGCGGTCCCGCGGGATTCGCGTAGCGCTCGACCACGCCGCCGAGCAACAGCAGCCAGACCAGCCCGTACAGCGCCGCGATTAGCGCCAGCGCGGCGAGCGCTCCGGCGGGGCCGCCGGTGGCCCAACCCTCGAGGTTGTCCAGGAACGCACCGACGCCGAGCACGGTCGGGCGGAACGTCGTCTCCAGGCCCCGCGCCTCCGCCGCGTAAACGCCGTACCACTCCATGTCGAAACCGCTGCGCAGCCGGTCGGCGACCAGGCTGGCGCCGAGCGAGCGCTCGATCGAGCGCGCCACCCCGAGCGCCACGGGAAGCGCGAACAACAGGTTGACCAGCCACAGCATCAGCAGCAGCCCCGGCCAGCGCACGACGCGGCGCAGGCCCTCGGCGATCGCGCCCCGCACCGTGATCGGGCGGCGCCTCACAGGAAGAACTCGAACGCGGCCAGCAGGTCCTGCAGCCACACCATCCACTTCGAGCCCCACTTGACCGCCGGCATCCGCGCCCGCCGCTCGACCCGCCGGCTGTTGTTGACGCGGTCGATGTCCAACGCCAGCACGTGCCCGGGATCGACGACCGCGTGGTCGAGCTTCGCCTCGCGTTCGACGACCACGAGCCGCCAGCGGTCGCGCCCGTCCCAGCTCTCGCGGATCTCGTGCCCGTCCTCGAACACCAGCAGCACGTCGACGGGGAACCAGGCGTCGCCGAGACGGCGCACCACGACCTCGCTGCGGTACGGCACCGCGTCGTCCTCCGGGTTTTCGGGAGCGTCCTCGATCCGCACCAGCTCGCCGTCCCGCTCGACCCAGCCGCGCGGCCGGATCTTGCGGCTGGAGACGTCCGTCACCGCGTAGTCGAAGGAGCCGGACCCGCGATGGACCTGGTCGAAGAACCAGTCCAGCTCGCGCCCGCTGACCTCCTCGGCGATGGCGAAGAAATCGTCGGGAGTCGGGTGACCGAAGGCGTGCCGCCGGAAGAACGTGGACAGGATGCGCTGCAGCGTGTCCCAGCCCAGGTGGCGCTCCAGCGTCACCAGCCACAGCGCCGGCTTGCCGTAGGACAACGCGCCGTGGGCCTCGGGATAGTAGCGGAACGACGGCCGCGCCGGCACGTCCGCCGTGATCAGCGAGCGGCTGCGGTTGACCCGCTCGGCGAGCCGCGACACGGCGACCTCCCGAAACAGCAGCGGCAGGAAACCGCGGCCGCCCCCGGGCGGAGCCAGGTAACGGCGCGACAGCACCCGCGCCGGATAGGCCGCGTCCAGCGTGCGATAGGTCGAGAACGTGTTCAACCCCTCGTCGAGCCAGGCGTGCTCGAACTCGTTGTTGCCGACGATGCCGTACCAGAACTGGTGCCCGGCCTCGTGCACCGTCACCGACTCGGGCGAATCCGCGCCGAACGGGTTGTAGAGGCGCGTGCCGCAGGTGAACAGCGTCGGGTACTCCATCCCGCCGGCCCCGCTGCCGTACGCCGGGTCGACGATCGTGACGTGGCCGTAGGGGTACGGCCCGTACCACGTCCCGTAGTGCCGGAACGCCGCCCGGGCCGCCGCGAGGTGCCGCTCGGCCTGTGCGAGGTGCTCGGGCTGGATCAACAGGCGCAGCTCGATCGGCGGCAGTCCCGGCTCCTCGAACCGCGCCTCGCGCACGACGTAGTCCGGGCTGGCGGTCCAGGTGAAGCCGTGGACGTCGGCCTGCTGGAAGCGGTGGGTCACCGTCCCGTCGCCGTTCGGCTCGGTCGCGGTCCGACGGCCCGTCGCGCCGACCACGAAGCGCTCCGGCAGCGTGATCCGCACGTCGTAGACGCCGTAGTCCGAGTAGAACTCGGTTCCGGCGTGGAACTGGTGGCAGTTCCAGCCGCCATGCTCCAGCACGCCGAGCTTCGGAAAGCCGTGGGCGATGAAGTAGAACTCGCCGCGCCGCCCGGTGCGCGCGAAGGTGCGCGGGACCCGGGCCTGCCAGGTCTGCTCCACGCGGATCGTGCCTCCCGGCGGAACGGGCCGCGGGAGCGTGACCACCAGCACCGTGCGGTCGTCGGGGTTGCCGTCGTCGGGCGCCTCGAAACGCTGGCTCGGCGTCAGGTCGAGCTCGCCGCCGTCGGCGTCGAGCAGCCGCGTGGAGCGCACGTCGATCCAGCCCCAATCCTCGTCGCGCACGTCGTCGAGATCGCTGCGATCGCGCAGGCGGTCCTCCAGCAACCACGTGCTGCGGTCGTTGCGCCAGGCGTTCCAGTACAGGTGGAACCACAGCTCGCCCGTGGCCCGCGCGGTGCGGTTGGTCCAGGTCAGCACCTGCCGCCCCTCGAGGGTCTGGAGCCGCGGGTCGAGCCGCAGCTCGATCGCGTAGCTCGCGTTGCGCGGCGACAGCGGCACGTCGCGAGCGGACGGTGCGGCGGCGACTCCGGTCGCCAGCGAGAGGGCGAGCAGCGGGGCGAAGCTCGAACCGAAGCGCAATCGCTGCAACGACTCCTCCCCCGGCGGCGCCGAACCGGCGCGGCCGTGCCGGATCTTAGTCCACAGGCTGCGCGGACCGAAGCGCCCCGTAGCGCCACTCGAGGAAGCGCAGCAGCTGCGGCTTCCACCATCGTTCGTGATGGTCGGCCGGCGCCGGCCAGATCTCGCTCCGGTGCGGCAGACGTCGCTGCGCCAGGACGCCGAGCAACCGCTCGGTGCTCCACAGCCACTCGTCGCGTTCGGCCCCGAACACGGTCATCCCGTCGGTGGCCCGGATCGCGCTCAGGATCGACGCGTCCGTCAGTCGCGGCAGGTACTCCAGCGGCGTGTGGAAGTACACGTCGTCGTCGTGGTAGCCGTCCAGCCGGTGCCACATCCCGTAGACGCCGCCGAGCCCGCACGCGGCGGAAACGCGCCGCGGATGCTTGAACAGCAGGTTCGCCGCCACGTGGGCGCCGTAGCTCGCGCCGGCGATCGCGGGCCGGGAGTCCCCGGTGAAGCGGGCGACCCACGGCAGCACCTCCTCGACCACAGAGCGCTCGAAGCGGGCGTAGCCGCGGATCCGCTCCGGCGGCGACAGCGTGTCGTTCCACAGGTGCCCGGGAGCCATCCCGTCGATCGAGACGACCTGCAGTCGCCCGGCCTCGATCCACGGAGCGGCGTCGCGGTGCATGCCGTAGCGCGCGAACTCCCGCTGGTCCCCACCCGAGCTGGGCACGTAGACCAGCGCGGGTCCGCTCGTGCCGAATCGGACCAGGCGCATCGGCGCGCCGGTGGCCGGGGACATCCAGCCGTGACGTTCCATGGCCCGCGCAGTATACGGTCGTAGTGGAACCCGGCCGCGGAGACGTGACCTCGACGCTGGAACGGCCGCCCCGAACCGCCTATGCTGGGGCCGGTGCGCGCGGTGAACTCGCGGCAGGCGCCGGATGGAGGATCGATGCGACGAGCGACGATAGCGTGGGGACCGCTGTTGCTGGCGATCGGCCTGGCGGCCGGTTGCGGTGGGGCCGGAACGGGTGACGCCGACGACGCCGGGGCCCGGCGCTTCTTGAGCATGGGCACGGCGCCGCCGGGCGGCGCGTTCTTCCCGGTCGGCGGCGCGATCGCCGAGACGCTGAACGACCACGGCCAAGAGGGCGGCTGGGAGATCACGGCCGAGGCGACCAAGGGCTCCCAGGAGAACATCCGGCGCCTGGCCCGCGGTGAGCTGGACCTGGCGCTGGCCAACGCGGCGATCTCGTACTTCGCCGTGCGCGGCGAGGCGGGCTGGGACCGCGCCTACCCGATCCGCGCCGTGATGACCCTGGCCCCGAACGTGGCGCTGTTCATCGCGCCCGCGGGCAACGGCGTCGAGACGATCGCCGACCTCAGGGGCCAGCGGGTCGTGGTGGGCCCGGCGGGCGCCGGGTTCGAGTTCTTCATCCGGCCGATCCTCGAGGCGCACGGGCTGACCTACGACGACTTCACGCCGCTCAACGCGACCCAGGCCGGCGCGGTCGACATGCTGGCCGACGGGTCGGCTGCCGCGGCGTTCCTCGGCGGTGCGGTGCCGGTGGCCTCGATCACCCAGGCGGCGAGCTCGCAGAAGATCCGCTTCATCTCCTACGACCCCGCCAGGAGCGCCGAGCTGGTCGAGCGCTACCCGTTCTTCAGTCCGGCGAAGATCCCGGCCGGGACCTACCGCGGGCTGGATCGCGACCTGACGACGCTCGACGTCGGCTCGATGCACCTGATCACCTCGCAAGACCAGGACGAGGAACTGGTCTACCGGGTGACCCGCACGCTGTACGAGAACCGGGAGCAGGTCGTACAGAAGCACGCCGCGGGCCGTGCGATCAATCCGGCGAACGTGGTCCGGGACACCGGGCTCGAGTTCCATCCCGGCGCGATCCGTTACTACCGCGAGATCGGCATCTGGCCCGGGAGCGGCTCCTGAGCGCGAAGGCGCCGTCGAGCGCGTGGCGCACCGGGACGAGCGCCTTCCTGGGCGTCGTGCTGTGCCTGTTCACGCTGTTCGAGGTCAACTACCCGCGCCTTTCCCCGCAGTCGCAGCTGGCGATCTTCGCCCTGTTGGGGCTGGTGCTGTGCTTTCTCAACCGGCCGCTCCATCCGCGGCTGGCCGGAAACGCCCTGGCCCGGGGCGCGGACGTGGCGCTGGCCGGGCTGGCGGCGGCCTGCTGCGGCTACGTCGTGATCCAGTCCGAGCCGGCGTTCGCGGGCTGGTGGTCGAACGCCCAGTCGCTCGGCGACCGCGCCGGCGACGAGACGACGCTCGATACGGCGGTGGGGATCGTCGGTCTGCTGCTGGTGCTGGAGGCGACGCGGCGCGCCATCGGCAAGGCGTTGCCGCTGCTGGCGCTCGTGTTTCTGGTCTACGCCTGGTCCGGTCCGTGGCTGCCGGACTGGCTGTTCCCGCATCGCGGGTACGGGGTCGAGCGGATCGTGGCGCAGACGTTCCTGCACAGCCAGGGCGTGTTCGGGACCGCGCTGCGGGTGATGTTCGTCTACGTGTTCCTGTTCGTGCTGTTCGGGGCGTTCCTCCAGCAGACCGGAGCGACGCAGTTCATCATCGATTTCGCCCGACGCGTGTTCGGTTCGACGCCCGGCGGGCCGGCCAAGGTCTCGGTGCTGTCCAGCGGGATGATGGGCTCGCTGTCGGGCAGCGCGGTCGCCAACACCGCGACCACCGGCACCTTCACGATCCCGCTGATGCGCGACGCCGGCTTCGACGGCGAGACCGCCGGCGGGGTCGAGGCCGCCGCCAGCTCGGGCGGGGCGCTGGTGCCGCCGGTGATGGGCGCCGGGGCGTACATGATGCTGGAGATCATCGACCCCCCGGTGACCTACCTCCAGATCATCCGCGCCGCGATCCTGCCCGCGATCCTGTACTACCTGTCGTTGTTCCTGATCGTGCACTTCCAGGCCCGCCGGCTGGGGCTGGGGCGGCGCGGCGAGACCGGCCCGCGCCGGCCGCTGGTGCAGTTCGAGGGCCTGGTGTTCGGCAGTGGAATCGCGTCGCTGGTCGCGCTGTTGATCGCCGGCTACACGGTGTTCCGCGCCGCCACGCTGGCGCTGGGGCTGGTGCTGGTGGTCAGCCTGCTGCATCGCCGCACCCGGCTGACGCTGCGCGCCGCGCTCGACGCGCTGGTTCGCTCCGCGCGCGACTCGGTCGCGCTGATCAACGCCGCCGCCTGCGTGGGGATCGTGATCGGCGTGGTGACGCTGACCGGCGTCGGCACCCGGTTGCCCTCGGCGATCCTCGAGCTGGCCCAGGGCAACCTGCTCGGCGCGCTGGTGCTGATCATGGTCTCGTCGCTGATCCTGGGGATGGGCATGCCGTCGGCGGTCTGCTACCTGCTGCTGGCGACGCTGATCGGGCCGGTGCTGGGAAAGCTCGGCGTGGTGCCGCTGGCCGCGCACATGTTCATCTTCTACTTCGGCATGATGTCGATGGTCACCCCGCCCGTGGCCCTGGCCGCCTACACCGCGGCCTCGATCGCCGGGGCCAGCATCATGCGGACCAGCGTGCTGGCGTTCCGCTTCGCACTGGTCGGCTTCACGCTGCCCTACATGTTCGTGTTCCGGCCGGAGCTGTTGATGCTGGACGACAGCGGCGCGCTGGCGGGAGCGCCGGCGATCGCGCTGGCGGTGGGCCACGCGCTGCTCGGAATCGTGCCGCTCGCAGCGGGAATCGCCGGTTACCTGTTCGCGCCGCTGGTTCCGGCGCGGCGCGTGCTGCTGCTGCTGGCGGCCGGGCTGCTGCTGGTCCCGACGCGGCTGGTCACCGGCGACGACGGGATCCCGTGGATGGACCTCGCCGGCGCGGCGCTGCTGGTCCCGCTGGGGATCCTCAACTGGCGCCGGCGCGGGCTCGTGGCAGGACGGCCGCGCTCCCACTAAAGTGTCTCGACGACCCCGGTGTTACCGGGTGTAAATGAATCGTAAACGGGCGCTTGCGCCGCTCGGCAGCGGAGGAGGACACGATGGAACCCGCGCACGCGTCGGGAGCCGGCCTGACCTGGCTGGCGTTTGCCCTGATGACGGTCGCGACGTGGGGCGTCTACGGGGTGCTGCTGCACGGCGGCCAGGTCTCGATGGCCGATCCGGTGAACGGCCGCTACAAGGCGTTCCTGTTCGTGGGGCTGGCCTACTTCCTGACCGCCGTCGTCGCGCCGCTGGTCGTGCTCAAGCTGAACGGCGCGACGTGGAGCTTCCCGGCCCAGGGCATGCTGTGGTCGTTGCTGGCCGGCATCGCCGGGGCGATCGGGGCGTTCTGCGTGCTGCTGGCCTTCGGCGCCAAGGGCTCGCCGGCGGTGGTGATGTCGATCGTGTTCGCCGGCGCGCCGATCGTCAACGCCGGCGTCGCGCTGTCGGTCCACCCGCCGGCGGGCGGGTTCGGCAGCCTGCGCTGGCAGTTCCTGCTCGGCATCGTGCTGGCCGCCGTGGGCGGTTGCCTGGTGACGCTGTACAAGCCGGGGCCGGCCCCGACCCCGCCGCAGGCCGCCGTCGAGATCGTCAACCCATCAAGCGAGGGAGCGTAGCCTTGACTACCATCAAACGCATGCCCGTGTCGCTCGGTCTGCTGCTGGCGCTGTGCGCGCTCGCGGCCTCCGTCGCCCAGGCCGGGGACTGGCCGGCCTGGCGGGGCCCGAACCAGAACGGCGTGTCCGACGAGACCGGCCTGGTCTCGAGCTGGTCGCCCGAGGGCGAGAACCTGCTCTGGAGCGCGCCGTGGACCGGCCGCTCGACGCCGGTCGTGTTCGACGGCCGCGTCTGCGTCAACGGCCGCGTCGGCGAGGGTATCGAGCGGCAGGAGATCGTGGGCTGCTTCGACGCCGAGACCGGCAAGCAGCTGTGGGAGCACCGGTTCAACGTCTACAACACGACCGTGCCGTTCAATCGCGTCGGCTGGGCCAGCCCCGTGGGCGATCTGGAGACGGGGTACCTCTACGCCCACGGCGTCGCCGGGCAGCTGTATGCCTACGACCGCGAGGGCAAGATCGTCTGGTCGTACTTCCTGACCGAGGAGGTGGGACACGCCTCGGGCTACGGCGGCCGGACGCAGACCCCGCTGGTGTTCGGCGACCTGCTGGTGCTCAGCTTCGTCAGCGGCGGTTGGGGCGAGCAGGCTCCCCCGCGGCACCGCTACTTCGCCTTCGACAAGCGGAACGGCGATTTGATCTGGGTCGCCACGCCCGGCAACTTCCCCTACGACATGAACACCCAGTCGGCGCCGGTGACCGCGACGATCGGCGGGCGCGCGGTGCTCGTCACCGGGGACGCCGACGGCCACGTCTACGGCCTCGACATCGCGGCCGGCGGCGAGAAGCTGTGGCAGTTCCAGCTCAGCAAGCGCGGGCTCAACAGCACCGTGGTCGTGGATGGCGAGACGGTCTACGCCTCGCACAGCGAGGAGAACATCGACGAGCCGACGATGGGGCGCGTGGTCGCGTTCAAGGGTACCGGCAGCGGGGACATCACCCGGAGCAACGAGATCTGGCGCAACCCGCTGTCCGCCGGCTTTCCTTCGCCGGCGCTGCACGGCGGCCGGCTGTACGTGATCGACAACTCGGCCAACCTGCACGCCCTCGACGCCGCGACCGGCAAGACGCTGTGGCAGCACCACGTCGGCACGGTCGGCAAGGCTTCGCCGGTGTGGGCCGACGGGAAGCTCTACGTCCCCGAGACCAACGGGCTGTTCCACATCCTCAAGCCGGGCAAGCAAGGTTGCGAGCAGCTCGACCAGGACAAGCTGACGATGCCCGACGGGCGGTACGCCGAGATCTACGGCTCGCCGGCGATCGCCGACGGCCGGGTCTACTTCACCACCGAGGCGGGGGTCTACGCCCTCGGCAGCAAGGACGCCAAGCCCGCGCGCGCCAAGGCCAAGCCCAAGCCGGACAAGCCCCGGCCGGGCGGCAAGCCGGCAGCCGAGCGCGTGTTCGTGGCGCCGTACGATCTGACGCTGAGCAGCGGCGACAGCGTCCGGCTGCGCGTCGTGGCGCTCGACTCCGCGGGACGCCTGCTCCCGGTCCCCAACGTCCGGTGGAGCGTCAGCGGGGTGCAGGGCTCCGTCGACGCCGGCGGAAGGTTCAGCGCCAAGGCCGAGCGGCCCCAGGTCGGGAAGATCGAGGTCAAGGTCGGCGATCTGACGGCGACGGCCCGCGTGCGCGTCTACCCCGAGCTGCCCTGGTCGTTCGACTTCGAGGACCTCGCGGCGGACAAGCACCCCGCCGACTGGATCGGCGCGGCGCGGAAGTTCGTCGGCGGCGAGTTCGAGGGGCGCAAGGTGCTCGTGCAGCCGTCCCGCGATCGCGGCCTGCAGCGCGGCTTCACGTTCTTCGGGCCCCAGCAGCTCAGCAACTACACGGTCGAGGTCGAGGCGCGCGGCCACCAGCAGGGCCGGCGCCGGCCGGACCTCGGCGTGATCGCCAACGGCTACACGCTGGACCTGCAGGGCAACCACCAGCGGGTGCAGATCCGCTCCTGGGCCTCCGAGTACCGGATGGCCCAGCAGGTCGACTTCCCGTGGGAGATGGACACCTGGTACAAGCTCAAGCTGCGCGTCGACGTGAAGCAGGACAAGGCGCTGGTGCGCGGCAAGGTCTGGAAAGCGGCGGATCCGGAGCCCGCGGCCTGGACGCTGACGGTCGAGGACCCGCTCCCGATCGAAAGCGGCAGTCCGGGCCTGATCGGTTACGCTCCGGCGGATGTGTACTACGACAACCTGAAGGTGACGGTGAACGAATGATGACGACGAACACGACAGCTCAAACTCCGGGACTCGCGCTGCTGGCCCTGCTGGCGCTGCTGGCGCTGGCGGCCGGCTCGACGGCCGCCGTGGCGGCCGAGGTGGCGCAGTACGGCAACACGCCGTCCCGCAACATGGTCTCCGCAGAGAAGAACGTGCCCGAGGAATGGGACCCCAAGACGGGGCTCAACATCAAGTGGTCGATGGACCTGGGCTCGCAGAGCTACGCCGGACCGGTGGTCAGCGGCGGCAAGGTCTACGTGGGCACCAACAACGAGCGCCAGTACAACCCGGCGCTGAAGGGCGACCGCGGCAACGTGATCGCCTTCGACGAGCAGACCGGGAAGTTCCTCTGGCAGTCGGCGCACCCCAAGCTGCCGGCCGGCCGCGTCAACGACTGGCCGCTCCAGGGCGTCTGCTCGACGCCCGCCATCGAGGGCGACCGGCTGTACTACGTCTCCAACCGGGCCGAAGTGATCGCGGCGGACACCGAGGGTTTCCTGGACGACCAGAACGACGGGCCGTTCACCGCGGAGGGCGAGGAGGTCGACACGCCGGACGGCCCGAAGCTGCTGCCCAAGACCGGCAAGACCGACGAGGACATCATCTGGAAGCTCGACATGATCGGCGAGCTGGACGTGTTCCCGCACAACCTGGCCGCGGGCAGCCCGCTGCTCGTCGGCGACATCATCTACACCGTGACCGGCAACGGCGTGGACGAGGGCCACATCAACATTCCGGCCACGCTGGCCCCGAGCTTCATCGCCGTGGACAAGAAGACCGGCAAGCTGCTGTGGGAGGACGCCTCCCCCGGCGAGAGCATCCTGCACGGAAGCTGGTCCAACCCGAGCTACGGCGTGATCGGCGGGCAGGCCCAGGTGATGTACCCCGGCGGCGACGGCTGGCTGTACTCGTTCGAGCCCAAGACCGGCAAGCTGCTGTGGAAATTCGACCTCAATCCGAAGGACTCGAAGTGGCAGCTGGGCGGCCGCGGGACCCGCAACAACGTCATCTCGACGCCGGTGATCTACGACGGCAAGGTCTATCTCGGCGTGGGCCAGGACCCCGAGCACGGCGAGGGGCCGGGCAACCTGTGGGCGATCGACCCGGCGGGCAAGACCGGCGACATCACCGGCAGCGCCGTGGTGTGGCACCGCGGCGGCGACGAATTCCACCGCACGATGTCCACCGCGGCGATCGTGGACGACCTGATGTTCATCGCCGACCTGAGCGGGTTCCTGTACTGCCTGGACGCCCAGACCGGCCAGCTGCACTGGAAGTACGACACGTTCGCGGCGGTCTGGGGCTCGCCGTTCGTGGCCGACGGCAAGGTCTACCTCGGCGACGAGGACGGCGACATCGTGGTGCTCAAGGCGGCCAAGAAGAAGGAGCTGCTGCACGAGGTCAACATGGGCGCGGCGGTCTACACCACGCCGGTGGTCCACGACGGGACGCTGTTCGTGGTCAGCCGCAACAAGCTGTGGGCGATCGAGAACGGGATCGCTCCCAAGCCCAAGGCCGAGCCGGCGCCGAAACCGGCCGACAAGCCGGCCAAGGCAAAGTCCGAGTGATGGCCACGCTCGACAACACCGACCTCGCGACGCGCGCCGCGGCCGCGCGCGCGCGTCTCGACGAGCACGTGCGCGAGATGGTGCAGTGGCACTTCGACCCCGCGACCGGCTCGCCGTTCTGGCTCGAGTACGCCTCGCGGCTCGACTTCGACCCGCGCCGGGAGATCGGCGGGTACGACGACCTGAAGCGGCTGGGCCACTTCGAGGACGAGTGGCTGCGCGGCGGGCCGGTGCGGCGCTGGATCCCGCGCGGCCTGGCCGGCCGGCCGTTCTACGTCTTCGAGACCGGCGGCTCGACCGGCGTGCCCAAGACGCGGGTCAACATCGAGGACTTCCAGCGCGACTACGAGCTGTTCGGCGACAACCTGTCCGACGAGACGTTCCCGCGCGGCGCGGACTGGCTGATGCTCGGGCCGACCGGCCCGCGGCGGCTGCGGCTGGCGATCGAGCACCTCGCGCAGTACCGCGGCGGGACGGCGTTCTTCGTCGACCTCGACCCGCGCTGGGTCAACAAGCTGATCAAGGCCCAGCGGATGCAGGACGTCGAGGCCTACAAGGACCACACGATCCATCAGGCGCTGACGATCCTGCGCGCCCACCCCAACATCCAGTGCCTGTTCACCACGCCGAAGCTGCTCGAGGCGTTGTGCATGAAGATCGACCTCGCCAAGCAGGGCATCCGCGGGATCTTCTGCGGCGGCACCGAGATGACGCGGCAGTTCCACCGCTTCGCGCGCGAGGAGCTGATTCCCGGGATCGACTTCGTGCCGACCTACGGCAACACGCTGATGGGGCTGGCCTGCCCCAAGCCGTTCGACCCCGCCGACGACTACGCGATCACCTACTACCCGCCCCACCCGCGCGCGGTGTTCGAGCTGGTCGAGCCCGACGACCTGGACCGCTCGGTGGAGTACGGGCAGCGCGGTCGCGTGCTGCTGACCACGCTGACGCGCGAGTTCTTCATGCCCCGTTTCGCCGAGCGCGACGAGGGCGTGCGCGCCGAGCCGTGCGAGCGCTACCCGTGGGACGGGGTGCGCGATCTGGGGCTGGCCTCGCACCTGCAGAGCTCGGTCGTGGTCGGGGTGTACTGACGATGGTCCCGCACCTGCCGGTGCTGCGCGGAGGCGTCGCCTACCGCAGCAAGGACTTCGTGACGCTGCGGCACGTCAGCAGCGGCGAGCCGCTGGCCGAGGTCAGCCAGGCCAACCGCGGCCTGATCGCCAAGGACCTCGCCGCGGCCCGCGAGGCGCGGCGCGCGCTCGAGCGGCGCTCGCTGCGCGAGCTGCTGTCGATCTGCCGCCGGGCGGCCGAGCTGTTCGCGACGGCCGAGCTGCCGGTCGATCCGCTGGACGGAGTGCGCCAGTCCCCCGAGGACTACCTCCGGCAGCTCTCGGGCACGACCGGCATGCCCGAGGCGCTGTGCCGCGCCAACATGGAGAAAGTCCGCTTCGTGCTGGCCGAGATGGAACGGGTGCTGGGCGGGCTGACGCGCGGGATGGACCTCGCGGTGCTCGACTCCGGCTGGCAGGAGCGCCAGGGGCGCATGCTGAGCTTCCGCGTCGAGACCGACGTGCTGGGCGCCGTGCTGCCGAGCAACTCCCCCGGCGTGCACTCGTTGTGGCTGCCGGCGATCCCGCTCAAGGTCCCGCTGGCGCTCAAGCCGGGACGCGAGGAGCCGTGGACGCCGCTGCGCGTGGCGCAGGCGTTGCTGGAAGCGGGCTGCCCGCCCGAGGCGCTCGGCTACTACCCGACGGACCGTTCCGGTGCGACGGAGATCCTGCTGCGGGCCGGCCGCTCGATGCTGTTCGGCGACGCCGCCACCGTCGCGCCGTGGCGGCAGGACGAGCGGGTGCAGCTCCACGGGCCGGGCTGGAGCAAGGTGATCTTCGGCGCCGACCTGGCCCCGCGCTGGCCCGAGCACCTCGAGCTGATCGTCAACTCGGTCGCCGACAACGGCGGCCGCTCGTGCCTCAACGCCTCCGGCGTCTGGACGCCGGCCCACGGTCGCGAGCTGGCGGAGGCCCTGGCCGCGGAGCTGGTCAAGATCGAGGCGCGCTCGCTTTCCGACCCCGCGGCCGGGCTGGCCGCCTTCGCCGACAAGCAGGTCGCGGTGCGGGTGGCGCAGTACATCGAGCAGCGACTCGAGACGCCCGGCGCCGTGGACCTGACCGCCCGACTGCGCGGCCGCGGACCGGCCGTCGAGAAGGACGGGCTGGGCTTCCTGCTGCCGACCGTGATCTGGTGCGAGGATCCCGAGCACCCGCTGGCCCACAGCGAGTTCCTGTTCCCGTTCGTCAGCGTCGTCGAGACGCCGCAGGACGAGATCCTGACGCGGATCGGGCCGACCCTGGTCACCACCGCGGTCACCGGGGACGAGCGCTTCGTGCGGCAGGTCATGGCCTCCCCCAACGTCGAGCGGCTCAACCTGGGCGGCTTCCCGACCAGCCGCATCTCCTGGGACCAGCCCCACGAGGGCAACCTGTTCGAGCACCTCTACCGGCAGCGCGCCATCCAGGTCGAGCCCGCCACGCGGCCGCTGACCGTCTCCCGCGACGCCTGAGCCGGGACGCCGATGCGCTCCGCCGGCGAGAGCTGGGAAGTCGAGCTGGACGGCAAGCGGGTCGTCTTCGGTGCCGGTGCGCTCGGACGGCTCGGCGAGCTGGCCGGGGACCTCGGCTGCCGGCACGCGCTGGTCGTGACCGACCCCGGGGTCCGCGATTCGGGCCACGCCGGCCGCGCCGAGCAGGAGCTCTGCGAGGCCGGTCTCGCCGTGGCCGTGTTCGACGGGGTCGCCAGCAACCCGACCACCGCCCACGTCGCGGCGGGCGTGCGCGCGGCGCGCGCCGCCGGGGAGATCGACCTGTTGGTCGGGTTCGGCGGCGGGAGCGCGATGGATTGCGCCAAGGGGATCAACTTCATCCTGACCAACGGCGGCAAGATGGAGGACTACCGGGGGTCGGGCAAGGCCACGCGGCCGTTGCTGCCGTCGATCGGGGTGCCGACGACGGCGGGCACGGGCAGCGAGTCGCAGTCCTACGCGTTGATCTCGCGCAGCGCGGATCACACCAAGATGGCCTGCGGCGACCGCAAGGCGCGCTTCCGCACGGTGATCCTCGATCCCGAGCTGACCGTCACGCAGTCGCGCTCGACCACCGCGGTCACGGGCATCGACGCGTTGAGCCACGCCGTCGAGAGCTACGTGACCCGCACGCGGAATCCGGTCTCGCAGCTGTTCGCCCGCGAGGCGTGGGTGCGGCTCGAGGGCAGCTTCGAGACGGTGCTCGAGCGCCCGGACGATCTCGGCGCGCGGGGCGAGATGTTGCTGGGCTCGCACCTGGCCGGTCTGGCGATCGAGCTGTCGATGCTCGGGGCGGCCCACGCCTGCGCCAATCCGCTGACCGCGGAGCACCGGGTGCCGCACGGCATCGCGGTGGCCCTGATGCTGCCCCACGTGATGCGGTTCAACGCGCGCGAGGTGGGCCCGCTGTACGACGAGCTGCGCGCAAGCGGCTCGCCGGCGGGCGGGGGGCGGCCGCTGTTCGAGCGGGTCGAGGCGCTGCGGCGCGCGGCCGGGCTGCCCGAGCACCTGAGGGAATTCGACGTCGGGCGCGACGGTTTGACGGAGCTGGCGGAGCAGGCGGCCCGCGAGTGGACCGCCGGTCACAACCCGCGTCCCGTGACCGCCCGGGACCTGCTGGAGCTTTATGAAGCGGCGTTCTGAGATTTCGGCCGCGCTCGCGCTGCTGGCGCTGCTGGCGGCTCCGGTCGCGGCAGCGGACTGGCCGGCCTTCCGCGGCGACGCGCAGCTCTCGGGCGTCGCGGCGGCCGGGCTGCCGGACGGCCTGCAACCGCTGTGGGTGTTCGAGATCCCCGACGGCATCGAGTCGACCGCCGCGATCGTGGCCGGAACGGTCTACGTGGGCGGACTGGACGGCGTGCTGTACGCGATCGATCTGGAGACCGGCAAGCCGCGCTGGCGGTACGAGGCCGGCGCCGAGATCCTCGCCGCCCCGGCGGTGTCCGCCGGCAAGGTCCTGGTGGGCGACGGCGACGGCGTGTTCCACGCGGTCGACGCCGCCAGCGGCGAGCGGCGCTGGATCTACGAGACCCGGGCCAAGATCGTCTCCTCGGCCAGCGTCGCCGACGGCAAGCTGGTGTTCGGCTCGCACGACATGTACCTGCACGCGCTGAACGTCGAGGACGGCCGGCCGCTGTGGAAGGTCGAGACGGACAACTACGTCTACGGAGCGCCCGCGATCAGCCGGGGCCGGGTGCTCTCGGCCGGCTGCGACGGCTACCTGCGCGTGATCGGTCTGGCCGACGGCAAGGAGCAGGCGCGGATGGAGCTCGGAGGATACGTCGGCGCCAGCCCCGCGGTCCGCAGCTCGCGGTTGTACGTCGGGACGTTCGAGAACCAGGTGCTGGGCATCGACCTCGAATCCCGCCGGCTGTCCTGGACCTACGAGAACAGCGAGCGCAAGTTCCCGTTCCTGTCCTCGGCAGCCGCCGGGGACTCGGTGGTCGTGCTGGGGGGCCGGGACAAGCTGGTCCACGCGCTGGACCCCGAGACCGGCAAGCCGCGCTGGACCCGCGCCCTCAAGGGCAAGATCGACGCCTCCCCCGTGATTGCCGGCCGGCGGGTCTACGTTCCGGCCACCAGCGGCGAGATCGTGGCGCTCGATCTAGAATCGGGAGAGGTCGTCTGGAGCTTCGACACGGGGTCCTCGATCACCGCCTCGCCGAGCGTTGCGGCCGGGAGGCTCGTCATCGGCACCGCGGGCGGCCAGCTGTACTGCTTCGGAAAGCGTTGAGGGAGGTGCACCATCGCGACCACCGGCAAGGGTGAGCCGGCGACCTCGGTCGGCCGGCCCGCGGCCGAGACCGAGGTCGGCAGCGTCTTCGTCTCGAACTACCCGCCCTTCTCCTTCTGGACGGCCGAGCACCTGGGAGCGGTGGAGGCGGCGCTCGAGGCGGCGCCGCGCC
>JBFKMV010000109.1:0-17401 GCA_041629655.1 Candidatus Polarisedimenticolaceae bacterium
CCGTGACGCTGCTGAGCTTCCTGCCCGAGCGCAACGCCGACGGGCGCGTCGAGCCGGGCCGCGCGCACGTGACCAACATCGCGCTGCACGCGCTGGTCTCGCTGCTGCTGTTCGCGCTGGGGCTGCGGCTGGGCGCCGGACCACTCGGGTCCGCGGTCGCGGCGCTGCTGTTCGCCGTGCACCCGCTGCACATCTCGGCGGTCGCCCCGCTGACCGGTCGCGCGGAGATCCTGGCGTTGCTGTTCGCGCTGGCCGCGCTGTGGTGCCAGACCTGGGCGGGCCCGTGGCCCGGCCGCCCCACCGCCGGCGGCGCCGTGGCGCCCCGGATCGCGGCCTGGTCGAGCGGCCTGCTGGTGTTCCTGGCCCTGGGTTCCAAGGAGGTCGCGGTCGCGGCGCCCCTGCTGCTGGTCGTGCTGGAGTGGGTCTATCGGCGTCCGGCGGGTCGCCGGGACTGGATCGAGCGGGCCGCGGCCCTGGCGCCCACGGGGCTGGCCGTCGCGGGCCACCTGGCGCTGCGGGCGGTCGCCGTCGGTGGCCTGCTGCGCACGCAGGATCCCCCGCTGTCCGACAACCCGCTGGTCGCGCTCGAGGGCCTCGCGTCGCTGGCGACGCGCCTGGGTCTCGCCGGACGCTACCTGCGGCAGCTGCTGGTGCCGTGGCCGCTGTCCGCCGACTACTCCGGTCCGGTGATCGCCCCCGAGACGGGCCTGCTGGCTCCGTGGCCCCTGATCGGGGCAGGCTGGCTGCTGCTGCTGGCGGGGTTGGCGCTGGTGCCGCTGGCCCGACGCGGAACGGGTCCGGGCGCCGCCGCCGGTTTCGCGGCCTGGCTGTTCCTCGCCCCGTACCTGGTGGTCGGCAACCTGGTCGTGCTGGTCGGCGTGATCTACGCCGAGCGACTGATCTACTTCCCCTCGGCCGGGTTCTGTCTGTTGCTGGGCACCGCGGTGCCGGCGATCCGGACACGCCTCGCGCGGCCCGTCGCCGTGCCGCTGCTGCTCGGCGCGCTGGTCGCCGTGCTGCTGGCCGCGGCGTGGCAAACGCGGCGCGAGACGCGGCACTGGCGCAACGAGGAGGCCCTGTTCACCGCAGCGCTCGTCGCCGCCCCCGGCAACCCGCGCGCGCACTTCACGCTGGGCAAGATTCGCCTCGAGCAGGGGCGCAACGACGAGGCGCTGGCCCACTTCCGGCGCACCACCGAGCTGTGGCCGGACTTCTCCGCGGCGTGGTTCGAGCAGGGCCAGCTGCTGGCGAACGGCGGCGATCTCGCGGCGGCCGCCGACGCCTTCCGGCGCGCCGCCGAGATCAACCCCCGGCACGCGGGCGCCCAGCTCAGCCTCGGCATGGCGCTGCGCCGCCTGGGCCGCCGCAGCGAGGCCGAGACGCAGCTACGCCGGACGCTGCGGCGCTTTTCCGACCTGCCGCTGGCGCGCGCGGAGCTGGGCCACGTCCTCGCCGAGAGCGGAAGATACGCCGAGGCCGCCGCCGCGTTCCGCGAGGCGATCGCCGCCGGACGGGAGGACGTGCGCGACGACCTGGCGCGCGCGGAACGCCTCGCCGCCGAGGCTGCCGGTTCCACCGCGCTCCCCCGCCGCTGATCCGTCCGCTGGTATACTTGCCGCCTGCCGCCGCGCAGGCTCCGAGGGTGACTTGCCTCGACCGGCGCATCTCGAATTGATCCCGCTCGGCGGACTCGGCGAGTTCGGGATGAACCTGATGGTCCTGCGTCAGGGGGACGATTGCCTGCTCATCGACGCCGGCATGATGTTCCCGGGGGCGGAGCACCTGGGTATCGACGTCGTGATCCCGAACCTGTCGTTCCTCGACGACTGCGGAACGATCCACGGCGTGCTGCTGACCCACGGACACGAGGACCACATCGGCTCGCTGCCCTGGGTGCTGGCGGCGCACGACCTGCCGGTCTACTGCACGCCGTACACCGCGGGCCTGGTGACCAGCCGGCTCTCCGAGCACGAGCTGTGGAGCCGCGACGGCCTGCACACGATCGACCCGGGCGGGGAGAGCCTGGAGCTCGGCCCGTTCCGGATCGAGACGCTGCCGGTGGCCCACTCGATCCCGCAGGCCGTGATGGTGGTCGTTCGCACCGCGGTCGGCACGCTCGTCCACACCGCGGATTTCAAGCTCGACCCGGCCCCGCTCGACGGGGTGACCAGCGACCTGGCCCGGCTGGCGCGGCTGGGCGACGAGGGCGTGCTGGCCTTGCTCTCGGACAGCACCAACGCCGATCGCCCCGGCTTCACCCCGGGCGAGCGCACGGTTCGCCCCGGGCTCGATGCGTTGATCGGCGACGCCCCGCGCCGCGTCTTCGTGACGACCTTCGCCAGCAACATCTACCGGCTCCAGCAGGTCGTGGAGCTGGCGGCACGGCACGGACGACGTGTCGCCGTGCTCGGCCGCTCGATGGAGCGTCAGCTGGAAGTCGCCTCGCGGCTCGACCTGATCCGCTTTCCGGCGGGACTGCAGGTCACCGCGGAAGCGGCCATGGAGCTGCCCCCGGAACGGGCGCTGTTCCTGATCACCGGGTCGCAGGGCGAACCGCTGTCCGCGCTGGCCCGGATCGCCGTGAACCGGCACCGCGAGGCGGCGATCGAGGACGGCGACCTGGTGATCCACTCGGCGCGGGTGATCCCGGGCAACGAGAAGAGCATCGGCCGGATGATCGACCACGTGATGCGCCGCGGCGCCCGCGTGGCGACCGGGGCCACGCACCACGTCCACGTCTCGGGACACCCCTGCCGCGAGGAGCTGCGCCAGATGCTGCAGCTGCTGCGCCCACGGTACGTGGTGCCCGTCCACGGCGAGTACCGTCAGCTCGCGGCGCACGCCGAGCTGGCGGTGGAAACGGGCCTGGACCCGGCCGACGTCGTGCTGGCCGATTCCGGGGACCTGATCGCGGTCTCGCGCGCCGAGTGCGCGGTGCGCGACCGGGTTCCGGTGGGCCACGTGTTCATCGACGGCACGCTGGACGAGGTCGAGCTGGACATCCTGCGTGAACGGCGCAAGAGCGCCGGCGACGGGATCGTGGTTCCGGTGGTGGCGTTCGACGCCAACACCGGTATGATCGGCGGGGATCCGGAGATCGTGACGCGAGGCTTCGTGCGCGAGGCGCTGGACGACGAGGGGATGGCCGAGGCGCGTCACGTGGTGGCCGAGGCGCTGGCGGGCGCCACCCCGGAGGAGCGGAATGACGAGGGCCTGCTGCGGGCCCGGATCCAGACCGAGCTGAAACGGTTCCTGCGGCGGCGCACGCAGCGGCGGCCCCTGATCATTCCCGTCATCGTGGAGTTTTGATAACGATGAGAATCTCCCTGGAGCAACTTCGCCACAGCCGGCGGTTCGGCGAGATGACCGGATTGCTGCTGCTGGTCCTGGCCGTGATGACGCTGGTGTCGGTCGCCTCCTACACCGCCCAGGACCCGAACTGGGCGAACTCGATCGTCCGGGAGGGCGCGACCCGCAACTGGCTCGGCCGCGTCGGCGCCAACCTCTCGGAGATGCTGCTTCAGCTGTTCGGCGCGGCGGCGTTCGCGGCACCGCTGGTGCTGGCGGCGATCGGCTGGCTGCGGCTGCGCAACCGCCCGCTGGGCCGTTACGGCTGGCAGATCGGGGCGGGCACGCTGCTGGCGCTGGCGCTGGCGGGTCTGCTGCACCTGCTGTACGAGCCGATCCGTTACGGCGGGGAGCTGTTCGCGCCGGGCGGCGTCACCGGGCGGGCGGTCGCCGCGGTGCTCGTGGCCATGCTCAACCGGCCGGGCGCGCTGATCTTCTGCTCGCTGACGGTCGCGGCGACGATCGTGTTCCTGAGCCGCGTGTCGTTCGCGCGGACCGCGGAGCTGGCCTGGGCCGGGTCGGTGGCGGCCTGGGGCCAGGTGCGAAGCTGGAGCACGCAGGCGCGCGAGAGCTGGCGCGCCTGGGCGGAGCGTCGGCGCGCCGCCGCCACGCCACGGATCGAAACGCCGGCCCGGCCCCCCGTTCCTGCGGAGCCTCCGACCGAGCCTGCGGCCCCCGTGGCGCGGCGCACGATCCCGGTTCCCGGGGCCCTCGACCCGCCGGCCCCGGCCGAGGCCGCGGCTGCGCCGGCGCCCCCGGCGGCCGCCGCGCCACGCGGCAAGCGGGCCCCGACGCGACCGGCGCCGCGGCAGTCCAGCCTGCCGCTGGGGCCCGAGGCCCGGGGCTACGCGCTGCCCCCGCTGTTCCTGCTCAACGAGCCCGAGCCGCAGCCCGTGGACAACGAGAAGGAGCTGCTGCGCCGCGCCGAGCAGCTGACCGAGAAGTTCCGCGAGTTCTCGCTCCAGGGCAGCGTGGTGGCGATCCACCCCGGGCCGGTCGTCACGACCTTCGAGTTCAAGCCCGAGGCCGGCGTCAAGTACTCCAAGCTGACCAACATGACCGACGACCTGTGCCTGGCCCTGAAGGCCGAATCGGTGCGCATCGATCGCATGCCCGGCCGCTCCACGGTCGGCATCGAGGTGCCGAAACGCAAGCAGGAGACGATCTACCCCCGCGAGCTGATCGGCTCCGAGCGTTTCCGCAGCTCCTCGTCCAAGCTGGCCCTGGCCCTGGGCAAGGACATCGGCGGCGACGTGTACACCGCGGAGCTGAACCGCATGCCGCACCTGCTGATCGCCGGGGCCACCGGGGCGGGCAAGTCGGTGATGCTGAACGGGATCATCGTCAGCATCCTGTTCAAGTCCACGCCGGCGGACGTGCGGATGATCATGATCGACACCAAGATGATCGAGTTGGGGATCTACGCCGACATCCCGCACCTGCTGGTGCCCGTGGTCACCGATCCCAAGCAGGCTTCGACGGCGCTGAAGTGGGCGGTGCGGGAGATGGAGGTCCGCTACCGCAAGCTGGCGGCCGTGGGGGTCCGCAACATCGAGCAGTTCAACAAGCTGCTCGACAGGGAACCGGACCGCACGATGGAGAGCGGGGGTGAGGACGAACCGGTTCCGCTCACGCACCTGCCGTACATCGTGATCGTGATCGACGAGATGGCCGACCTGATGATCGTGGCCGCCGCGGACGTCGAGGAATCCGTGATGCGACTGGCGCAGATGGCGCGCGCCGTGGGGATCCACCTGATCCTGGCCACGCAGCGACCGTCGGTGGACGTGATCACGGGCACGATCAAGGCCAACTTCCCGGCGCGAATCGCGTTCCGCGTCTCCCAGCGGGTGGACTCACGGACGATCATCGACCAGAACGGCGCCGAACAGCTGCTCGGCAGGGGCGACATGCTGTACCTCCCGGCGGGCTCGTCGCGCCTGCTGCGACTGCACAGCGGCTTCATCACCGAGCCGGAGATCCATCGGCTGACGGAGTTCCTGCGCAAGACCAGCGATCCGGAGTACGACGACTCGGTGCTGGCCGAGCCGGAGGAGTCCGCCCCCGGGTTCGCCGGCGGCGAGCGGGACACGATGTACATCGAGGCGGTGCGACTGGTGCTGCAGGAAGGGATGTGCTCGATCACGCTGATCCAGCGCCGGCTGCGGCTCGGCTACGCCCGCGCGGCGCGGATCGTGGACATGATGCAGCTGGAGGGCATCGTCGGACCCGCCGACGGCAGCAAGCCGCGCGACCTGTTGGTGGGACCCGAGATCCTGGAAAGTCTCGAGGGCTCCGCGTCGCCCCGTTGAGCGCCGCTCAGCGCGGGTCGCGCTCGGACACCCCGAGCGGTACGGCGCGCGGCACGCGACCGGCGAGCCCGCCGTCGCGCTCGGGGATCTTCCAGTTCGCCCCCCAGAACCCGGCGATCGTCTCGCCGCAGCCGGGACAGTGTCCCTCCCCGCCCAGGTTGTAGGACAGGATGCGGTAGCCGCTGCGCTCGATCAGCAGCTCGCCGCAACCCGGGCAGCGCGTGTTCTCCCAGTCGCCGACCCGGCCGGGCAGGTTCCCGCAGTAGATGTAACGCAGTCCCGCCGTGCGCCCGATCTCCGCCGCGGCGATCAGGTCCGCGGCGGTGGTGTTCTCCGGGTCGGTCATCTTGTAGTCCTTGTGGAACGCGGTGACGTGCCAGGGGATGTCGGGCGAGACGGAGGCCACGAACCCCGTCAGCTCCTCGAGCTCCTCGCGCGAGTCGTTGAACCCCGGGATCAGCAGCGTCACGATCTCGACCCAGAAGCCCAGCCGGTGCAGGTTCCGGATCGTCTCCAGCACGTTGTCGAGCTTGCCGCCGAGCGCGCGGTAGGACTTGTCGCGGAAGCTCTTCAGATCGACCTTGTACAGATCGACCCACGGCCGCAGGTACGCGAGCACCTCCGGCGTGGCGTTGCCGTTGGACACGTAGCCGCAGGTGATGCCGTGCGCCCGGGCGCGCCGGAACACCTCGACCGCCCATTCGCTGGTGATCAGCGGCTCGTTGTAGGTGCTGACCATCACCGGTGCGTTGCGACTGGCGGCGATCCCGACCAGCTCCTGCGCCGTGGTGTCGCGCGGCGGCGCCAGCGCCGCATCGTCGCGTAACGCCTGCGAGGTCAGCCAGTTCTGGCAGTAGGAGCAATGGAAGTCGCAACCCAGCATGCCGAACGACAGCGCGACCGCGCCGGGGAAGGCATGGAAGAACGGCTTCTTCTCGATCGGGTCGACCTGGAGCCCGGCCACGTAGCCGCGGGGCACGTGGAGCGTTCCGCCCCGGTTGTGCCGCACCCGGCAGATCCCGTCCAGGCCGTCCAGCACCAGGCAGCGATGGCCGCAGGCCACGCAACGCACCCGCCGGTCCTCGAGCCGTTGGGTCAGCTCGGGGGCGGCCTCGACGGTTCGGTCCCTGAGCGCGCGGTCGAGCGTCTCGACCGCGGCCGACTGTTTGCGGGGCATCGGCGGCCCTCCCTGCCGTCAGTGTAGCGCCAAACCCGGCCGGGGACCGCCGGCAAACCCGGCCGTCACGGTCGGGATTGCCGTCTCCCGCTCATTCCGGGTCGCCGCGGGCCACCGCGAGGGCCAGCGAGAGCCCCTCGGCGACCCGGCGCGGGTGGTTCGCCGAGAGGATCGCGCCGCACACCGCCACGCCGTGGGCGCCGGCGTGGACCGCCCGCGGCGCGTTGGCCACGTTGATCCCGCCCAGCGCGAAGATCGGAATCGGATCGAGCAGCGGTTTGAGCGCCCGGATCAGCTCGACACCCGCTCCGGGATGTCCCGGTTTCGATTCGGTGGGAAACACCGGGCTCACCAGGACGTAGTCCACGCGCTCGTCGCGCGCGGTCCCGGCCTCACGCTCGTCGTGCACCGAGCGGCCGATCAGCGGCAGCGCGCGCAGCTTCGGCGACGCGGCGGCCGACGCGGGCAGGTGCAGGCCCAGCCGCAGGGTCCGCGCCACGGCGACGCTGGAATTCACGGTCAGCAGCACCGAGGCGGGGACGGCGTCGCGGATGCGGCAGATCAGCGCCCGCAGCTCGTCCGGCGGCAGGTCCTTCTCGCGGACCTGGATCATCCGCACGCCGCCGCGCGCCGCCTCCACCAGCAGCGGCACCAGCTCCCGCCCGCGCGTGCGGCGGCGGTCGGTGATCAGCTGCAGGCGCGGCAGCGCTGGCGGCGTGCCGGTCAGGATTCGACCGGATGGGCCGTCTCGACCCGTCCTTCCATCGGCGAAGAGGTCTCGGCGTAGAACTTGCGCGGGATCCGGCCGGCCAGGTACGCCTCGCGTCCCGCCAGCGCCGCGTGCCGCATCGCCCGCGCCATCCGCACCGGCTCGCGGGCGCGGGCGACCGCGGAGTTGAGCAGCACCCCGTCGCAGCCCAGCTCGAACGCCAGCGAGACGTCGGACGCGGTCCCCACCCCGGCGTCGACGACGACGGGCACCGCGGCCCGATCGACGATCAGACGGATGTTGTGCGGGTTGCGGATGCCCAGCCCCGACCCGATCGGGGCCCCCAGCGGCATCACCGCCGCGCAGCCCGCATCCTCCAGCCGGCGCGCCGTCACCGGATCGTCGTTGGTGTACGGCAGCACGCGGAACCCCTCGGCGACCAGCGTACGGGCCGCCTCCAGCAGCGCCCCGGTGTCGGGCAGCAGCGTGTCCTCGTCCGCGATCACCTCGAGCTTGATCAGCTCCGTGCCCAGCGCCTCGCGGGCCAGCTCGGCCGTCAGCACCGCATCGCGGGCCGTGTAGCAGCCGGCCGTGTTGGGCAACAGCAGCAAGCCCCGCTCGCGCAGTGCGTCGTAGAGGTTCTCCACCTCGGCGTGCACGTCGACCCGGCGGACGGCGACGGTGACCAGCTCGGTGCCCGAGGCGGCCAGCGCCTCCAGCATCACGCCGCGACCGGGGTAGCGTGCCGTCCCCAGCACCAGCCGCGACCCGAGCTCCAGACCCGCCAGCTCCCAGTGACCCTGCTCGTTACCCACGTCAACCTCCCTGGACCGCGCCGACGATCTCGACGCGGTCGCCGTCACGCACGGCACGCGTGGACCACTCGCCACGGCGAACCACCTCATCGTTGAGCGCCACGGCCATGCCCTGCCGCTCGGGATCGTAGCCCAGCTCGCGGAGCAGCGCGCGAACCGAGGTCGCGCGCAGCTCGCGCGGCTGTCCGTTGATCAGCAGCTTCATGCTTCGCTCTCGCTCCGGGTCGTCACGGGCGCCGGACTCCGGCCGGCCGTCAAGCGGCGCGGGCTGAACGGCCGGATCGCGTCGGGCGTCTTCCCGTCGACGAGCCGGTCGGCGAGGTACCGCGCCGTGGCCGGGGCCAGCAGGATCCCGTTGCGGAAGTGCCCCGTCGCCAGGTACAGCCCCTCGACGTCCGTCTCGCCGATCAGGGGCAGCTGGTCGTCGACGGCCGAACGCAACCCGACGCTGATGCCGGCCAGCTCGAGATCGTACAGGCCGGGAAGCACCTGCCGGGCGTGCCGCAACAGGTCCAGGGTCGCGCCCGCGGTGGGGCGCTCGTCGAATCCCGACTCCTCCATCGTCGCCCCGACCAGCAGCTCGCCGTCCTCGCGCGGGACCAGGTAGCCCTCGGGGTGCCGCACCACGTGGCCGAGCAGCGGCTCGCCGCGCAACCGCAGCAGCTGGCCCTTGATCGGGCGCAGGCCGAGCGGAGGCAACGGCAGGCGCACGCCGCCCTCACCTGCGCACCCGCACCACACACCGGCAGAGACCACGACGACCCGCGTCTTCAAGCTCCACGGCCGGCCCTCGCGATCGTCTCCCGCGAGCCCGACGACGCGCCCGTCGCGCGCCACCACCTCGCGGACCCGGACACCGCAATCAAGGCGGCCCCCGCGGCGGCGAAACGCCTCGGCCAGGGCGGCGCCCAGGCGCCGTGGGTCGACGGCGAGGTCGCTCCGCACCAGGAGGCCCGCGGTGACGCGGCTCGACAGGTGCGGCTCGAGCTCGTGGATCTCGGCGGCGTCGAGCCTGCGGTGCGGGAGGTCGCGCAGCCGCAGCGTCTCGGCCAGGTGCCCGAGCTCCTCGCGGTCGTCGCGATCGGTCGCCACCCACAGCGTGCCTTCGCGCCGGAACCCGCAGCCCAGGCCCGTGGCGCGCTCCAGCTCCGCGACGAAGGCCGGGAACCGCGCCAGGCTGTCCTCGCCGAACCGTAGCTGATCCGTCGTCTCGATCTGGGCCTCGGACACCGGGGCCAGCATGCCGCCGGCCGCGGCCGTCGCCGACCCGGCGGGTTGCGCCCGCTCCAGCACCCGCACGCGCCGGTCGCGACGGGCCAGCTCCCACGCCACCGCGAGGCCGATCACCCCGCCGCCGACGACCACGATCTCGTCGCGGGCCCTCAACCGGCCCTCCCGCGCGCGGCGGCCGGCTGCCCCGCCAGCCAGGCGTCGATCGCCTCGCGGAAACGCCGCGTCGCTGCGGCGGGGTCGCCGGCCAGCGTCACCGCGGACAGCACGGCGACCCCGTGGGCCCCGCTGGCCAGCAGCTCCTCGACGTGCTCCGGGCGGATCGAGCCGATCGCGATCACCGGCCGGTCGACCGCGCGCACGATCCGCGCCAGCGTCGCGCAGCCCAGCGCCGGCGCCGGATCGGCCTTGGACGTGGTTCCGTAGACGGGTCCGACGCCGAGATAGGTCACGGGATCGCGGGACCACCGCCGCGCCTCGTCGAGCGAGTTGGCGGTGCGCCCGATCAGCTTGCCGGGACCGAGCGCGCGCAGCGCCGTCTCGGGATGCGCATCGTCGCGGCCCAGGTGAACGCCCGCCGCGCCGCTCGCGCGGGCCACCTCGATCCGATCGTCCACGACCAGCCGCACTCCCCTGGGGCTCAGGATCGAAAGCATGCGGCACGCCAGCTCGACGAGCGAAGGCTCCGACCGCGGCCGCTTCTCGCGCAGCTGCACCACGTCGGCCCCGCCCTCGGCGGCCAGCCGCGCCAGCTCGAGATGCCCGTAGCGTCCGCCGAGCGTCTCGTCGGTCAGCACGTGCAGCCGTCCCGCGGTGGGCCTCGGACTCATCCTCTCTCCTCGCCGCCGCGCAGATCGCCGAGCCATTCCGGGTCGTCGTGCCGCAGGAAGAAGAACGGGTCCGTCGGCCCGGTGCCCCGGCCGACGGCGAGCCCGTGGCGGATCGCCTCGGTGACGAACCGCTTGGCGATCCGGATCGCGTCGACCAGCGTCGATCCTCGCGCCAGCCGCGTCGCGATCGCGGCGGCGTAGGTGCAGCCGGTGCCGTGGGTGTGCCGCGCGTCGAGCCGCGGCCCCTCGAAGCGCTCGACGGTCTGCGGCGTCACCAGCAGGTCGGTCGGTGCGCCGGCCAGATGGCCACCCTTGACCAGCACCGCGCGGCAGCCGCGCTCCAGGATCCGGCGCGCCGCGCGCTCGGCGTCCTCGAGGTTCCGCACCTCCGACCCCGACAGCGCGGCGGCCTCGTGGAGGTTCGGCGTCACCAGGTCGGCCAGCGGCAACAGCTCGCTCTCCAGCGCGCCGACCGCCGCCGGCTCCAGCAGCGCGTCGCCGCTCTTCGCCACCATCACCGGGTCGCAGACCAGCACCGGCGGCCGACGCCGCGCCAGCCGCTTCGCCACGGTCCCGATCACCCGCGCGTCGCCGAGCATGCCCGTCTTGACCGCGGCCACGCGCAGATCGTCGAACACCGCGTCGAGCTGCGCCCGCAGCATCCGATCGGGAACGGTCCGGCTGGCCAGCACGCGACGGGTGTTCTGGGCCGTGATCGCGGTGATCACGGTGGCCGCGTAACCGCCGTTGGCCGTGATGGCCTTGAGGTCGGCCTGGATACCGGCGCCGCCGCTCGAATCCGAGCCGGCGATGCTGAGCACGATCGGTTGCACTCGGGAACCTCGTCGGCAGCATGATAGCGCCGCGGCCCCCGGCAGCGCAGGCCGCCGCTTTTGCAATTCTCGACCGGAGCGTAGGACAATGGTGGCGATGGAACCGTCCACGCCCCGATCCGACTCGCTCGATCCGCGGGAGCTCCAGCGCTACGCGCGCCACGTGGTGCTCCCCGAGGTCGGCCTGGAGGGCCAGCTGCGGCTCAAGTCGGCCAGCGTGCTGCTGGTCGGCGCCGGGGGGCTCGGCTCGCCGCTGGCGCTGTACCTGGCAGCCGCGGGGGTCGGCCGGATCGGACTGGTCGACTTCGACGTGGTCGACGCGGCCAACCTGCAGCGGCAGGTGCTCTACGGCACCGGCGACCTGGGCCGGCCCAAGCTCGAGGCGGCCCGCGAGCGCATCGCCGATCTCAACCCGCACGTGACGCTCGAGCCGCACGGCGTCCGGCTCACCTCTTCGAACGCGCTCGAGATCCTCCGCCCGTACGACGTCGTGATCGACGGGACCGACAACTTCCCCACGCGCTACCTGGTCAACGACGCCAGCGTGATGCTGGGCAAGCCGAACGTCTACGGCAGCATCTTCCGCTTCGAGGGCCAGGTGTCGGTGTTCGCGCCGGGGCGCGGCCCCTGCTACCGCTGCCTGTACCCGGAGCCGCCGCCTCCCGGGCTCGTCCCGAACTGCGCCGAGGGCGGGGTGCTCGGCGTGCTTCCCGGCGTGATCGGCAGCCTGCAGGCCACCGAGGCGATCAAGCTGCTGCTGGGCCGCGGGGATGCGCTGATCGGCAGGCTGCTGCTGTTCGACGCGCTGGAGATGCGCTTCCGCGAGCTGACGCTGCGCCGCGACCCGGACTGCCCGGTGTGCGGCGAGCACCCGACGGTGACCGAGCTGATCGACTACGAGCAGTTCTGCGGTGTGCCCGCGCCGGGCTCGCCGGCCGCGCCGCCGGGCGAGCACGAGATCGACGTTCGTGCGCTCAAGCAGCGGCTCGATCGCGGCGACGAGCTGGTGCTGCTCGACGTCCGCGAGCCCGTGGAGTGGCGGATCTGCCGCCTGGAGGGCGCCCGGCACGTTCCGATGCGCGAGGTACCGACGAGGCTCGACGAGCTGGACCGGGAGCGCGAGACGGTCGTCTACTGCAAGGTCGGAGCGCGCAGCGCGCGGGTGGCCGAGTTCCTGCGGCAGTCCGGCTTCCGGCGGGTCTGGAACCTCGCCGGCGGCATCGACGCGTGGTCGGTCGAGATCGATCCCGGTGTCCCCCGCTACTGACCCCGGGCCGGCCGCGGCGGCCGCCGCCCGGGCCGACCGCGAGCGCGCCCTGGCGATCGCGGTGACGCTGCTGCTCGGTACGGCGGCCCTGTACTCGCGGACCCTGGGTCACGAGTTCGTGCGCTTCGACGACTTCGACTACATCGTCGACAACCCGATGGTGCGCGGCGGCCTGAGCCTGTCGGGGCTGCGCTGGGCCTTCACCTCGTTCTACGAGGCCAACTGGCACCCGCTGACCTGGCTCTCGCACATGCTGGACGTCGAGCTGTTCGGGATCGACCCGCGCGGGCACCACCTGGTCGGGGTGTTGCTGCACGCGACGAACGCGGTGTTGCTGTTCGCGGCGCTTCGCGCCGCGACGCGCGCGACCTGGTCGAGCGGCCTGGTCGCCGCGCTGTTCGCCCTGCACCCGTAGCGGGAGGAGTCGGTGGCCTGGGCGGCGGAACGGAAGGACCTCCTGGCCGGGCTGTTCTGGATGCTGGCGCTGCTGGCCCACGCCGCCCACGCGCGGCGCCCGTCGACGGGCCGGCGGGTGCTGGTGGCGCTGGCGTTGGCGCTGGGGCTGCTGTCGAAGCCGATGCTGGTGACGCTCCCGCTGGTGCTGCTGCTGCTGGACGTCTGGCCGCTGGATCGTCTGCGGCGCCAGGGCGCCGGCGCCGCGTCGCTGCTGCTGGAGAAGCTCCCGCTGCTCGCGCTGGCGCTGCTGTCCGGCGTGGCGACCCTGGTCGCGCAGCGGAGCGGCGGTGCGGTGCAGGACCTGGCCGGTCTTCCGCTCGCAGTGCGGCTGGCCAACGCGCTGAGCGCCTACGGCGTCTACCTGTGGCAGACGATCCGGCCGTCCGGCCTGGCGTTCTACTATCCCCACCCCTGGCTCGTGGAGCGGGAGCCCTGGGCCGCGCTGGCCCTGCCGGCGCTGGTCTCGGCAGCCGTGCTGGCAACCGTCAGCGTCGTTGCCTGGCGCGCGCGCGGGCGGCGCCCCTACCTCGCCGTCGGCTGGCTGTGGTTCCTGCTCACGCTGCTGCCGGTGATCGGCGTGATGCAGGTCGGCAACCAGGCCCATGCCGACCGTTACGCGTACCTTCCGCTGGTCGGCGTCTACATCATGGTCGCCTGGGGGCTGCGCGAGCTCGCCACGGCCCGCCCGGCGCTACGGCCGGCCCTGGTCGGGATCTCGCTGCTGGCGCTGGCCGCGCTGGCGGCCGCGACGTGGACCCAGCAGGGCTACTGGCGCGACAGCCGGACGTTGTTCTCGCGTGCCCTCGAGGTCACCTCGGGCAACTACGTCGCGCACAACAACCTCGGCAACGAGGCGCTGCGTGGCGGCGACCCGGCGTCCGCCGCGGCGCACTACCGCGCCGCGCTGGCGATCCGGCCCGGGCTCGCCGAGGCCCGCAACGGTCTCGGCGCCGCGTTGGCTCGTGCCGGCAATCACGCCGGGGCGATCGCCGAGTATCGGGAGGCCCTGAGACTGCGCCCGGACTACGTCGAGGCGCGCTTCAACCTGGGCCTCAACCTCGAGGCGGCCGGGGACCCGGACCTGGCGCGTGCCGAGTACGAGCGCGCGCTGGAGCTGCGCCCGGGGCTGCTGGAGGCACTGTTGCGGTTGGCGGCGCTGGACGCGAACGCGGGCCACGCGCGCGCCGCGATCGAGCGCTACCGCCGCGCGCTCGAGCTGCGGCCCGATTCGGTGCCCGCTGCCGCCGGTCTGTCGTGGGTCCTGGCCACCGCCCGCGACGACGCCGTGCGTGACGGGACCGAGGCGCTCCGGTTGGCCCGCGACTGCGCGCGTCGGACCGACCACCGCGATCCCGCGGTGCTCGACGCGCTGGCGGCCGCCCACGCCGAGCAACGGGACTTCGACCGCGCCGTCGAGTGGCAGACGCGGGCGATCGAGCTGGCCGGCGAGGACGCGCGGGCCGAGCTGGCGAGCCGGCTCGGGCTGTATCGCGCCGGCAAGCCATACCGCGTCGCGGCCACTCCCGGCTACACTCCCGAGCCGAGCCGCCCGTGACGACGCCCCCCGAACCCGCCGACCCGCGCGATCGCCCCCCGGCCGGGCTCCCGCTGCTCGGACTGCTGGCGCCGCTCGGCCTGTACCTCGCGCAGGTGGCGCTGTACCTGCGCCACGTCAACGACGACGCGTTCATCACGTTCCGCTACAGCAGGTTTCTCGCCTCCGGTCTCGGCCCGTACTTCAACGTCGGCGAGCACGTCGAGGGTTACACGAACTTCCTGCAGATGGTGTTGATGGCGCTCGTGTTCGCGCTCGGCGGCGAGGCGGCCGTGCCGGCGGCGGCCAAGCTGCTGGGGATCTTCTGCGGCGCCGGCGCGCTGGCGCTGGCGTGGCAGTTGACGCGCGAGCTGGCGCGGGACGTGTCCGGCTCGGGCGCGCAGGCGAACGCGGCGGCCTTCGCCGCCGCTGCGCTGGTCGCGGTGTTCCCGGGCTACGCGCTCAACAGCACCAGCGGCCTGGAGACGACCCTGCTGGGCTTTTCGGTCACGCTCGGCGTGCTGCTGGGAGCGCGCGCCGCGCGGGACGCTCGCTGGCGCGGGGCCGGGTTCGCCTGGGGGGCGGCCGTGCTGACGCGACCCGAGGCGCTCCTGGTGTTCGCCGTGTTCTGGGTCGCCACGGCGCTGGGCGCGCTCGCCGGTCCCCCCGGGGACCGGGGGCGGGTGCGGCGGCGGCTGGCGCTGGATGCGGGGATCGTGGTCGCGGTGGTGCTGGGGCACGTCGCGTTCCGCTACCTGGCCTACGACGGCGAGCTGCTGCCGAACACGTACTACGCCAAAGCCGAAGGATTCCGCGGCCTGGCCCCGTGGCGCTACGTGCTCGGGGGAGCCCTGGCGCCGTTCCTGGGCCCCGCGGGAGTGCTGCTGGGGCTGCTCGGCTGGTGGGCCGCCCGCCGCGAGCTCCGGCGCGGCCTTCCGCTCGCGGCGGTCGCTTTGACCGGGGCCGCGTTGCCGCTGTTGATGGGCAGCGACTGGATGCCCGGGTGGCGGTTCTCGGTGCCCTACCTGCCGCTGCTCGGCTGCCTGGTCACGCTGGGCTGGTTCCGGCTGTTGCGGCCGGTGTCGCGCCGCCGGGCCCGGGCCGGCGTGCTGGTCGCCGTGGTCGTCGTGGGCGGCTCCGCCGTGTGGCATCACGCCGAACGACGGGAGCTCCGTCAGCTGATCGAGCTGCGCGCCGGCGGCTACGCCACCGGACACGCGGCGCTGGCGAGCTGGGTGCGCGACGGGGCGCTCGCACCGGGTGAGACGGTGGCGCTGATGGACATCGGCATCGTGGGCTACTACTGCCCGCGCCAGCGCATCCTGGACATCACCGGGTTGACCGACCGCCACATCGCCAAGAGTCCCGGGCCGCTGCTGTACAAGGAGTACGACCCCGCGTACGTGCTGGACCGGCGACCGGAGCTGATCGTGCTCGTGATCAGCACGCACGGCGATCCCGACCGGCTCCCGCCGGTCGATGCGGAGTACGGCACCTGGATCCCCATCGAGCGCCTGCTGTACCACCACCCGGAGTTCGAGCAGCACTACCGCGCCGTGCGCGAGGCGCCCCCCGGCGCGACGTGGGACCAGCGGCTGGCCGCGCGGCTCGGCGCGGAGCGCATCTTCCCCCACGCCTTCCCGGGCCAGTACTACCTGCTGGCGGTGTTCCGGCGTCAGCCGCCGGTCCTGCGGTAGACGACCCAGCCGGCCGCCAGCGGCCAGCGGCCGGCGATCTCCGGCGGCGGTACCTGCTCGTAGGCGTCCGGCGGGATCGCCCCGTGGCCGAGCAGCACTCCGTGCAGCGTGGTGCCGGGCGGCAGCGCCTGGGTGTACGGCGCGAACAGCAGCAGCTCCGGCCGCTCGCGCTCGATGGTCTGGCGGACCTCGCGGGCGTAGGCGTCGACGGCCGCCCGCCTGCGCTCGGGATCCTCGATCTCCAGCAGCCCCGTCAGACGCGCGTGGACGCTCCACGGACCGACCGAGCGGCGCCGCAGCAGCAGCGGCGCGTAGGCGTAGTCGACGGACATCGAGAAGAACATCACCGGCTCGGCGCTGGCCACCAGCGGCACCAGGTAGCCGCCCTTGGGCGCATACCGGTCGAGCATGAAGTGCAGGTTCCGGACCGCCAGCCCCGCCAGCAGTGCCGCCACCACCAGCCCGGCGACCGCGCCACGCTTCCGCCACCGCGGATCCAGCAGTGCGTGTCCCGACGCGGCGAGCAGCAGCGCGCCCAGCACCAGCACCACGGCGAAGTACGGCATCGCGTGATACGACCAGAACTTCCGTTGCTGGAGCACCGTCAGGTAGCCGGCCGCGAGCAGCACCAGCGTCAGCACGAGGTCGGGCCGCGCCACGAGGCGCCGCGACAGGCACAGCCCCCAGCAGGCCAGAAAGGCGAGCCCCAGGCTGGCCATCTGGAGGTGCAGCGGGCTGGTCAAAAACCCCCCCAGCGGGACCTCGTAGTGCCCGTAGTAGCCGCTCAGGCTCGCCGGCACCACCTCGGTCACGAAAGCCACGAACGAATCCACCGAGTGCAGCAGCAGCAGAACCCACGGCAGCGCCATGCCGGCGGCCAGCGCGGACCAGGCCGGCCAGTCCGCGCGGCGCGCCTTCCACCACCCGAGCGCCTCCACCGCCAGCACCAGCGGCGGCCAGTAGGGCTTGAACATCGAGGTGTAGCCGAGCAGCACCAGCAGCGGCAGCACGGGCCAGCGTGACGGCTTGCCCGCGATCCGCCACACCACCCAGGGCAGCAACGTCAGCGCGAACAGGTGCTCCCGTTGCGCGAAGTCGTAGGGGATGCGGGGCGCGCTGGGCACGACGTTGTTGGCGAAGTTCCCCCGCACGATCACCAGCAGGTAGGCCGGCAGCACGAGCAGCCGCTCCAG
>JBFKMV010000110.1:0-16795 GCA_041629655.1 Candidatus Polarisedimenticolaceae bacterium
GGGCGGGGCGGTCGCGCGACCGCCACCCGGTCGAGCGGCTCGGCGCTCGCGTCGAGCCGGTCGATCTCGCGCCGGCGGCTGATCGCGATGATCGGAGCCGCTCCGCCCCCGGTCACGATCGCCACGTCCTCGACGAACCGGCCGGCGGGCTTGGTCCAGACTCCGTGCAGGATGCCCGCGCCGTCGAGCACCTGCGCCACCCGCTCCAGTTCCGCCTCGCCGGCCGGGGTGGCGAGCAGCTCGGTGGCGCGCCGCATGATGCGCTCTTCGAGGTCGGTGGCGTAGCCGTCCCAGCGCTCCCGCACGCGCCCCCGGCCGTCGATCAGGATCGAGGTCGGCAGCCGGCGGACCTCGAAGACGCGATCCAGCTCGGCGTCGTAGCGCCCGATCGGCAGCTCGAGGCCGAGCGTGGACAGGAAGGCGCGGATCTGGCCCTCCGACTCCTCGGCGTTGACCGCGATCACGCGCAGGCCGCGTGGCGCCATCTCGCGGCGCAACGCGTCGAGCTGCGGAAGCGCGCGGACGCACGGAGGGCACCACGTGGCCCAGAAGTCCAGCAGCAGCACCCCGCCGCGCGCCGACGAGACGACGAACGGCTCGCCGTCGAGCAGCGGGATCTCGAGGTCCTCCGGGACCTGCGCGAACCAGGGCTCCACCGTCAGCGCCGCCGGCGCGGGACGGGGCGAGCCGCCGGCGGCGGTCCACTCCGCGCGGGCCGCCTCGCCGGCGCCGAGCGCCAGCGCGCGAGCCAGCAGGCGGCGGGCCGGCTCCGGCCGGCCGGCCTCGATCAGGACGCGCGCCGCGCGCAGCAGCCGGTCGTCCTCGGCGCGGATCCCGGTGGAGCGGGGCTCGTCCGCTCCGGCGGCGAACCAGACCAGCCGGCTGCTCCCGTCCCGGGTCAGCAGCGCCTCGACGAACGGCTCGACCGCGGCCGCGTCCCGGCGCGCCACGCGGCCGAGCGCGGCCAGGTCGACGTCGTCCGGGGGACGAACCGCCAGGTAACCGTCCAGGCACTCGAACCGGGCCGCCGGGTCCCCGTCGAGGCAACCGTCGAACGACGCCTCGACCCCTCCGACAAGGCCCACGAACAGCAGAACGGCCGGCCCGACGATCTTCATCGGGACAGTCTAGCCCGGCGTCTGCGCGCTCGCCGCCGCGCAGAGCGTGGCCGGTCGGGTGGTGCTAACGAGAGGCTCGACGCGCCCGGTCGAGGCGCGGAGCGTGGCCGGTCACGGGAAGGACGCGGGTCGTCCCGTCCCGGGTCGGATCGGGATCAGGCCGTGGCGTTCTGGGAGCGCCAGAGGGAGAAGATCTCCATCGCCTTGGACGTCTCGATCTCGACGAAGCGGCGGTACACCTTCCGACGCTGCGCGTCGATCTGGTACGTCCGGTCCTCGACGTTGAAGTCGACCATCGGAGAAGGCTCGATCTCGATCTTCTTCGGCTTGCGGGGCATGCTCGGCGACCTCCTGTTTGGCTCCTGGCAACGCTCTTGGGTACTCAAGACTCGTACCAAGATCGCCGGCGGAGACATGTCGGACCTCGCGGACCCGAAACGGCCCGTTTTGGGCTCGGCCCGCCCCTCCCGGTCGCGCGCGGGGGCCTGCGCCCCCTCGGTGAAACCGGTCAAGCTGGCCGGGTTTTACCTGCAATCCGGTCAAACTGGCCGACTTGATCGAAGTCTCCCTATAATGCCGGTGATGGTCCCGCCCGCCAGCAAGCGCATCCTGCTCGTCGACCCGGAGCGCGAGGGCCGCGGCCGCGTGCACGCCATGTTGCGCAAGGCCGGGTACGAGGTGAGCGGCTGCGCCACGACGCGCGAGGCGCTGGGCGTCCTGGCGGAGCGACAACACGACGGCCTGATCGTCTCGCTCGCCGCCGAGGCCACGGACTCGCGCTCGATCGCGGAGCTGCACCGGCAGGCCAGTGGCATCCCGATCCTGGTGCTCGCGGTGCCCGGGGACGCCCGCGAGGCGGTGCGCGGCCTGCGTGACGGAGCCGCCGACTACCTGCTCAGCCCCCCCGATCCGCTCGAGCTCGAAACCCGGCTGGAGCGGATGCTGGAGCGCCACGAGCTCGACTCGCGGATCGCGTTCTTCCAGGAGCAGCTGTCGAAGAAGGACGGGGCCAAGCAGCTCGAGGCCCGCTCGCCCGCGATGCGCGAGGTGCTGGAGCGGGTCCAGCGCGTGGCGCCGATGCGGTCCACCGTCCTGATCACCGGCGAGAGCGGCGTCGGCAAGGAGCTGGTGGCGCGGCTGATCCACTTCAACTCGCCGCGGCGGCGGCAGCCGTTCATCGCCCTCAACTGCGCCGCCATCCCGACCGACCTGATCGAGTCCGAGCTGTTCGGCCACGAGAAGGGGGCGTTCACCGGGGCCCACGTGCGCACCCGCGGCAAGTTCGAGATCGCCCACCGGGGCACGATGTTCCTGGACGAGATCGGCGACATGCGGCGGGCCACCCAGGCCAAGCTGCTGCGGGTGCTGGAGCAGCGCGAGTTCATGCGCGTCGGCGGCGACCAGAGCCTTCAGACCGACGTCCGCCTGATCGCGGCGACCAACGCCGATCTCGACGAGATGGTGCTCCGGAACGCCTTCCGGCAGGACCTGTACTACCGGCTCAAGGTGGTCACGATCCACGTGCCGCCGCTCCGGGACCGGGTCGCCGACCTGCCGGCACTGGTCGAGATGTTCCTGGACGAGCTGTCGCGCGCCAACGCCGTCCCGCGAAAGCAGCTCTCGCCCGAGGCGCTGGAGGCCCTGCGCTCGCACCACTGGCCGGGCAACGTGCGCGAGCTGAAGAACCTCGTCGAGAGCCTGCTCGTGGCCACGCCCGGCGACACGATCGCTGTGGAGCACCTCCCCTCGTCGATCCGGCGGACGCGCGGCGGGACGCGCCGCAGCGGCCTCGTTCCCGGGACGACGATCCAGGAGATGGAACGCGAGCTGATCCGCGTCACGCTGGAGCACACCGGCGGGAACCGTACGCACAGCGCCGCGATGCTGGGTATCGGGGTCCGCACGCTGCAGCGGAAGATCCGGTCCTACGGCCTCGAGATCGCCTCGACGCGCCGCGGCCCGCGCCGCCGCGGGTCGGCGGCCTCCGGGAGCTCATGAGGGCCGTTCGCTTCCTCGACGGCCGGCCGCGGGTGGTCGAGCGGCCCGAGCCGCCGCGCCCCGCCGGCGAGGCGCTGGTGCGCGTCACGGTCGCCGGCCTGTGCGGAACCGATCTCGAGCTGGCCCGGGGCTACCTGGGTTTCGAGGGCGTTCCGGGACACGAGTTCGTGGGTGTCGTCGAGCAGGCCGACGATCCGCTCTGGGTCGGTCGCCGCGTGGTCGGTGAGATCAACGCCGGCTGCGGAGACTGCGGCGCGTGCCGGGCAAGACTCGCGCGCCACTGCCCCCGGCGCACCGTGCTGGGGATCGTCGGCCGCGACGGGGCGTTCGCCGATCTCGTCGCGCTGCCGGAGGAGAACCTCCACGCGGTGCCCGACGGCGTGCCCGACGACGTCGCGGTGTTCACCGAGCCGATGGCCGCCGCTCACGAGATCCTCGAGCAGCTGCGTCCGGAGCCCGGCACGCGGGCCGTGGTGCTGGGTGACGGCCGGCTCGGCCAGCTCTGCGCGGCCGTGCTCGCGGATGCCGGCAGCCCGCCGCTGGTCTGCGGCCGGCACGCCGCGAAGCTGGCCCGGCTGGAGGGGCTCGGCCTCGCGACGACCCGCGACCCGGGCACGCTGCCCCGCGAGTTCGACCTGGTCGTGGAGGCCACCGGCAACCCCGAGGGCCTCCCGCTCGCGATGTCGCTGGTGCGCCCCCGAGGCACGATCGTGCTCAAGAGCACCTACCACGGGGCCGCGGCGGTGGAGCTTGCGGGCCTGGTGATCGACGAGATCCGACTGCTCGGCAGCCGCTGCGGACCCTTCGCTCCCGCGCTCGCGCACCTCGCCCGGCAGCCCGACGTCGTCGCCGGAATGGTCGCCGCCAGCTACCCGCTCGAGCGCGTCGCCGACGCGTTCGCGCACGCCGCGCGCGGCGACACGCTCAAGGTTCTGCTCGCTCCTTGAGCCACCGGTCGACGTCGTTCGCGATCGTCGACGCGACGATCGACGTGACGTGCACGACGTCGTTCGGTGCGTTTTTGTCTTGACACGAATTAAACGGCGTCTCTATATTCGCGAGTGATGCATCGACCAACGTCGTGATGACGAAGGAAGGAGGTGATCGAACATGGCGAAGCGAGCGAAGAAGAAGGCCACGCGCAAGAAGGCCGCCAAGCGTAAGACCACGAAGAAGAAGGCGACGCGGAAGAAGGCCAAGCGCAAAGCCGCGAAGCGTAAGCCGGCCAAGAAGAAGGCCACGCGCAGAAAGGCCAAGCGCAAGACGGCCAAGAAGAAGTAACGCGACAACCACTGTCGCCTTACAGGTCCTGTAAAACACATCAGGGGACGCCGGACCCGGCGTCCCCGTTCTTTGTCCGGCCACGGCAGGGCGGCGCCGAGAACCTCTCAACTCACTGAAAACAGGCATTTTGCCCGCAGGGACGGGCGGAATTCAGCGGCGGCGGGACGGGTCCTCGCGCAGCTGCATGTGCTGCGGCGTGGGCGTGTACGGCCGCGGCTCCTCGAGCGGATCGGGCGTGCCGCGTTTGAAGATCCGCACGCTCTCGATGGTGACCGGCTCGATCGGCCGTCCGTTGGGATAGGTCTTGACCGAGGTGATCTGGTAGACCACCTCCTTGCCCTCGATCACGGTTCCGATGCAGGGGTGCCGGGAGTTCAGGCGGGGCTCGGCGGCGACGGTGATGAAGAACTTGGCCCCGCTGATCTGTCCGAGCGGGGCCCGGGTCAGACCCATCTTGTATCCGCCGGAGAAGTTGACCGGCTTGCCGACCTCCGGGGGCACCAGGATCCGGGGGGACTGGTCCCCCAACCCGTGGGGGTCGCCGGTCTCGAACAGCCGGCCCGCGTCCGCGCGGTAGACCGGGATGCCGTCGTAGTAGCGGTTGTGCCGCGTCTCGCCGGTGACGACGTCCGTCCACTCGAGTCGCCCCTCGGCAAGCGACGCGACGTGGGCGACGCCCTGCGGAGCCTGCTCGGGGTGCAGGCGGACCAGGATGTCGCCCATGCTGGTATCGATCGCGGCGTACCAGCCCTCGGGAAGCTCGTGGTCGGCCCAGGGGCCGGTCGCCTCGGCGTCGGAGGCGAAAACCGGCGCCGCCAGGCAAGAAAGGCCCAGCAGCGCCGCAACCGCAACGTGGCAGCGGGTCACGCCTACTCCACGATCGAGGCCTTCACCGAGTAGTCCAGATCGGGGAAGGTCTCCTTGAGGTAGGCGTTGCCCTGCATCATCATCTGGCCCTGCTGGCCAGTGGGCTGCTCGTTGTACTTGTCGTTCAGAGCGAGGATCACGTCCGTGCCCTCGCTCACCACGCCGAACGGGGCGAAGCCCATGGCGTCCAGGCTGCTGTTGTTCCTGAGGTTGATGAACACCTGGGTCGTCCGGCTGTGGGGCCGGTTCGACTTGGCGTAGGTCACGTACCACTTCTTGTTGCTTTCCTTGACCGGGTCGTCCTGGATGTTCGCCTCGCGCCAGGCCTTGCTGACCTCCGGGTTGCCGTGGATGCCGAACTGGACCACGAACCGGGGCACGACGCGGAAGAAGGCCACGTCGTTGTAGAACCCGGCCTTGACCAGGTTGTAGAAGCGGTCCGCTCCCAGCGGCGCCCAGTCCCGGTGGACCTCGATCACGAAGTCACCCTTGGTCGTCTCGAACTTCGCCTTGAACATGTCGGGAGCCTGCTCGGTCAGCGCATCGGGGTTGAGCAACGAGCCCTCCTCGGCCAGGGCCGGGGTCAGGCCGGCCAGCAGCAGCAGCATCGCGATCGGAACGAGCCTGTTCAATCTCGAAACCATGTGTTTACCTCTGAAGCGTGGAAAGCTCCGGGACGGGCCCGGATCGGCCGCCCGGACTTGGACGACCCGAGCATCGTACGTCGCACCTGCGGGTCCCGCAACCGCGGCCCGGAGGGGGTCCCGCGGGCCCTCCCGAGCCACCCCGGGCCGCTTGAACCCCCCACCTCCGGACCCTATATTCCGCCCGTCGACGTGCGGGAGGGTCCCCTTTGCCACAGCTCGATGCGATGTTGCGCGCCCTGGCCGAGCGGGGGGCCCGCGAGCTGAGGCTGGCCGACGGGACCCGGCCGGTGTTCCGCTTCCCGGACGGCGATCGCCCGGTCTCGCAGACCGCCCTGACGCGGGCCCAGATCACGCACCTGGTCGCCGAGCTGGCCGGCCCGGACGCTTCGCGGGTCACCGCGGGCGAGGCCGTGAGCTTCCTGTACCGCCTCGAAGGTGGACCCGCGTTCCGGTGCGAGATCGGCAACGGCGACGGGCCCTTCGCCGCGGTGGTCCGGGCCGAGCCCGCCGCGCAGGCCGCCACCGCGGCGCCCGCCGCCGCGGCCCCGGGCGGCGGCACGAAGGCCCCGCGGCCGCCGCGGCCGGGAGCGCCCGAGATCGAGAAGTACCTGATGCTGCTGGTCGACCGCGGAGCCAGCGATCTGCACCTCTCCTCCGGCGTGGTGCCGATGCTCCGACTCGACGGCGACATGCTGCGGATCGACGGCGAGCCCCCGCTGACCGCGGAGCGCGCCCGGCAGCTGATCGAGCCGATCATGCCCGCGCGCAACAAGGATGAGTTCGAGGCGACCCACGACACGGACCTGGCCTACGAGATCCCGGGGGTGGCGCGCTTTCGCGTCAACGTCTTCACGGACCGTCACGGCCCCGGCGCGGTGATGCGGGTCATCCCGAGCGACATCCTGACCGTGGAGGATCTCGGCCTGTCCGAGGCGATCATCCGGCTGTGCCACCTGCACAAAGGGCTGGTGCTGGTCACCGGGCCCACCGGTTCGGGCAAGTCGACGACCCTGGCCGCGATGGTCGATTACGTCAACCGGAACCGCACCGATCACATCATCACGATCGAGGATCCGATCGAGTTCGTGCACCCCAACCGGTCCTGCCTGCTGAACCAGCGGGAGGTCGGCACCCACACCGCCAGCTTCAAGAAGGCCCTCCGGGCCGCGCTGCGGGAGGACCCGGACATCGTGCTGGTCGGCGAGATGCGCGACCTGGAGACGGTCGCCATCGCCATCGAGACCGCCGAGACCGGGCACCTGGTGTTCGGAACGCTGCACACCACCACCGCGGCCTCGACCGTGGACCGGATCATCGACCAGTTCCCGGCCGACCGCCAGGGCCAGATCCGCACCATGCTCTCCGAGTCGCTGAAGGGCGTCATCTCCCAGACGCTGCTCAAGAAGAAGGGCGGCGGCCGGATCGCGGCGATCGAGACGCTGATCGTGACGCCGGCGATCGCCAACCTGATCCGCGAGGGCAAGACGTTCCAGATCCCCAGCTCGATGCAGACCGGCAAGAAACACGGGATGGTGCTGCTCAACGAGGCCCTGTTGACGCTGGTGCAGAAGGACCTCGCCACGGCCGAGGACGCGTACGCGAAGGCGATCGACAAGGCCGGATTCGAGAGCGCGCTGCGCTCGGCGAAGATCCAGCTCCGCGCCGCCGGCACCTCCTGATCCCCGCTCTCCGCTCCGTCCGCCGTCCGTGGCCCCGGTGTCGCGCCGGGCGCCCTGCCCGCCCGTCGCCTCCCTGGGGTGCGATTTCAGCTCTTGACTCCTGGCGGGGGCGCTATATATTGGGGCCGATCTTGGATCAGATCCAAGATCTAGAGCCCTCCTGACGGGGGGTCGATCCCGAAGGAAAGGAGGTGATCCATCTAATGGCTGTTCGTCGCAGAAAGGCGGCCAAGCGCAAGACCACCAAGAAGAAGGCCACGCGGAAAAAGGCCCGGCGCAAGGCTCCGAAGAGAAAAGCGAAGCGCAAGGCCACCAAGAAGAAGGCCACGCGGAAGAAGGCCAAGCGCAAGGCCCGGAGGAAGACTGCCAAGAAGAAGTAGCCTCCGACGAAGACAATCTCAGACTGAAGGGCCGGCGCCGTCGCCGGCCCTTTTTTCGTGGGCGGGTCAGGCCTCGGGGTGGGCCGCCTCGCTGAGATCGATCAGCTCGATGCCGATCTGCCCGGCGACCTCGATGCTGCGCTGGTCGCGGTAGAACTCGCCGTAGTAGACCTTGACGATCCCGCCGTTGGCGATCAGCTTGAAGCAGTTCCAGCACGGCGAGGCCGTGGTGTACAGCTCGGCGCCGTCGATGCGCACGCCGTTCTTGGCCGCCTGGATGATCGCGTTGGCCTCGGCGTGGACCGTGGCCACGCAGTGCCCGCTCTCGAGCGTATGGCCCACGTCGTCGCAGTGCGGCATGCCCCGGATCGAGCCGTTGTATCCCGTGGACAGGATCGTCTTGTCGCGGACGATCACGGCCCCGACGTGCTTGCGGTCGCAGGTCGAGCGGGTGGCCGCCTGCCGGGCGATGTTCATGAAATAGGTGTGCCAGTCGACGCGCGCGGACATCCGGCCCTCCGGTCTCCGGGACGAGCGGGCGGATGGTAGCACGACGGCCGGGCCGGCGGGGCTAGCTGACCAGCTTGTTCTTGCTCCAGCGCGGGTTCTTGATCTCGTACTTCGAGACCTTGTAGTTCATCACCCGGGAGGAGATCCCGAGGAACTTGGCGGCGTCCTTCTGGACCCAGTTGTTGACCCGCAGCGCCTCCAGGATCGCCTGCTTCTCCAGGTCCTCGAGGGCGATGCCGGAGGGCGGCAGCCGCAGGTTGAGCGCCGAGAGGCTCTCGTCCCCGTTCTCGCCCAGGGCCGCGATGTTGAGGTCCTCCTGGCAGATGAAGCGCTGCTCGCACATCAGCACGGCCCGCTCCATGGCGTTCTCCAGCTCGCGGATGTTGCCGGGCCAGGTGTGGCGCTTGAGCAGGCGGACCGCGCCGGGCTCGATCCCGCGGACGTCCTTCTTGAGCTCGGCCGCGAAGCGGTCGATGAAGTGCTTGGCCAGCGGGATGATGTCTTCCTTGCGCTCGCGCAGCGGCGGCACGTCCACCGTGACGACGTTCAGCCGGTAGTACAGGTCCTCGCGGAACTCCCCGCGTGCGATCGACTCGTCGAGCTTCTTGTTCGTCGCCGCGACCACGCGGACGTCGACCTTGATCGTGCGCGTTCCGCCGAGGCGCTCGAACTCGCGCTCCTGCAGCACCCGCAGCACCTTGGCCTGGGTCGAGGCCGACATGTTGCCGATCTCGTCCAGGAACAGCGTCCCGCCGTTGGCCAGCTCGAACCGCCCGATCCGCTGCCGCTCGGCGCCCGTGAAGGCGCCCCGCTCGTGGCCGAACAGCTCCGACTCGAGCAGGTTCTCGTGCAGCGCCGCGCAGTTCATCTTGACGAACGGATGGTCGGCGCGGCTGGAGTTCAGGTGCAACGCCTCGGCCACCAGCTCCTTGCCCACGCCGGTCTCGCCCAGCACCAGCACGGTGGCATTGGAGCGCGCCACCTTCTCGATCGTCTTGAAGATCTCCTTCATCGCCGGGCTCTCGCCGACGATGTTCTCGAACTTCGGCACCACGGTGTCGCGATCGTGGGCCTGCAGGCGCGACACCAGCCGCCGGTGCTCGAGGGCCTTCTCGACCTTCAGCTCGAGCTCCTCGAGGTTGAACGGCTTGAGCACGTAGTCGAACGCCCCGACCTTCATCGCCGAGACCGCCGACTCCACCGTGCCGTAGGCCGTCATCACCAGCACGGCCGTCCGCTCGTTGAGCATCCGGCAGTGCTTGAGGACCTCGAAACCCGACTTCTCGGGCATCCGGTCGTCGGTGACCAGCACGTCGAACACCTGGTCCTCGAGCCGCGCGATCGCCTCCGAGCCGTCCCCGGCCTCGATCACCTGCCAGCCGCGATCGCGGAACGCGGTGGCGATGCCCTGGCGCAGGTTCTGCTCGTCCTCAGCGACGAGAATTCTCTTCATACTCGGTCAGCCCTCCGCGGTCGCGGTCGTCACCAGGGGCAGACGCACGGTGAACGCCGCGCCGGCCCCGGGACGGCTATCCACGTCCAGCAAGCCCCGGTGGTTGTTCACGATCTTCTTGGACAGCGACAGCCCGACCCCCGAGCCGCCCTTCTTGGTCGTGAAGAACGGGTAGAACAGGCGGTCTCGCAGCTTCTCGTCGATCCCCGGGCCCGTGTCGACGACGCGGACCTGGACGTAGGAGTCGAACGCCGGCCAGGAGTCCGTGTCCTCCTCGTCCGGGCGGTACGGAATGCTGGCGGCGCCCGGGGCGGCGACGACCGCGAGCTCCACGGTCAGCGTTCCGGAATCGCCCATCGCCTGCATCGCATTCAGGAACAGGTTCTCGAACACCTGGCGGATCTGGCCGCGGTCCATCAGGAACGCCGGCACCGACGGGTCGAGCTGCGTGTCGAACCGGACGCCCGCGCGGCCACAGCGACCGCGCGCGACCTCCAGCGCTTCGAGGATCACGGGCTGCACCTGGGCCAGCTCCAGGCTCGTGGGCAGCGGCCGCACGAAGTCGAGACTGGACGTGATGGTGCGGTTCAGCCGCACCACCTCGCTCATGATCTTGTCGATCAGCTCGGCGGTGTCGCCGCTCTCCCCGAGCCGCCGCTTGAGCAGCGAGCACGAGACCTTGATCGAGGCCAGCGGGTTGCGCATCTCGTGGGCCAGGTTGGCGGCCATCCGGCCCAGCGCCGCCAGCCGGTCCTTGAGCCGGTCCTGCTCTTCCTTGTGCTCGACCTGCGTGAGGTCCTTGAAGAACACGGCCGCCCCGTAGATGCGCCCGGCGTCGTCGGCGATCAGCGAGAGCGTGAACCCGATCCGCTTGTCGCGGTGCGGGCCGTAGCGCAGGTCGATCTCGGCGCGATTGGGCAGGTTGGACATCGTGAACGACTCGCGCAGCACCTGGATCAGCCGCGGGTGCCGGCGCAGCGCCTGCTCGATCGGCGTGCCCGGCGCCGGCGCATGCTCGAGCTCCAAGATCTCGCTGCCCAGCTCGTTGAGCATCACCAGCCGCCCGCCGCGGTCCACGCTGAGCACGCCGCAGCGCATGCCGTCCACCAGGTCGCGCAGGAACCGGTCGTCCCGGGACCGCCCGGCGGTCTCCTCGGACGGGTTCCCGGCCACCCAGACCGGGTCGGCAGCCTTGCCCCTGCCCGCGGCGCTCAGACGAGCCACAAACGCTTCCCCTCTGGCCCTGAGATCGGTTACGGGCTCGAATCTAGGTTCCGAAACGGCCCGAGGCAAGGCGAAAATCCCAGTATAACTACAATACTTACAGGAATTCTGGACCCGGCGGAACAAACATGTGGCGTGGTGCCACGAACGTGCGGCGGCCGCGTGCCGTGCCCGACGGCAAGCACCGGTCGCCGCATTCGTGTCGGATGGAGATCGGGGGCGGGATCAGCTCGCGCCGAGCGTGCCGCCGGCCCAGAGCTGGATCGGCAGATCCTGCAGCTGTTCGTCGACGATGGCGCTGTTCTCGAACCCGACGCTGCCGCTGCCGACCCGCGTCACGCGGAACGTGATCCGGATCAGCGTCTCGGTGCCCGTGACGTTCGTCTCGGGGGCGGCGCCGAGCCGGCTGGCGCTGATCACGAGCCGTCCGCTCGTGGGCGCGTCCACGATGTAGTTGACCTGCTGCCCGCCGGCCTCCAGCACCGTGCCCGGGCTCCAGCTGACGTACTCGACGAACGAGGCCGGGTAGGTCATGTCGAACAGCGCGCCGTAGACGCTTGCCGTGTCGGTCAGGTTGACCGCGACCGTGACCAGGTTCCCCGAGGCGCTCTGCTGACCCATCGATACCGTGTCGGGCCCCGGGTTGGCCTGCGCCGGAGAGAAGGTCCCGGCCACTCCGGTCCCGCCGGTCATGCCGCCGTCGGAGCCGCCGCCGCCGCCACAGGCCAGCGAGGCGGTCACGAGAACCAGCAGCAGCGTGTACATGGTGCGCTTCGTCATTCTTCCGGCCTCCCCTTCGATCCCTCGGATCTTCCCGATCACCGCAGACCCTGCGGGCAGGCGGCGACGGTCCAGCCGCTGCCGTTCCAGCACTTGCCCAGGTTGCCGGCGAGGTACGCCAGGTCGCCGCCGTCCACCCAGCCGTCGCCGTTGAAGTCGACGTCGGGGTCGAACTCGGCCTCGCCGAGCTGGCTGCCGAACAGCCGCGACAGCAGCAGCGCGTCACGGCCGTCGAGGCGGTTGTCGCTCGGACCGCCGGCGCCCCGGACCACGTCGAAGCGCGCCGGGTTGACCTGGACCTCGAAGATCTGGTTCGCCACGGTCGTCTGGAGGTCCGGGTTGGTGATGGTCATCGAGAAGCGCCCCACCTCGGCCGCCATCACGCCCGCGGCGGTCGGCTCGACGGTGGTCGCGATCTGGATGCTGTCGCAGGACTGTACGGTCACCTCGTCCAGCACCACGTTCGGGTTGTCGATCTCGACCGTCGCGCCGTTCTGGAAGTTGATGCCGGCGAGGTCGAGCGTCAGCAGGTCGCCCTGCTTGGCCCGCGGAGGGCTGGCGCTGGCGATCGTGGGCCGCGGCCAGCTCGCCACCTCGTTGGAGTAACCGGACTGCCCTGCCGCGTTGTAGGCGGTCACGGCGAAGTACGACGTCGTGCAGTCCGCAGGCCCGCTGAACACGATGTCGGTCACGTTACCGACGTCGATCGAGCTGGTGTACGCGCCGGAGTTCGTTCCGTAGTGCACGCGATACCCCGCCGCGCCCGACGCCGAGTCCCACGCCAGACCGATGGAGCCTGCAAAAATGACCGATGATCCGGTCAGCAGGATCAAGACGCTGCAGAAGAGGGTCCGTGTCCGAACAGGCATCGCGAGTGGTCCTCCCTGAACCTCGCCCTATAAACACCTAGGTTCCCGGTCGCTTTGAGGCAAGCCGGGTGCCAGCCCGCTCCGGGTCGTTCGGCAACCCTCGAGGCTCCGTCTATCCCGTTGATCGAGCGTCGCTTATCGCGACTTGCGTCGCGAAAGCCCGTTGGAAGGGACCCCCCAGAAGGCGGGCAGTAATTACACATCCGGTTTCGCCGTGCCAGCGACGTAACGCTTTCGCCCGTAAAAAGATCGAGGGCGCGCCAAGACATCGGGGCAGCCGGTCGTTGCACACCGACGCAAACATGCACGCCTCGCGTCAAGATGTTGACGCGTCGGAGGATGTCTCGGGCTCGTCAGGCCTCGTGGGCCACCAGCCGATGGAAGAACTTTCGCGTCAGGTGGGAGCCGAGCAGCCAAAAAGGCATGCGCAGCCAGTGCGAACGGACGTAGAGCAGCCAGCGGGCGGCGGCAACGCCCCGCTTTCCGGACTCATCCGGTAGCAAAGCCCGGGTCGCGAGCGCGTCCATGACCGGCGTCAGCGGCCACGGCGGCCGGCCGTCGCGGGTGAAACGGGACTCGTCGGGGACCGGCGTTCCCAGCATGCTGCTGGAGAACCGCAGCGCGTAGAACAGCGGTCGCCCGAGACCCAGGTCCCGGCCCCGGGCGGCGAGACGGTCCCAGAATCCGGGGTCGCGCCCGGAGAAACAGCGCAGCAGGTCGTCCAGGTCGAGCAGGTCCCGCAGGCCGCCCGCGAGGTCGCCGTCCTGGAACAGGTGCGCCGCGCCGTGCAGCACCATGTCCTCGGGGCACAGCACGCGGGTCCCGTCCGCGCCCACCTGCCGCGCGCCCTCCAGCAGCTTGCGCGGGTCGGGGTGGAGCTTGCCCGTCCGCGGCAAAATCCGGTGGTGCACGTCGACGACGATCCGGCGCTCGCGGTGGCGCAGCGGCGGCAGCTCGTGCATCCAGGTGCGATAGTAGCGCTGGTCGTAGGGGTCCAGCTTGACCGGCTCCCAGCCCCCTTCGAGCAGGGCGCGCTCGACCTCCTGGATCCGGCTCTCGGGAACCAGGATGTCCACGTCGCCGACCAGCCGTCCGCGCGCCGGGGGCAGCCCGGCCAGCAGGTAGGCCGCCCCCTTCAGCAGCACCGGCGAGAGCTCGAGGTCGCGCAGCGCGTGCCGGATCCGGTCGACCTCCCAGCGCACGATCCGCTCGTGCTGCGCCGCGACCGCGCGGGCCCCGGCGAGATGCTCGCGCACCTTGTCCGGCAGCGGCGGCTCCCCGTCGCGGTCGCCCAGCGACACGGCGAGCCGCGACGAGAGGTCGAGCCGGCGGGCCTCGCGGAGCAGCACGTTCCAGCCCGCGGTGTCCAGCGCGAGCACCGTTTCCGGCCGGCGGAGCGCGCCGAGCAGCGAGGCTTCCGCGGGCGTCATCGATCGGCCTCGACCGACCGGCGCACCGTCGCGGGGGCGGCCCCGTCGGCCAGCTCGGTCAGCAACCGCGCGGCCTGCTCGAGATCGCCGTAGCGCAGGGCCAGGCACTCGCAGCGGTCCACGATCCCGGCCAGGGTCTCGAAGCCGCTCTCGCCGAGCAGGCTGTAGTTGAAGGCCTCGCGGCCGGTGCGCAGCAGCGCCTCGGCGCGCGGGATCGGCGTGAGCCGGGCGGGCTCTCCGCGCGCCCAGGTGGGGAACAGGATCCAGCGCACCTCGGCGGTCTCGAGCCCGCGCGCCACGCTGTCGGCCGGCGGCCGCATGTGCGCCACGGTTCCCTTGCGCGTACCGGTGCAGGTCGGACCGATCACGGCGCGCGAGTCGAACGCGCGGATCACGCCGATCGACTCCTCCTTCAGGCCGACCGGTCGCGGCACCGGCGTCACGCTCCGGGTGCCGGGACGGATCAGCGCCACCTCGTCGGACAGCAACCGCCAGCCCCTGAGACACAGCCCCGCCGCGAGGGTGCTCTTCCCGGCGCCCGGGCTGCCGGACAGCAGCAGCGCGCGCCCGTTCCGCTCGACGACGCCCGAGTGCAGGATCAACCATGCGTTGGGCCGGCTGAACACGCACCAGTTGAAGGCCCACTCGAACATCGCCAACGCCTGGGCCCGCGGAAGCGGCAGGAAGCGGTGGCGGCCGTCGACGAGACAGGTCACGCGGGGCCACAGCCAGCGCCGGACTCCCGACGTCGGAACGACCCGGATGTCGAAGTCGATGATCTCGTCGTCGGCGGAACCGTCCAGGACCGGGTAGTCGCCGTAGAGCGTCCGGAACGCGTCGGTCAGCTCGCCGATCGCGGCGCCGAGCCGCGCGTTGAACGGCCCGGTGCGGATCACGGCCCCGGGGCCCTCGAAGACCTGCCGCAGCCGCCGGAGGCCCAGATCGTCGACGGTCACGACACGACCTCGACCAGGCCCAGCTCGTCGAAGCGGCCCAGCATCTGCTCGAGCTGCCCCACGAACTCCGGGCCGGCCTCGAGCCCGAGCTGCCGCTCGAGGTGCCGTGAGAGCTGCTCGATGCCCGCCGGCTGGGTCTCGAGGTAGCGGAGCGCGGCGGCGGCGACGGCGCTGACGTGGTGGGTGTCACCCGAGGCGCCGTGGTAGAGGACGTGATCGCCGTCCCAGCTACGCCAGCGCAGCCCCGCGCCGTCGGGGACCCGCCAACTGGTCTGCTTGCGTGTCACGATACGCGGATGGGAGAGGCGTAGACACCCGTGGTGTGGAACCGGCGGAGGCCGCCTCGGGTCGAAGCGGAGGTCAGTTGAAGGACTTCTTCTTCTTCTTGACCTTCTTGTCGCTCTCCTCACTGCCACCGGCTCCGCCGTCGCCGTAGTCGTAGACGCCCAACGAACCGGACGAGGCACGCAACGGCATCGCCTTGAGCGTGACGATGAACGGCGCCGCGATGAGGCCTGCCTTGACGAGACGCCGCCGCGAAGTCTCGTAGCGGGTGAGGTCGTTTTCCAGGTCGGAACGAGTCATGGTCGTAGAACCTCTGTTGCCCGTCGGTGGCGCGGACTGGGATGCGTCGGTTGTCACGCACTAATGTACCCCAACCCGGGGCCGCGTTCAAGCACTGTCGGTGGCGCGGAGCCCGAGTTAAAGTATTGACGGCGGGAGGTTTTTGGGGTTTTTCGGGTTTTCGTCGAGCGATGCTCCCCCCGCCGAGGGGATCCGGAGACGACGCCGGCGCCGCCCCGAGCCCCGCCGCAGGTGCTCCTGCGGGTCGTCCGATCGCCGGCAGCCGTCGCTCAGCGTGGCCGGCCGTTCTCCAGCGCGCGACGCATACCCCACAGCTCCAACGCGATCGTGAACAACAGCAGCACGCTCGCGAACTCGATCAGCCGCCACGGATCGTAGCCGCGCAGGAACGTGCTGCCGAGCATGTTGGACGCCTTTTCCAGCGCGCCGAGGCCCGCGAGAACCACGGCTCCCAGCAGACACAGCCGACTGGCCAGGCCGATCAACGCGCTCATGGCTGACCTCCTCCCGTGCGCCGGATGATCACGGCGGATCCCGACAGCTGTTGCCAGCGGTTGTTGTAGGTCACCATACGGACGCTTCCGTCGGTGTCCTCGAACCACAGCTGGAACAGGTGGCCGAAGTTGGGATCGTTGGTCACCGCGACCAGGCGGCCCCATGCAGCGGGGATCTCGTTCTCGCGAGCCAGGTCCTCCGCGGGCAGCCCGCCCTGGCCGGGTTCCGGAAACTCGGGCATGGGCTGGCAGGACACGGTGGCCGCGATCAGCAGGACCAGCAGCGTGGTCAGTGCGACTCGACGCGACATCTCCCCTCCTTTCTCCCCGGGGATCACCGAAGCTGCGTTATCCTGGCGGTCCTCGATGGCGAATGTCAACCGGATCTCCTCCAGGCAAAGGGACTTGGCCGGTCGGCCCGCCGGGCTGGCCTCCCCGTCCCGCCGCCGCCGGCGGGCGCTTTGGCCCGGTGCAACGTTAATGCTGCTGCTGGCGGCTCCGGCCTGTGACCGGCCCTCGAC
>JBFKMV010000111.1:0-16766 GCA_041629655.1 Candidatus Polarisedimenticolaceae bacterium
CCCACCAGCTCCGTCTCGACGCCGCGCTTGCCGAACACCTGCTCGGCCAGCGCCGTCGCCAGCACCGCGTATCGCTCGGCGCCGGCGTGCTCGAAGCGGTACAGCCCGTAGTCGGCGGCCTCGTGCACGGCCACGGCCAGGTTGGCCGGCAACGTCCACGGCGTGGTGGTCCAGATCATCAGCGCGACCGGCTTGCCGGCGGGCGCCCGGAGCGCGGCCGGGAGCCTGCCCGGGTCGGCGACCTCGAACAGCACGTAGATGCTGTGGTCCTCGCGGTCCTCGTACTCCAGCTCCGCCTCGGCCAGCGCGGTGCGGTTCTCGATCGACCAGTGCACCGGTCGCAGGGCGCGATTCACGAGGCCATGCGCCACCATGTCGGCGAACACCTCCAGCGTCGCCGCCTCGTATCCCGGGCTCATGGTCAGGTAGGGCTCGCCGTAGTCGCCGATCGTTCCGAGCCGCTTGAGCTGCCGCGACTGCAGGCCGACGTACTTCTCGGCGTAGGCCCGGCAGCGCTCGCGGATCTCGGCCGGCGGCATCCCGCGCGCCTTGCCGCCCAGCTCCTTGAGCACCTTGTGCTCGATCGGCAGCCCGTGGCAGTCCCAGCCGGGGATGAACGGGGCGTCGAAGCCGAGCATGTTGCGCGAGCGCACCACCAGGTCCTTCAGGACCTTGTTCAGCAGGTGCCCGAGGTGGATCGAGCCGTTGGCGTAGGGCGGTCCGTCGTGGAGCACGTACCGCGGAAGGCCCTGCGCCCCCTCGCGCAGCTTGCCGTACAGGTCGAGGGCGTCCCAGCGCTGCTGGAACCGCGGCTCGCGCTCGACCAGGTTGGCCTTCATGCGGAACGGCGTGCTCGGCAGGTTGAGCGACGCCTTGTAGCCCTTCTGCGGCGGCTTCTGCGTGCGGTCGGTCATGCACTACCCCGTCCGGCCGTCACGCGCGACGGCGCCTCGATCGAGCGGCCATGGTAACAGAACGGGCGCCGGCTCCGGACGCTTCAGGGGGTCGGCGGCTTCTTGCGCGCGGCCTTCTGCTTGGACTTCTTCTTCGCCGCCTTCCGCTTGGTCTTCTTCTTCCCGGCGCGCTTGGCCGCGGCGCGCACGGTCGTGCCGCGGGCGGTCCGCGCCCCGCGCCGGCGCGGCGGCTTGCCCTTGTCGGCCAGGATGCGCAGCGCCTCGTCGAGCGTCAGCGCGTTCGGGTCGGCGCTCTTGGGCAGCGAGGCGTTGAGGCTGCCGTCGGTCAGGTAGGCGCCGTAGGGGCCGTCCATCAGCTGCACCGGAGCGCCCTCGGCGTTCTGGCCCACCTCGCGCAGCACGGTGCGGGTCCGCGAGCGGCCGCGGCGCTTAGGCTGCTTGAGCTTGGCCACGGCAGCCTCCACGTCGATGGTGAAGATCTGCTGCTCGTCGTCCAGCGAGCGGCTCTCCTTGCCGCACTTGATGTAGGGGCCGAAGCGGCCCTTGGTGGCCACGATCTCCTCGCCCGTCTCGGGATGCTTGCCGACGCTGCGCGGCAGCGACAGCAGCTTCAGCGCCAGCTTCAGGGTCGCCTCGTCCTCGTGCATTCCCTTGGGCAGCGAGGAGCGTTTGGGCTTGGGGGCTTTCTTGTCCGTCGGCGTCTCGCCGAGCTGCACGTAGGCGCCGTAGCGGCCGTGGGCCACGTAGACCGGCAGTCCCGTCTCGGGGTCGTGCCCCAGCTCGCGCGGCCCCTGCTGCTTGCGCTCCAGCAGGCCGATCGCGTCGTTGACCGTCAGGTCGGCCGGCGCGATGTCGTTGGGGATCGAGGCCATCACCCGGTCGTCGTTCTCGCCGACCTGCACGTACGGTCCGTAGCGGCCGACCTTGACCACCACCGGCTGGCCGCTCTCGGGGTGCTCGCCCAGCTCGAACATCGGGTACTCGATCGCCGCCTCCTCGGAGGCGATCTTGCGCGCCAGCCCCGGTTGCCCGTCGCCGTTGCCGTGGTACATCCGGTTGAGCTGGGCCAGCGGATCCATGCGGCCGTTGGCGATCTCGTCCAGCTCGTCCTCCATCCGCGCGGTGAACTTGATGTCCACGTACTCGCCGAAGTGCTGCTCCAGCAGCTGCGTCACGACCATCGCGGTGAACGTCGGCACCAGCGAGTTGCTGCGCTTGACGATGTAGCCGCGGTCCTGGATCGTGTCGACGATCGAGGCGTAGGTCGAGGGCCGCCCGATCCCCTCCGCCTCGAGCTTCTTGACCAGGCTGGCCTCGGTGTAGCGGGCCGGGGGCGCCGTCTCGTGGGGCAGCGCCTCGACGCGCACCGGCGTGAGCGCCTGTCCCTGCTCGAGCGGGGGCAGGATCACCTCCTGGTCGGCGATCTCGGCGTCCGGGTCGTCGGACCCCTCGACGTAGGCCCGCAGGAAGCCGGGGAACACGATCGTCTTGCCGCTGGCGGCGAACACCGCGGGTCCGGCCGGGTCACCCGGGCCCTCGAGCGTGCTCTCGATCTCGACCGCGGTGCGCAGCAGCCGCGCATCGACCATCTGGCTGGCGATGGTCCGCTTCCAGATCAGCTCGTACAGCTTCTGGGCGTCGCGGTCGAGGTGGCGCGCCACCGACTCGGGGGTGCGCGAGATCTCGGTCGGGCGGATCGCCTCGTGCGCCTCCTGGGCGTTGACGCTCTTGGTCCGGTAGCGCCGCGGCCCGTCCGTGTAGTCGCTGCCGTAGAGCCCGGTGACGACCTGCTGCGCGTCCTTCAGCGCGCGCTCGGCCAACGTCACCGAGTCGGTACGCATGTAGGTGATCAGGCCGACGCGGTCGTCGTCGAGGTCGATGCCCTCGTAGAGCCGCTGGGCGATGCGCATCGTGCGCTGCGCGCTGAAGCGCAGCTTGCGGTTGGCCTCCTGCTGGAGCGTCGAGGTCGTGAACGGCGGAGCCGGACGGCGGGTCTGCGGTTTCTGCTCCACGGCGGCAACGCGGAACGGCCGCGCCGCGCGATCCAGCAGACCGCGCACCGCGGGCTCGCCGTCGAGCCACAGCGCGTCGCTACCCGTCCTGAGCAGCCCCGTCTTGGCCGAGAAGTCCTGCCCGTTGGCCACGCGGCGCTCACCGACCCGCACCAGCCGGGCGGTGAAGCTGCGACCGTTCTCGAGGAACTCGGCGTCGGCGTCCCAGTAGGTCGCGACGTGGAACTTCCGCCGCTCGCGCTCGCGCAGCACGGCCAGCCGCACGGCCACGCTCTGCACGCGGCCGGCGGACAGCCCGCGCCGCACCTTCTTCCACAGCACCGGCGACAGCATGTAGCCGAACAGCCGGTCGAGGATCCGGCGGCTCTCCTGGGCCTTGACCAGCGACTCGTCGATGTCGCGCGGCGACTCGACGGCCTCGCGGATCGCCTCGGCGGTGATCTCGTGGAACGCGATCCGCTGCACCGGCACCTTGGGCTTGAGCACCTCGACCACGTGCCAGCTGATGCTCTCGCCCTCGCGGTCCTCGTCGGTGGCCAGCAGCAGCGCGTCCGCGCCGGCCAGCGCCTTCTTCAGCCGCTGGACGTATTTCTTCTTGTCGGCGGGGACGACGTAGATCGGCTCGAAGTCCTTCTCCAGGTTCACGCCCAGCCGGGCCCAGGCCTCCTTCTTGACCCGGGCCGGGATCTCGTCCGCGTTGGCGGGCAGATCCCGGATGTGGCCGTAGCTGGCCTCGACGACGTAGCCGCGCCCGAGCACGCGGCTGATCGTCTTGGCCTTGGCCGGGGACTCGACGATGACCAGAGCCGACATCGAATGGCACCTCTAGGCTGTCTGGCGGCCCTCCGCGGGTCCGCCGTACTCCGCACAAGTTAACGAGCCTGCGCCCGTTGACAAGTCCCCGAGAGGATAGCGGTCCCGCCGGGGACGCCCAGAGAGCGCGAAAAAACCACGCAACGGGAACGTTTTTCCCGGACCAGCCCGCGCTCAGGCGGGTTCCGGGGGCTCCTCGCCGCCCCGCAGCCGCCCCAGGTAGGCCGGGGTCGCGAGCAGCCGGCTCCCGTACCAGGAGCACGGCTCGCCGTCCACGCGCTGGAGCTTCAAGCCGGGGAGCAGTCGGGCCAGGGCCGGCTTGTGGCGCTCCCGGAACGGGTACGGCTCGCTGGACAGCAGCACCCGCTCGGGCGCCGCCTCCAGCAGCTCGGCCGGGGTCAGCTCGGGGTAGCGGCTGCGCTCGGCGAACACGTTGACCAGGCCGCCCCGGCGCAGCACGTCGTGGATGAACGTGTCCCCGCCCACGGTCATCAACGGGTCCTGCCAGATCAGGTAGGCCACGCGGATCGGCGGCAGGCCCGCCAGCGCCTCGAAGCCGGCGGCGATTTGCGCCGCCAGCGCCGCCGCCTCGGCCTTTCGAGCGGTCAGCCGACCCACGTCGCCGATCATCGCCAGCGCGCCCTCGACGCTCTTCACGTCGGTCACCCAGACCGGCGCCAGCCGCTCCAGCCGCTCGACGTCCGCGCGGGTGTTCTCCTCCAGGTTCGCCAGCACCAGGTCCGGGCGCAGCGCCTCGACGCGCTCGTGCCGCACCTGCTTGGTGCCGCCGACGTTGCGCTTGGTGCGGCTCCATTCCGGCGGCCGGACGCAGAAGCGCGTGATGCCGACGACGCGCTCGTCGAGACCGAGGTCGGCCAGCAGCTCTGTCTGGCTGGGAACGAGCGACACGATGCGCCGCGGCGGCCGCGGCAGCTCGAGCGTGCGGCCCCGGGCGTCGCGCGGCGCCGCCGCGCTCACATGTTGCGGCGGTACTGGCCGCCGACCCGGTACAGGGCGGCGGAGAGCTGCCCCAGCGAGCAGACCTTGCAGGCCTCGATCAGGCTCTCGAACGTGTTCCCGTTCTCCACCGCCGCGGTTTGCAGCCGCTCCAGCGCGGGCTCGGCGCGCCCCTTGTTCCGCTCCTGGAACGCCTCGCGCGAGCGGATCGCGTACTCCTTCTCCTCGCTGGTCGAGCGAATCACCTCGCCCGGCACGATCGTCGGCGAGCCCTGCGGGTCGAGGAACGTGTTGACGCCGACGATCGGCAGCTTGCCGCTGTGCTTGAGCGTCTCGTAGTACAGCGACTCGTCCTGGATCTTGCTGCGCTGGTACATCCGCTCCATCGCGCCCAGCACGCCGCCGCGCTCGGAGATCGAGCGGAACTCCGCCAGCACCGCCTGCTCGACCAGCTCGGTCAGCTCGTCGATGATGAACGAGCCCTGCAGCGGGTTCTCGTTCTTGTTCTGCCCCAGCTCCTTGTTGATGATCAGCTGGATCGCCAGCGCCCGGCGCACGCTCTCCTCGGTCGGGGTCGTGATCGCCTCGTCGTAGGCGTTGGTGTGGAGCGAGTTGCAGTTGTCGTACAGCGCGTACAGCGCCTGCAGCGTGGTGCGGATGTCGTTGAACCCGATCTCCTGCGCGTGCAGGCTGCGGCCCGAGGTCTGGATGTGGTACTTGAGCTTCTGCGAGCGCTCGTTGGCGCCGTAGCGGTGCTTCATCGCCTTGGCCCAGATCCGCCGCGCCACCCGGCCGATCACCGAGTACTCGGGGTCCAGCCCGTTGGAGAAAAAGAACGACAGGTTGGGCGCGAAGTCGTCGATGTGCATCCCGCGGGCCAGGTAGTACTCGACGAACGTGAACCCGTTGGCCAGCGTCAGCGCCAGCTGCGTGATCGGGTTGGCCCCGGCCTCGGCGATGTGGTAGCCGGAGATCGACACCGAGTAGAAGTTCCGCACCTCGTGGTCGATGAAGTACTGCTGGATGTCGCCCATCATCCTGAGCGCGAACTCGGTCGAGAAGATGCAGGTGTTCTGGGCCTGGTCCTCCTTGAGGATGTCGGCCTGGACCGTGCCGCGGACGACGTTCAGCGTGGCGGCCTTGATCCGCTCGTAGGTCTCCCGCGGCAGCACCTCGTCGCCGCTGACGCCGAGCAGCATCAGGCCCAGCCCGTCGTTGCCGTCGGGCAGCTCGCCCTGGTACTGCGGACGCGGGACGCCCCGCTCGCGGTAGGACGCCTCGATCTTCTCGCGCACCTCCCGCTCGAGACCGTGCTCCTTGATGTGCCGCTCGCACTGCTGGTCGATCGCCGCGTTCATGAAGAAGCCGAGCAGCATCGGCGCCGGCCCGTTGATCGTCATCGAGACCGAGGTCTTGGGGTCGGCGAGATCGAAGCCGGAGTAGAGCTTCTTGGCGTCGTCCAGCGTGCAGATGCTGACGCCGGAGTTGCCGATCTTGCCGTAGATGTCGGGACGGCGGTCGGGGTCCTCGCCGTACAGCGTGACCGAGTCGAACGCGGTCGACAGGCGCTTGGCCGGCATCCCGTGCGAGACGTAGTGGAAGCGGCGGTTGGTGCGCTCCGGTCCGCCCTCGCCGGCGAACATCCGCGCCGGGTCCTCGCCCTGGCGCTTGAGCGGGTAGACGCCGGCGGTGTAGGGGAAGCGACCGGGCACGTTTTCGGTCAGCATCCAGCGCAGCAGCTCGCCCCAGTCGCGCCAGCGCGGCAGGCTGACCTTGGGCACCGCGAGGCCCGACAGCGACTCGCGGGTCAGCGGGTGCTCGACGACGCGGTCGCGGACCTTGTAGCTCAGGGTCGGGGCGCGGTAGCGCGCGACGGTCTCCGGCCAGTGCTGGAGCATCCGCCGGCAGGCCGGGTCCAGCTCGCCCGCGAGCTCGCGGTAGCGGCCGATCAGCGACCGGAGCCCCGCCGGCTCCCCGTCTGCGACCGCCAGCTCGGGCAGCATCGCCGGAGGCTCGGGCTCGGTCCGGCCGCGCCGCTCGCCGTCCTCCCCCGCCCGCAGCAGCTCGATCGCGCCGTGGATCTGGAACAACCGCCGCGCCAGGCCCGACTGCCGCTCCACGAACTCCGCATACTCGTCGCTCCTGTCGGCGATCTCGGCCAGGTAGCGCACGCGGTCGGCGGGGATCACCGGCTGCTTGTCGCTCATCCCGGGGGTCAGCTCGAACGACGAGGCGAGCGCGGCGCCGGTCTTGGCCGCGAGCGCGTCGATCAGGCGCCGGTACAGCCGGTTCGTTCCCGGGTCGTTGAACTGCGAGGCGATCGTGCCCAGCACCGGAAGCCGGTCGTCCTCGCCGTCCCACTGCTGGTGGTTCCGCTTGTACTGCTTACGCACGTCGTGCAGCGCGTCCTGCGCGCCGGCCTTGTCGAACTTGTTGATCGCGATCACATCGGCGAAGTCCAGCATGTCGATCTTCTCGAGCTGCGTCGCCGCCCCGTACTCCGGCGTCATCACGTACAGCGCGACGTCGGCGTGCTCGGTGATCTCGGTGTCCGACTGTCCGATCCCCGAGGTCTCGACGATCACCAGGTCGAAACCCGCGGCCTTGACGATGTCGATCGATGCCTTGACGTGCTTGCTCAGCGCCACGTTCGACTGGCGCGTGGCCAGCGAGCGCATGTAGACCCGCGGGTCGTGGATCGCGTTCATGCGGATCCGGTCGCCGAGCAGCGCGCCGCCCGACTTGCGACGGGACGGGTCGACCGAGACGATCGCGACGCTCTTGTCGGCGAAGTCCGCCAGGAAGCGGCGCACCAGCTCGTCGACCAGCGACGACTTGCCCGAGCCGCCGGTCCCGGTGACGCCGAGCACCGGGGTGTTGCGGCTCTCGACGACCGAGCGCAGCTCGCCCAGGATCCGCGCCGACTCCTCGGGCAGCGTTTCCGCCGCGGTGATCAGCGCCGCGACGGTCTGCGGGTCGCGCTCCAGCAGCCGCTTGCGGTCGAAGGCCAACGGCGCCGTGCGCGCCGGGCGGTCGCACTGCTCGAGCAGGTCGTTGATCATCCCCTGCAGCCCGAGCTTGCGGCCGTCGTCGGGCGAGTAGACGCGGTCGATCCCGTAGGCGTGGAGCTCTGCGGTCTCGTCGGGCAGGATCGTGCCGCCGCCGCCGGCGAAGATCTTGATCGCCGCGCCGCGCTCCCGCAGCAGGTCGTGCATGTACTTGAGGTACTCGAGGTGCCCGCCCTGGTAGGACGTGATCGCGATCGCCTGGGCGTCCTCCTGGATCGCGCAGTCGACGATCTCGGCCACCGAGCGGTTGTGCCCGAGGTGGATCACCTCGGCGCCCGAGGACTGCAGGATCCGGCGCATGATGTTGATCGCCGCGTCGTGGCCGTCGAACAGCGACGCCGCGGTCACGATCCGCACGTGGTGCTTCGGCCGGTACGGCGGAATCCGCTCGGGTGCGGGCCGGGTCTTGCTGCTAAGCTCGGTCGCCATCGGGTCTCCGGTTCGACGAGGCGGGAGTTACGTCGTAAATCACTCAGAACGTATAGGTTATCATACCCCGATGCACGACCGGCTGTCCCTGGACGAGCTGTTTCCCGCGGTGTCGCGGGCCGAGTGGGAGTCGCTCGCGGAACGGGAGCTCGGCGCCCCGCCCGGGGAGCGGCTGCGCTTCCGCACCGACGAGGGGCTCGAGCTGCTCCCGCTGCACACGCGCGCGGACCGGCCCGCCGACGACGACCCCTCGGGTTTCCCGGGGCTGCCCCCGTTCACCCGCGGCACGACGCCCCACCCCGCGCTGGCCGCGGGGCCGGAGGTGCGCGCCGAGCACGCCCACCCCGACCTCGACGAGACGCGCCGCGCCGTGCGCCGCGACCTCGAGGGGGGTGCGGCAGCAGTCCGCTTCGTGCTCGACGCCCCGGCGCGCGCCGGCGTGACGATCCGGACGGCGACGGATCTCGAGACGGCGCTCGAAGGGTCCGCGCCGCCGGCCGCCGTCGCCCTCGACGGCGGGTCCGCGTTCCTGCCCGCGGCCGCGTTGCTGGCGGCGATGTGGACACGGCGCGCCGCGAGCTCCGGCGACTGCCGCGGCAGCTTCGAGGCCGACCCGCTGGGGGCGCTGGCGCGCGAGGGCTCGCTCCCGGTCGCGCTGCCGCGGGCGCTCGAGGAGCTCGGGGACCTCGCCGCCTGGACCGGCGAGGCGCTGCCCGGCGTGCGCGCGGTGCGCGTCGGCGCGAGCGTGTATCACGACGCGGGGGCGGGCGCGGAGCTCGACCTCGCGCTGGCGATGGCGACGGGCCTCGAGTACCTGCGCGCGATGACGGCCGCGGGGCTCGACGTCGACCGGGCGGCACGCCAGATCGCGTTCGAGTTCAGCGTCGGCTCGCGGTTCTTTCTCGCCACGGCCAAGCTGCGCGCCGCCCGGCGGCTGTGGTCGCGCATCGTCGAGGTCGCGGGAGGCGGTCCCGACGCGGGCGCGCTGCGGATGACCGTGCGGCCCGCGCGTCGCGAGATCACGGCGCGCGATCCGTGGGTCAACATGCTGCGCAACACCGCCGGCTGCTTCGCCGCGACGCTGGCCGGCGCGGAGGCCGTGATCCCGGTGCCGTTCGACACCGCGCTCGGCGAGCCGGGCCGCCTGGCGCGCCGCGTGGCCCGGAGCACGCCGCTGATCCTGCGCGAGGAGGGACAGCTCCACCGCGTGGCGGACCCCGCGGGGGGATCGTGGCTGATCGAATCGCTGACCGACGCGCTGGCGGGACGGGCCTGGGAGCTGTTCCGCGAGATCGAGCGCGCGAGCGGCATGAGCCGGGCGTTGCTCTCGGGCTGGGTCGCCGAGCGGGTCGGCGCGACCGCCGCGGCCCGCGAGCGGGACGTCGCGCGGCGGTGCCGGCCGATCCTCGGCGTGAGCGAGTTCCCGGCGCTGGACGAGACGCTCCCCGAGTCCCGCCGCGCGGACCTCGACCGGGCGCGCCGGGAGGCCGGGCGCCGCCTGGAGGCGCGGGGCGACGCGGCCGCCCGCGACGCGGCCCTGGCAGGCCTGGCGCGGGCCGGGGCGGGCTCGCGGACCGCGGCCGCGGTGGCCGCCGCGGTGGCCGGCGCCTCGCTGGCCGAGCTGGCGGCCGCGCTGGGCCACGGCGCTCCGCCGCTGCGCATCGAGCCGTTCCGCTGCCGTCCCGTGGCGGCGCCGTTCGAGGAGCTGCGCGACGCGAGCGACGCGCACCTGGCCCGCCACGGCCGGCGCCCGCGGGTCTTCCTGGCCGGCGTCGGGCCCCCCGCCGAGCACAGCGCCCGCGCGGCGTTCGCGCGTCAGCTCTACCGGGCCGGCGGGTTCGAGACCGTCGCGGGCAGCGCGCTCGAGAGCGCCGACGACGCCGTGGCGGCGTTCCGCGACAGTGGCGCGCGGGTCGCGGTGCTGTGCTCGTCCGACGCGCGTTACGCGACCGCGGTTCCGGAGCTCGCTCCGCGGCTCCGCGAGGCCGGCGCGCGCACGGTGATCGTGGCCGGGCGTCCGGGGGACCACGAGGCCGCGTGGCGCGCCGCCGGCGTCGACCGCTTCGTGTACGCGGGCTGCGACGCGCTGGCCGAGCTGCGCGAGCTGGCCCGCGCGGAGGGCGTGCGGTGAGCCGCAGGATCCCGAGCTTCGCCGACGTCGCGCTCGATGGCGAGCGGCCGAGGCCCGGCCGCGGCGAGTGGGGCGAGCGGGCGCGCGCCGCGGGGGTGCGGGACCCCGAGGGCGCGGCCTGGTCGACCCCCGAGGGCATCGACGTGCGCGGACTCTACGGCGCGCAGGACCTCGCGGGCCTCGAGCACCTCGATTCGCTCCCCGGCTTTCCCCCGTTCGTGCGCGGCCCCTACGCCACGATGTACACGGCCCGGCCCTGGACCGTGCGGCAGTACTCGGGCTTCTCCACCGCGGAGGATTCCAACGCCTTCTACCGCAAGAACCTCGCCGCGGGCCAGCGCGGGCTGTCGGTGGCGTTCGACCTGGCGACCCATCGCGGGTACGACTCCGACCACCCGCGCGTCGCCGGGGACGTCGGCATGGCCGGCGTGGCGGTGGACAGCATCCTCGACACGCGGATCCTGTTCGACCGCATCCCGCTGGACCGGATCAGCGTTTCGATGACCATGAACGGCGCCGTGCTGCCGGTGCTCGCGCTGTACATCGTCGCGGCCGAGGAGCAGGGCGTGGCGGCCGGGCAGCTCACCGGAACGATCCAGAACGACATCCTCAAGGAGTTCATGGTCCGCAACACCTACATCTACCCGCCCGCGCCGAGCATGCGCATCATCGCCGACATCTTCCGCTACGTGAGCCGCCACATGCCGAAGTTCAACAGCATCAGCATCAGCGGCTACCACATGCAGGAGGCCGGCGCGACCGCCGACCTGGAGCTCGGCTACACCCTGGCCGACGGCCTGGAGTACGTGCGCACGGGGATCGCCGCGGGGCTCCGGATCGACGACTTCGCCCCGCGGCTGAGCTTCTTCTGGGCGGTGGGGATGAGCTTTTTCATGGAGCTGGCCAAGCTGCGCGCGGGCCGCCTGCTGTGGGCCCGGCTGATGCGCGACTTCGAGCCCGAGAACCCGCGCAGCCTGTCGCTCAGGACCCACTGCCAGACCAGCGGCTGGAGCCTGACCGCGCAGGACGTCTACAACAACGTGGTCCGCACCTGCCTCGAGGCGATGGCCGCGACCCAGGGGCACACGCAGAGCCTGCACACCAACGCGCTCGACGAGGCGCTGGCGCTGCCGACCGACTTCTCGGCCCGCATCGCGCGCAACACGCAGCTGTTCCTGCAGCACGAGACCGACACCTGCCGCTTCGTCGACCCGTGGGGCGGCAGCTACTACGTGGAGCGGCTGACCTGGGAGCTGGCGCGGCGGGCCTGGAGCCACATCCGCGAGATCGAGGAGCTGGGCGGGATGGCCCGCGCCATCGAGGCCGGCGTGCCCAAGCTGCGCATCGAGGAGGCCTCGGCGCGGACGCAGGCCCGCATCGACAGCGGGCGGCAGGTCGTGGTCGGCGTCAACCGTTACCGTCCCGAGCGCGAGGAGCCGGTCGAGGTGCTGCGTGTGGACAACACCGCCGTGCGCGAGGCGCAGCGCCGCCGCCTCGACCAGCTGCGCGCCGGCCGCGATGCGGGGCGGGTCGCCAGCGCCCTCGAGGCGTTGACCGCCTGTGCCGGAGGCGCCGATGGTAACCTCCTCGAGCTTTCGGTGGAGGCCGTGCGCGCCGGCGCCAGCGTGGGCGAGATCAGCCTCGCGCTCGAGCGCGTGTTCGGGCGGCACCAGGCGACGATCCACGCGGTGCGGGGAGTCTACGGGGGTGAGATGGGCGACCACGACGACGCGTCACGCCGGGTGCTCGAGCGGGTGCGCGCCTTCGAACGCTCCGAGGGGCGGCGTCCGCGGATCCTGATCGCCAAGCTCGGCCAGGACGGTCACGACCGGGGCCAGAAGGTGGTCGCGACGGCCTACGCCGACCTGGGCTTCGACGTCGACATCGGCCCGCTGTTCCAGACCCCGGAGGAGACGGCCCGGCAGGCGGTCGAGAACGACGTGCACGTCTGCGCGGTCAGCACGCTGGCGGCCGGGCACCTGACGCTGGTCCCCGCGTTGCGCGCCGAGCTGGCGCGGCTGGGACGCGAGGACATCCTGCTGGTGGTCGGCGGGGTCGTGCCGCCGGGCGACCACGCGGCGCTCCACGAGGCCGGCGTGTCGCTGATCTTCGGACCCGGCACCGTGATCACCGAGGCCGCGGGCCGCGTGCTCGACGAGCTGGAGCGGCACCTCGGTCTCGGAGGGACGACCGCTCCATGAGTCCGCGCCGGCGCGAGCTGGGGCTCGAGGACTACGTGGCCGGCGTCGTGGGCGGCCAGCGCGCCGTGCTGGCGCGGGCGATCACGCTGGTCGAGTCGGCCAACCCGGAGCACCAGCGGCTGGCCGGCGCGGTGCTGGCGCGGGTCATGCCGCGCACCGGTTCCGCGGTGCGGGTCGGCATCACCGGCGTTCCGGGCGTCGGCAAGAGCACGTTCATCGACACCTTCGGCAGCAACCTCACCGCGGCCGGACATCGCGTGGCGGTGCTGGCCGTGGATCCGTCGAGCGGGGTCAGCGGCGGCAGCATCCTCGGTGACAAGACGCGCATGGCGCGGCTGGCGGTCGACGAGCGGGCGTTCATCCGGCCCTCGCCGAGCGCCGGGACGCTGGGCGGCGTGGCCTCGCGCACCCGCGAGACGCTGCTGCTGTGCGAGGCCGCCGGGTTCGACGTGGTGCTGGTCGAAACGATGGGCGTCGGCCAGTCCGAGACCGTGGTCGCCGAGATGACGGATTTCTTCCTGGTGCTGATGCTGCCCGGGGCGGGCGACGAGCTGCAGGGCATCAAGCGCGGCCTGCTCGAGCTGGCGCACCTGATCGCGGTCAACAAGGCCGACGGCGAGACCGAGCCCGCCGCCCGGCTCGCCGCGTCGCAGTACGCCGGCGCGCTGCGCTACATGCGGCCGCGGGAATCCGGCTGGCAGCCGCCCGTCCTCACCTGCAGCGCCCGTGACAACCGCGGCCTGGACGAGATCTGGGAGGCGATCCGCGCCCACCGCGAGCAGCTGGAATCGTCGGGCCGGCTCGCCGCCCGCCGCCGCGAGCAGATGCTGCGCTGGATGTGGGCCATGGTGGACGACGAGCTGCGCTCCGCCCTGCGCCGTGCGCCGCGGGTCCGGGCGCTGCTGGAGACGATCGAGCACCAGGTCCGGGACGGCTCGCTCCCCCCCTCGGTCGGGGCCCACCGGATCCTGGAGGCCTTCGGCGTCGAGAAGCCGGACTGACCGTCGATGCCGCGACCCGCCCGAGTGCCGTCACCGGAGCGCTCGACGCCCGTCGCGTTGTGGTCGGCGATCGTGGCCGCCTCGCTGGGCCTGGCCGCGCTGGCCGCGTGGGCGGCGCTGGGATTCGACCGCGGCCCGCGGCCGGCGTTCCTCGACCCGCCGGCGGAGGGCGGGCGACCGACGGCGGTCGGCCCGAAGACCGACCCGGGGCTGCTGGAGCTTGCCGGGTCGGGCAGCAACCTCCCGCTGACGCGCGCGCTCGCCGAGGCCTACATGGCCGGGCGGCCCGGGGCGCGGGTCGTGGTTCACGAGAGCATCGGCTCCACGGGCGGCGTGCTCGCCACGCTGGACGGCCTGGTCGACGTCGGCCTGGTATCGCGGCCGGTCCGCGAGGACGAGCGCGCGCGCGGCGTGCACGTGGTCCCCTACGCCCGGGTCGCGGTGGTCTTCGCCGCCCACCCCTCGGTGCCGGACACGGTGCTCGCTCCGGCGACGGTGCTCGCGCTCTACGGCGGCGAGTCGACGGCGTGGCCGGACGGCAGCGCCGTGCGCGTGTTGTTGCGCGAGAGCGGCGATTCGGGTCACGCGGCGGTGGCGCGCGTGCTTCCGCAGTTCACCGAGGTCACCGAACGGGCCTATCGCGAGGGCCGCTGGCCCGTCCTGTACCAGGATCTGGCGATGCAACAGGCGCTGCTGACGACGCCCGGCGCGCTCGGCGTGTTCGACCGCGGAGCGATCCGCGCGCAGAACCTGCCGCTCAAGGTGCTGGCCCTGGCAGGCACGGAGCGCGAGCCCGCGAAGGACCTGGCCTTCGTCACCGCGGGGCCGCCCGCGCCCGAAGCGGCCCGGTTCATGGATTTCGTCGCCTCGCCGGCCGGCCGGGCGCTGACGGAACGCCTGGGCTACGTCCCGATCGGGAGCGGCGCGTGAGATCGACCGGCGTCCCGGCGCGCGAGGCCGGCTGGAAGCAAGTCCCGGCCCTGGCCCGCTTCGTCGGTGCGCGGATGCTCCCGCTGGCGGTGTTCCTGGTGCTGGTGGTGGGCTCGAGCGCGCCCCTGGCCAGCCTGGTGCTGGGCCGGCGCGCTCTCGACGAGCGGGCGCGCGCCACGGCCGGCGAGGTCGCGGGCTGGATCCGCGGCGAGGTGCAGCAACGGCCCGGGCTGTGGCGTTACGACACCGCCAAGGTCGTCGGCCACCTGCGTGCCTACGCGGTGGGTGAGGACGTGGACACGATCGTGGTGGTCGACGACCGCGGAACGCCGCTCGAGCTGGGTGGCGAGATCGAGCGGGCGAGGCTGCTGGTGGCACCGCTGCGCTGGGCCGCGGCCGACGTGTTCGTGGGTGCCGAGCGGGTCGGCGCGGTCTGGGTGGCGGTGTCCGAGCAGCGCATCCGGCGCGACGCCCTGCTGCTGCTGCTGCTGTTCGGGACGCTGGGGGTCGGGCTGGCCGCGCTGATGTTCGGCATCCCGCTGCGCGCCGCGGGTGCCGCCGAGCTCCGGATCCGCGATCTCGTGGCGCGACTGGAGCGCTCGCGATCCGAGCTGGAGGCGCTCAACCGGGACCTCGAGGCGCGGGTCGAGGCGCGCTCCGGCGAGCTGCGCCGGACCTACGAGAGGCTGCGCGGCCAGGAACGCCACCTGCGCGAGCTGTCCGGGCACGCCCTGGCGCTCCAGGAGCAGGAGCGGCGCTCGATCGCTCGCGACCTGCACGACTCGGTCGGCCAGGCGCTGACCGCGATCCGGCTCCACCTCCAGCTGATCGGCGAGCGCAGCACCGACGGGGAGCTGGCGCGCATCGCCGACCGCTCGCTACGGCTGGTCGACGAGGCGCTGGAGGAGATCCGCCGCACGGTGCAGAACCTGGGACCGGCGATCCTGGACGACGTCGGGCTGGTCGAGGCGCTCCGCCGGTACTGCGACGACTTCGCCGAGCGCACCGGGATCCCGGTGCACCACCGGGTGGACGAACCCGCCGAACCGGTTCCCGGAGGGATCGAGTCGGCCTGCTACCGGATCCTGCAGGAGGCCTTGACCAACGTCGCCCGTCACGCCGCGCCGAGCGCGGTCGAGGTGCGTTTCGAGGCCCCCGCCGAGCGCATCCGCCTGTCGGTCCGCGATGACGGACGCGGCTTCGACCCGCGGCGGGGCGAGAGCGAGGGGCACGGGCTGGCGGGGATCCGTGAGCGGGTGGAGCTGCTCGGCGGCACGCTGTCCATCGAGTCGGGCCCGGATGCGGGCTGCACGCTCCGCGTCGAGCTGCCGCGGCCGACCGGCCGCGTGCCGGGTCCGGCCCGCGACGCCGGGGCGTATGATGACGGGACGTGATGCAAGCCGCTGAGCCGGGACCGCTGCGCATCGTCCTCGCCGAGGACCACCGGATCGTGCGCGAGGGAGTCCGCGCGCTGCTGGCCTCGCGCGAGGACCTCGAGGTCGTCGGCGAGGCCGAGGACGGCCCGACGGCCATCGAGGCCACGCTGCGCCTGCGACCCGACGTGGTGTTGATGGACCTCGGCCTGCCGCGGCTCCACGGGACCGCCGCGATCGCCGAGATCCGGCGCCTGGCACCGGAGACGCGAGTGCTCGTGCTGTCGATGCACTCCGGCGAGGACTACGTTCGCTCGGCGATCCGCGCCGGCGCGAACGGCTACCTGCTCAAGGGCTCGGGGCTCGACGACCTGGTCGCCGCGATCAAGGCCGTGGCGGCGGGAGAGGCGTTCTTCAGCCCCGCCGTGGCCCGGGTGCTGCTCGACGACGCGCGGCCGCGGTCGGGGGGCCCGGCGGCCGACGCGCTGACCGAGCGCGAGCGCGAGGTGCTGCGGCTGGTCGCCGAGGGGAACTCGAGCCGCGAGATCGCCGGGCGGCTCGGGTTGAGCGCCAAGACGGTCGAGGGGCACAGAAGCCGCATCATGTCCAAGCTCGGGATCCGCGACCTGGCGGGCCTGGTGCGCTACGCGGTGCGCACGGGACTGGTCTCCGAGGACGGCTAGCCCCCGGGAAACCCCGTGGTCGAGGGCGAGGGTATTCCCGCCAGCCCAACGCGCAACTCCCCTCTTTTCAGCGCTTTCCAATTCATGTTCCCATGCCGGCAGCGGGTTCCCCCGGTACCTTCTGCACACGAGCGAGGAGAGCTTTATGACTCACTGCGGACGTTACGCGCGCTCCGCGCTGCGCGCGGCCTGGATCCTGGTGCTGGTGGCGTTGGTGCCCGTCGCCGCGGAGGAGCCAGCTCCGCCGGAGGACG
>JBFKMV010000112.1:0-16635 GCA_041629655.1 Candidatus Polarisedimenticolaceae bacterium
GACAACTGCGACCTGGCCGTGAACCCCGGACAGGAGAACAACGACGGCGACGCGGACGGCGACGCCTGCGACGCCGACGACGACAACGACGGCGTCGCGGACGTGGCGGACTGCGACACTTTCGACGGCTCGGTCTCGGTCGTGGCCGGACCGGTCGGCCCGACGCTCAAGCTGCGCCGGGAGATGCCGGGCAGCGACAACACGATCCTGGAATGGCGGCGCGGCGTGCAGGGGCACACCAGCAACGTCTACCGCGGGACGATCGGACCCGGCGGATGGACCTACGACGAGTCGTGCTTCGACGCCGAGACTCCCGCGACCCAGAGCTCGGACCTGGCGGTGCCGCTTCCGGGAGAGGCTTACTACTACTTCGTCAGCGCCAAGAACAGCTGCGGCGAGAGCCGGATGGGCCAGGACCTTCAGGGCGCCGTCGAGAACGACCTGTTCCCCGCGACGGCCTGCCCGACGCAGGCCGCGGACAGCGATCTGGACGGGAAGCCGGACCTCTCGGACAACTGTCCGGAGGACTCGAACGCCGGACAGGCCGACGCCGACCTGGACTTCATCGGGGACGCGTGCGACACCTGCGTCAACGACGCGGCCAACGACGCGGACGGGGACGGCGTCTGCGCCGACGTGGACAACTGCCCCAACGACGCCAACCCGGCGCAGACCGACACCGACGGGGACGGTCAGGGTGACGTCTGCGACACCGACGACGACAACGACGGCGTTCTGGACGAGGCGGACAACTGCCCGCTGGACGCCAACCCCGGCCAGGAGGACGAGGACGGGGACGGGCTCGGCGACGCCTGCGACCCCTGCCTGGGGGATCCGACGAACACCTGCTGAGCATCGGGTGATGCAGATTCCGGTTGCCGCGGCGACGTTGTCGCCGTACCATTCGGCCGAAATCCGCACACGGAGACCGGGGAGGGGGTTCCGAGCCGGGTGACGCGATCGATGTTCGCCGGCCCGGATTCCGTTCCTATCGCGGGCTCGAGCCCGCGGGAGGTTGCTCCCGATGCCCCGTCCGGTCCCCCCGCCGGTGGTGCCCGCTCCCCCCCGTTCGTTCAAGCACCGATCAGCGCAGACGCGATGCTCGTCGTGGCTACCGGGCGTGCTGCTGATCGTTGCCGGCGCCTCTGCCGCCCAAGCGCAACTCGCGTTCGAGGTCGTCGACCTGGCCGCCGACGGCCAGGACTTCACCCTGTTCGGCATCACCGACGACGACCGCGCCGGTCTTCCGGTGCTGCTGGCGGACCTCGACGGCGACGGATTCGAGGACATGGTGATCGGGACCCCCGGCGGCGACGGTCCGTCCAACGCGCGGGGCCCGGACACGGGTGAGCTGTACATCCGCTTCGGCGCGCCGAGCTACCCCCCGACCCAGGATCTGTTCACCTCCCCGGGCGACGTGACGATCTACGGCGTCGACGACACCGACCGCTTTCCCGGCTCCCTGGCCAGTGGCGACCTCAACGGCGACGGGATCGCGGACCTCGTGATCGGGTTGCCGTTGGGCGACGGCGCGAACAACGCCCGGCCCAACTGCGGTGAGGTCTACGTGGTCTACGGCCGCAGGGTCTGGGATGCGGTGCTCGATCTGAAGAGCGCCGATCCCGCCGCCACCAACGCGGACGTCACGATCTTCGGTGCCGCCACGGGCGATCAGTTCGGGCGGTCGGTGGCGGTCGGTGACGTCAACGGCGACGGAATCGACGACCTGGCGGTGGGCGCCCCGGGCTGGGACAGCGCTCCGAACGCGGGCTCCGGGTACCTGTTCTACGGGGGAGCGCTGCCGGCGACGCTCAACCTGGCGAGCACGGGCGCGGCCGACGTGGTCATCCGCGGCGTGGACCAGGACGACTTCACGGGACGCCGGATCGCGGTCGGGGACTTCAACGGCGACGCCTTCGCCGACGTGGCGATCGCGGTTCCCGGAGGTGACGGCAGCAGCGGCGATCCGCGCACCGACTCCGGGGAGATCGCGTTCGTCTTCGGCAGCGCTGCGCTGCCCGCGACGATCGCGCTGGCGACCGACGCCTCGCTGCGGGTGTTCGGAGCCGACCGTTTCGACGGCGCCGGCCAGGCGCTGGCGTTCGGTAACCTGAACGGGGACGGCTTCGACGACCTGGCCATCGCCAGCGAGCTGGCCGACGGCCCGGACGGCACGCGCACCACCGCGGGCGAGGTGGCGGTGCTGTTCGGCCAAGCGTCGCCCCCGGCGACCCTCGACCTGCGCATCGACGCCGACCTGATCGTGTACGGCGCCGAGGCCGGCGACTCGCTCGGGTTCGCCCTGGCCCTGGGCAACGTCAACGGCGAGGACGAGTACTTCGACGGCGGCCTCGGAGACTTCGTGCGGGTCGAGCTGGACGACCTGATCCTGGGTGCGCCGAGCGCCGACGGGCCGACCTTCAACTGCAATCCGGCCGTCCCGGGCCAGTGCCGCCTCGACGCAGGCGACCTGTACGTGATCCACGGCGAGGACGCCCGCTACCAGTTGTTGCCGGCGGTGATCGACCTCCGCGTCAGCCTGGTCGAGGTGTGGTTCCACGGAGCAGACGAGGGCGATCTGCTGGGCATCGCCGTGGCGGCGGGGGACGCCAACGGCGACGGCGTGGAGGAGATCCTGGCCGGGCTCGAAAGCGCCGACGGCCCGTCCAACCTGCGGCCGCAGGCGGGCGACGCCTGGCTGCTCTCGGCCGTGGACACGGACAACGACCTGCGGCGGGGTCTGGGGGACAACTGCCCGGCGACCTACAACCCGAACCAGTTCGACGACGACGCCGACGGTATCGGCAACGCCTGCGACGTGTGCATCGACGATCCGGACCCCGCTCAGGGTGACAACGACGGCGATTGCCCGGATCCGTTCGTCCAGGGCACCGAGTGCGGGGATGCGTGCGACGCCGATGACGACAACGACGGCGTGCCGGACGGCGCCGACAACTGCCCGCGGGTCGCCAACAGCGGCCAGGCGAATTCCGACGGCGACACCCACGGCGACGCGTGCGACAACTGCCCGGCGCTGGCCAACCAGGACCAGGCGGACGCCGACGGCGACGGCGCGGGCGATCCGTGCGATGCCGATGACGACAACGACGGCGTGCTGGACGCGGCCGACAACTGTGCGGCCGTGGCGAACGCGGGGCAGGAGAACAGCGACGGCGACGGCCTCGGAGATGCGTGCGACAACTGCCCGGACGATTCGAACCCGAGCCAGGCGGACGGCGACGGCGACGGGGCCGGCGACGCCTGCGACAACTGCGCGCAGACGTTCAACGTGTCCCAGGCGGACTTCGACGGGGACGGGATCGGCGACGTCTGCGACAACTGCCGCGAGGACGCCAACGCCGGCCAGGACGACGGGGACGCCGACGGCGTGGGCGACGCGTGCGACAACTGCGTCGCCGACGTCAACGCCGACCAGTCCGACAACGACGGGGACGGGGTCGGTAACGCCTGTGACATCTGCCCCGGCGCCGCCGACGCCTCCCAGACCGACGCCGACGGGGACGGGATCGGCAACGCCTGCGACAACTGCGTCAACGATGCCAACCCGGATCAGCACGACGCCGACAACGACCTCGTCGGCGACGTGTGCGATTCGGATCGCGACGGCGACGGCATCGGTAACGGGAGCGACAACTGCCCCGACGTGAAAAACCCCACACAGTCCGATCCCGACGGCGACCTGCTCGGAAGCGCCTGCGACAACTGCCCCGACAGCGACAACGGCGGGCAGGAGGACGGAGACGGTGACGGCGTCGGAGACGCCTGCGACAACTGTGACGGTACGCCGAACCCGGCGCAGCGCGACACCGACGGCGACGGTCTGGGCAACGACTGCGACGACGACGACGACGGCGACGGGATTGCGGACGGGGCCGACAACTGCCCGTTTGCGGCCAACCCGTCGCAGAACGATGCGGACGGCGACGGCGTGGGCGATCCCTGCGACTTCACGCTGGTCGACCAGGGCCTCGGCGCCGCGGACGTGCTGCTGCTCGGCGCGGACCCCGTCGACCAGGCCGGCGAGGCGGTCGCCGCGGGCGACCTGAACGGCGACGGGGTGGTCGATCTGGTGATCGGAGCCCCGCTGTCCAGCGGCCCGGCCAACACGCGCGAGCAGGCGGGCGAGGTCCACATCTACTTCGGTCGCGAGACGTGGGTCAGCCCGGTCGACCTGGGCACCGAGCCGGGGGACGTGGTGATCTTCGGCGCAGGCGCGCGCGACGTCCTCGGCCGGTCGATCGCCATCGGCGACTTCAACGGAGACGGTCTGAGCGATCTCGTTCTTCCGTCGTCGTTTGCCGACGGCCCGTCGGATGGGCGGAACCGCGCCGGCGAGGTCTACGTGCTGCTGGGCCGGACCACGTGGCCCCCGACGATCGACCTCGACATCGGGGACGGCTCGCGCACCGCCGCGGACGTGACCGTGTTCGGCCGGACCGAGTCGGACCGGCTCGGGCAGTCCGTCGCCGTCGGCGACGTGAACGCCGACGGGTTCGGCGACCTGGTGCTGGGCGCGACCGGCGCCGACGGAGGTTCCGACAGCTGTGCCCGCTGCGGCGATGTCTACGTGATCTTCGGTGAGGCCGCTCCGGCGACGGTCTACGATCTCGAGGCGGCCGGAGTCGCCGACCTGGAGCTGTACGGCGAGAACACCGACGACCTGTTCGGCTGGACGGTCACCACGCTCGACTTCGACGGCGACGGGATCGAGGACATCGCGGTCGCAGCGACGGCCTACGACACCGCAAGCGCGACCGAGGCGGGACGGATCTACGTCGTGCCAGGGTCCGGGTCGCTGGGCGGGACCCGCAACATGGCCCTCGACGAATTCCTCGTGGCCTACGACGGGATCGAACTCGGGGATCAGGTCGGCGCCGCGCTGGCGTACGGCGAGTTCGGCGACGACGCGGGCGCTTGCGCGACCTGTCGGGACCTGGTGGTCGCGGCGCCGGACGCCGACGGCCCGACGGGCCCGGATCGTCGCGATTCGGCCGGAGCGATCTACGTCATCCGCGGCCGCTCCGATCTCGCGGCGGGAACGGTGCTGTCCCTGGAGGATGCCGCGACCCCTCCGTTCGACCTGCTGACCACGCTCTACGGCGCACGCACGCTGGATCGCATCGGCGACGCCCTGACCGTGGGTGACGTGAACGACGACGGTCGGGACGACCTGTTGATCGGCGCGCCGATCGCCGGAGTGCCGGCCCCGGACCGCTTCGCGGCGGGCCGGATGCTCGTGTACCACGGCGTTGCCGCCTGGCCGCAGCAGATCGACGCGTTGTTCGACGAGCCGGACCTGGTGATGTACGGCGCCGCCGACGGCGACAATCTCGGCATCAGCGTCGCGGCCGGAGACGTCAACGGCGACGGCTTCGACGACACGATCAGCGGCGCCGTGCTGAGCCTCCCGGCCGGCCGCGAGTTCGCCGGCGGGGTCTACCTGTTCTCGCCGGTGGACACGGACGGCGACGGGATCCGCAACCTCGCCGACGGGTGTCCCGAGCTGTTCGATCCCGCACAGACCGATACCGACGGCGACGGGCGGGGAGATCCCTGCGACAACTGTCCCGCGGCGGCGAACCGCAAGCAGCTCGATTCCGACGGCGATGGCCTGGGAGACGTGTGCGACGACGACGATGACGACGACGGCGTTCCCGACGCCACCGACAACTGCCCGCTGATCCTGAACCCGGGACAGCAAAACGCCGACGGGGACGCGCCGGGCGACGCCTGCGACAACTGTCCGCTGGTCGCGAACGACGGCCAGCTCGACACCGACGGAGACACGGTCGGCGACGCCTGCGACAGCGACGACGACGACGACGGAACGCCCGACGGGACGGACAACTGTCCGCTGCGGTCCAACGCCGGCCAGGAGGACGCGGACGGTGACGGTCTGGGCGACGTCTGCGACAACTGCGCCGACGACGCCAATTCCGGACAGGCCGACGGCGACGGGGACGGTGTCGGCGACGTCTGCGACAACTGCGACGGCAGCCCGAACTTCACGCAGAGCGATACGGACGGCGACGGCCTGGGGGACGTCTGCGACAACTGCCCCGGCGCGGCCAACGAGGGCCAGCAGGACAACGACGGCGACGGGGCCGGCGATCCCTGCGACCCGGACGACGACAACGACGGCGTCCCGGACGACGGCAACGCCTCCGGCTCACCGAACGACGCTCCCTGTGCGACGAACCAGAAGATCAGCTGCGACGACAACTGCCGCCTGACGCCCAACCCGGACCAGCGCGACACCAACCGGGACGGGGCCGGGGACGTCTGCGACGACGACGACGACGGCGACGGCAAGCTGGACGTCAACGACAACTGTCCGCTGGTCGCCAACCCGAGTCAGCAGGACGGCGACGGCGACGGCATCGGCAACGCCTGCGACAACTGCAACGGGCTGTCGAACCCGGACCAGCGTGACACGGACGGTGACGGTGCCGGTGACGCCTGTGACGCTGACGACGACAACGACGGCGAGCTCGACGGCACCGACAACTGCCCGACCGTCGCCAACGCGAGCCAGGCCGACGGTGACGGTGACGGCGTGGGTGACGCCTGCGACAACTGCCCGGTGCTGTCCAACGCCTCGCAGCTGGACAGCGACGGCGACGCGGTCGGCGACCCCTGCGACAACTGTCCGGCCGCGGCCGACACGACCCAGACCGACACCGACGGTGACGGGGCCGGCGACGTGTGCGACGGCGACGACGACGACGACGGGGTTCTCGACGACGGCGACGGGAGCGGGACGGCTGGCGACGCGCCCTGCGCGGCAGGCGCGGTCGCGGGTTGCGACGACAACTGCCGGACCACGGTCAACCCGGCGCAACCGGACCTGGACGGTGACGGCGTGGGGGACGACTGCGACAACTGTTCCGGGACGCAGAACGCGACGCAGTCGGACGCGGACGGCGACGGCTTCGGCGACCCCTGCGACAACTGTCCCGAGGTCTCCAGCGCGTCACAGCTGGACACCGACGGGGACGGTCTCGGCGACGCCTGCGACACGGACGACGACGACGACGGGGTGCCGGACGTCAACGACAACTGCCCGACCGCGGTCAACTCGAGCCAGCTCGACGGCGACAACGACGGGCGCGGGGATGCCTGCGACAACTGCGTCACGGTGATGAATCCCGAGCAGTCCGACTCCGACGCCGACGGACGGGGCAACCTGTGCGACAACTGCCCGAACAGCCCGAACTTCGACCAGCGCGACACCGATGGAGACACGCTGGGGGATGCCTGCGACGCTGACGACGATGCGGACGGCGTCGCCGACGGGGCCGACAACTGCCCGCTGCTGGCCAACGCGGGGCAGCTGGACGCCGACGGGGACGGGGTGGGGGATGCCTGCGACAACTGCTCCGCCGAGCCCAACCTCGCGCAGACCGACGCCGACGGCGACGGCCTCGGCGACGCCTGCGACAACTGCGTGCTGGCGGCCAATCCGGCACAGCAGGACTTCGACGCTGACGGCGCCGGCGACGCCTGCGATGCCGACGACGACGACGACGGGACGCCGGATACCACGGACTGCGCTCCGTTCGACGGCACGCTGCGCGCCGTCCCGACGACGGTGACGGGTCTGCGGCTGGTCCGCGTCGGCGCTGCCGACGTTCAGCTGCAATGGGACGATCAGGACGCGATCGCGGGCACGGGGACGGCGTACGACCTCGTCACGGGCTTCCTGGCCGCGCTGCGCGGCGCCCGGGACTATCGCGGCGCGACCTGCCTGGCGAACGACCATGCGGCGAGCCCCTACGTCGACACGCGGGGGGCGCCGGGGGCGGGCCAGGCCCATTACTACCTGCTGCGGGCCCAGAACGGGTGCGGGACCGCGAGCTACGGCGACAGCGGTGAGGTTCCCGACCCCCGGGACGGTCTCGAGGACGGAGCGACGTCGCTGCCGGACCCGGACCCCTGTCCGTGAGCCCGCTCAGCCCGTCTCGATCTCGCGCAGCGCGCGCTGCGCGGCACGTCGCAGGGTCTCGGCCGGACTGCGGGACAGCTCTCGCAGCAGCGGCAGGGCCTCGCGGTCCTTCCGTCGGCCGAGCTGCTCGATGGCGGTGATGCGCAGCTCGAGCTCCTTGCCCGAGCTCGCGGCCGTGCGGAGCAGCTCCAGCGCCTCCGGCGCATCGACGTTCCCCAGCGCGCGCACCGCGGCCCGGCGGACCAGCAGCTCCTCGTCCGCGAAGGCCTTGCGCAGAATCGGGACGGCCTCCGGAGTCCCGATCCGGCCGGCCGCCTCCGCGGCGACCTCGCGCACCGCGAACGCGGGGTCCTCGACGAGGGCGCGCAGCGCGACCAGCCCCGCCGGGAGCCCGAGCTCGCCCAGCGCGATCGCGACGGCGGTGCGTACCCGATCGGACTCGTCGCGGCTCTTCGCCGCGATCTGCGGAAGCAGGGCAGTCTCCTTGCGCTGAGCCAGCGCCAGCACCACGCCCGAGCGCACCCGCACAACCTCGTGGTCGATCAAGCCCAGCAACACCTCGGCGGCCTCCGGTGCGGGGTTCGCCCGTAGCGCGATGATCGACGTCCGCACGATCTCGAGATCCGCGTCGGTGGCGAATTTGCGCAGCAGCGGCAGTCCCGCCGCGCTGGGGCGATCGCGAAGGCCGAGCAGCACCGACTTGCGCACCAGCATCTCGCCGTCGGCGGCCAGCTTGCGCATCACCTCGCCGTGTTCCTCGACCGTTCCGAGCGTGCTGATCGCCTGCGCCACAGCGGCACGGACGGGGACCGACTTGCTCTCGACCATCCGCACCAGCCGGGGCAGCGCCCGCGGGTCGCCCAGGGCGCGCAGGGCGTTGACGGCCGCCGTGGCGACCCCCGCGTTGGCGTCGGACGTCATCGCCAGCAGCGGCGGGACGGTCTCCGGCGTGCCGATCGCCTGCAGCGCCGCGATCGCGGTCAACCGCACGCCGGGGCTCGAGTCCGAGGTCAGCGTTCCCAGCACTCCGATGAAGCGCGGGCTGCGCGAGTCACCGATGTACGCGCCGACCTCGATCGTGGTGCCCTCGGAGGTGTGGGTCAGCAGCCAGCCGACCGGTTCCAGCACGCGATCGTCGTCCATCGCGATCAGACGGCGCGCCGCCGCGATCCGGACGTTGTCGTCCGTGTCCTCCATGGCGACCCGCGCCAGGTCCCCGAGCGCCGCGGTCCCGGCTTCCCCGGCGAGCAGGTCCGCGGCGGCGCTGCGGACCCGCGGCGACGGATGGGCGAGCGCTTCGCGGAAGGCGCGGACGGCGGGCTCACCCTGGCCCTGCAGAGCCAGCAGGCTGCTGACCGGATCCTGCGCCTCCACGGCGGGCGTCTCCTCCTGCGCCGCGGTTGGGGGCCCCGCGAGGCACAGCAGGCACAGCAGACACACAGCGGCGTTCTTCATCTCGTCGTCTCCCCGAAGGACCGATCCAAGCAGGTTAACAGTCGGCGGCGGCCGGCGCGAGGCGCCGCTGGACCTCCCGGGGCGACGCGTGTTCGTACTTCACGAAGTTGCGGTAGAAATCCCGGTAGTTCTGGTAGCCCACCAGGTAGGCAATCTCGGAGATGCTCCGGTCGCCCTCCGCGAGCAGCAGCAGCGCGTGCTCGAGACGCACGCGATGGATGTAGGCGGTCAGGGTCATGCCGGTCTCGCGCCGGAACAGTCGCGAGAGGTAGTTCGCCGAGACGTGCAGGACCTCCGCCACCGAGGACAGCGAAAGACGGCGGTTGTAGCGGTCGTCGATCAGTGCGCGGGCTCGCTCGACGAGCGGATGGGTCGAGCGCTCGCGCGGCGTCAGCGGCGCGAGCAGCCGCGCCAGGGTCGGAAGAAACTCCGCGCGGGCCTGCTCCGGGGTGTCGTACGCGGCGAACTGCCGGATCAGCGCACCCCGCCGGGCCTGGCACAGGGCCCCGTCGGTCGCCGGGTGGTGGACCCGCCGGTTGACCTGCTGCAGCACGTCGAGCAACAACAGCAGCGCCGGCGCGTGGTCGCGGCGCCCCCTGAGGTTCAGACCCTCGATCAACCGGCCGAAGGTGGCCCGGCAGCCCTCGAGATCGCGCTCGGCCAGGCGGCGGAAGGCAGCCGCCTCCAGGGCCGCATCAAAACCGAGGCGGTCCAGCAGCCGCGAGGGCCGGTCGACGGAGGCGAGTCGCACCTGAGCCAAGAGATCCCCCCTTGGACGAAGCGTGCCAAAACCCCCTGGTGGCAGGCACTTGGCTGTGGATTGCCGTTGCCCGCGCCCGGGCACCCAGAGTGTACGGTCACCCGGAGGGGGCGTCAACCGCGGACGGATGATCCGCAGTCCGGCAACCCGGACCCGATCCGTCCTTGACCCCAGGAAAGGATTACAATACATAGAGGGGAACCTCGACGGTTTACGGCTCGGGAGACTCAGGGGGGCACATGAGCCACGCGAAGCCGAAAGGGGAGGGGGAGAATCAGCGGTGGGGACGTCGTCCGACCGGTGACCACGCCGGTCCACCGGGACCGGGCCCTTCCAAGCGGCTCGGCGCGTACTTGCGGCGGCTTCGCGAGGGCTACGGGTATACGTTGCGGAAGGTGGAGGAGCGGGCACTGGCCATCGGTGAATCCATCGACAACTCGCAGTTGAGTCGCTTCGAGAAGGGCAAGGCGGTCCCGTCCTTCGACAAGCTGCGCGCGCTGGCGAAGATCTTCAACGTGTCGGTTCAGAACTTCTCCGACATCGTCGACCTCGAGGAGTTCGCGCGCTTCAAGCCCTCGGGCCAGGTCTTCGAGGATCTGCTCCGGGAGGGGACCGGCCTGTTCGCCAAGGGCGAGCACGGGCGGGCGTTCGTGACGTACGAGCGCGCGCTCGAGATCGCCGAGCGCGAGGACGGTGACGTTGCGAGCGCCGAGCGGCTGGCCGAGGCTCGCCGGCGCATGGCCGCCGCGCTCAAGGCCCTGGGCAAGCTCAGCCTGACCGAGGCCGAGTTGCGCAACATCCTCCGCGATCGCCGGAGCCTCGAGCGCCCGACGCAGCTCAAGGTGCTGCTCGAGCTGGGCTACGTCTACCGGCAGCTCGGCGACTTCTATCTCGCCTCGGTGATGGCGCGGGAATGCCTCGACCTGGCGGTGCTGGAAGGCGACCTGCGCACCCAGGCGGCGGTGTTGAACAACCTCGGCAGCATCCACCACGACGAAGGAGATTACGCGCGCGCGCTGAGCCACTTCAAGCGCTCGCTCGAGCTGCTCGATGAGCTCGGCGGCCACGCCAAGCTGCGCGTGGTCGCGCTGACCAATCTCGGCGGCTGCCTCGTTTCGGCGCGGCAGTTCGACGAGGGGACGGCCAGGCTCCGCGAGGCCTACGCGATTGCCCGCGACCGCGGCTACCGGCGGGTCGCTGCGCTGGCGATGAACCGCCTGGCCGAGGCGTACCACGGGAGCGGCGATCTGGATTCGGCGCGCCGTTATCTCGCGGAGTCGGACGCCCTGGCAACCGGCCGGGAGGAAACGTATCACGACATACTCTTCATGAACGCCTACATTCGTTGGAAGATGGCGCGTCAGGAGAGCAACGCGACCGCGGAAACGATCGCGTTCGGGCGACTGCGGCATTTCCGTTCCCTGATCGAGCGGAAATTCCCGGAGGTCCAGGAGTTCGACGACTACGTCGAGCGAGCTCGGAGGAGGCAGTGATGGGTACGCAACGTCTTTGGGGGATCCTGGTTGTCGCGGTGTGCGCGATGTTGGCCGGGGGGACCGCGGCGCGTGCCGAGGTCGCCGCCGAAGTCGATTTCGAGGGCAAGTACCTCCGGACGATCGTCATCTCGCGAGCGACGATCTCGGATCTCAATATCTGGGGTGTCGTGCTGCCGCGCGCGAACCACGTGCCGCTGAACCCGGAGGGTGATCTGAGCCGCGACCTGTGGCCGGTCATCGTCGAAAGCAACGGCGGTCCGTTCGTGGTGTGGAGCCGTTTCACCGGGATCGACTACGACCTGGCCTGGTCACGCTGGAACGGGCCCGGCTGGCGCGAGGTCGATTGGATCGAGCCGATGCCGCGATCCGGCAACGACCTCGATCCGGATCTGACGGTGGACGAGACGGGCCGGCCGCACCTGGCGTGGTGGACGGACGAGGGCGGCCTCGGCCGGGTCTACTTCAGCATGTACCTGGACACGCGCTGGATGGGGGCCTACGGGGTCTCGGACCCGGACACCGACAGCCGCGATCCCCGGATCACGGTCAACCGGGACGGTAGCATCACCGTCGAATTCACGACGCCCGACGGGACGCGTTCGAAGACGATCCAGATCATCTCCGGTCACTCGATCAACGACGATTTCGACCCGTTCAACAGCATGGAATCCAAGAACATGAAGCACTAGGGGCTCCCGCCCGCCCCGGGCGGCGGCCCGGCTCGGCTTGCCGGGTCCCTGGCCGCCGCCGCCGTGCTGCCGTAAACTACCCGCCCTTCCGCACCGACGCGCGTCGACGCGCGCGTCCGGTGACCCGACGTGGAGAATCGAGTGGCGCACCGCTGGCTCGCCGACCGTCCGACGTGCCGTACGCTGGCGGCGCTGCCGCTGGCGGCCCTGCTGTCGCTGGCCGGCGCCTGCTCGCCCGGGCTGCGTCCCGGAACCGACGCGGCCGCGGCGCCGGCGGCGCTGGAGCGCGGGCGCGAGCTGTACGCCCGGGGAGCCGCGGCCTGCGGCCCGGCGCTCGTCGAGCTTGCCGGGGCCTGTGCCGAGGCGGCGAGCTGCGGCGCGGCGCTGCCGTATCTGGCCGACTGTTTCAACGCCCGGCAGCAGATGGAGCGCGGGGCCGATTTCTTCCAGCGCGTCGCGGAGCGGCACCCGCCACTGGCGGCGCGGGCGACCGGCTATCGCGGTTTCTTTCTCGAGCGCGCCGGGTACTTCGAGGAGGCGGTGGAGCACTACGAGCGCGCGTTGCAGGCGCAGCCGTGGCCGCTCTGCTCGCAATGGCTGGGCAAGCTGCTGGAGCGGATCGGTCGGCCGCGCGAGGCGGTGGAGACGCTGCGGGCGGGGCTCGCCGTGGCGCCCGACGATGCGCAGCTGCACTTCCTCCTCGGGCGGACGCTGCGGTTGAGCGGCCGCTTGAACGAGGCGCGGGCCGAGCTGGAGCGCGCGGTCGAGCTCGATCCGGGCCACGGTTTCGCGTGGGTCAACCTGGGCCAGATCCGTGCGGCCCAGGGCGACCCGGAGCAGGCGCTGGCGGCCTGGAACCGGGCCCTCGAGGCCGACCCCGACAACATCGAGGCGCGGTTCATGCTGGCCAAGCGGGCGCTCCGCGAGGAGCGGCTGGCCGAGGTCGAGGAGCAGCTACGCGAAATCCGTCGCATCGAGGCGACCCTCGGCCGCGGGCCGCGCGAGGATTAGACCGATGCTGAGCCACGTGCGTCGCACGCTCGGGCGTGGCCTGCTGCTGGTGCTGCCGCTGCTGATCACGCTGTGGCTGCTGAGCCTGCTGTTCAACCTGGTCGACCAGCGCGTGACGCCGCTCGTGATCGGCATGCTGCGCTGGACCGAGCTGGCCTGGCTCGACCGCCCGCTGGTGCTGCGCGTGGGCGCGCCGTTGATCGGGATCGTGCTCACGGCGGCGGTGGTGTACCTGCTCGGCGCGCTGGTCAGCAACCTCGTCGGCCGGCGGGTGGTCGCCGGGATCGAGAACGGGATCCTGCGGATTCCGCTGATCAAGGGCATCTACGGCTCGGCGCGGCAGCTGCTCGACGCGTTCAGCGTGACCGGCGCGAAGGCGTTTTCCAGCGTCGTGATCGTGGAGTACCCGCGCCGCGGGCTGTGGACCGTGGGGTTCGTGACCAGCGAGGTCGAGCACCGCATCCGCGGTGCCGTCGCCGAGGAGGCCGCGACGACCGTGGCGGTCTTCCTGCCCACGACGCCCAACCCGACGTCGGGCTGGATGCTGCTGGTGCCGCTGACCGACCTGCTGCTGCTGGACATGCCGGTCGAGGACGGGATCAAGCTCGTCGTCTCGGGGGGCATCGTCACGCCGGAGGACCTGGGGCGGCTGGCCCGTCCGTGGCACGCCGCCCGGGGAGCGGAGCGGCGCTCGATCGGTCCCTGATGGACGCCGAGCTGATCGCCGTCGGCAGCGAGCTGCTGCGCTACGCGCGCGCCGACACGAACGGCGACTGGCTGAGCGGGCGGCTGAACCGGATCGGCGTCGAGATCCGGGGGCGGTCGATCGTCGAGGACCACGTGGAGCGCATCGCGGCGGCGGTGACGGCGGGCTTGGGCCGCGTCGAGCTGGTCGTGCTGACCGGGGGGCTGGGACCCACGGAGGACGACCGGACGCGGGAGGCCGTGGCGCGGGCGGTCGACAAACCGTTGCTGCGCGATCCGGAGATGCTGGCCCGGCTCCGCGCGGGCTACGCCGCCCGGGGCTACACGTTCCGGGAACCGCAGTCGCGCCAGGCCGATCGGCCGCAGGACGCGCGCTGGATCGCCAACCCCGTGGGTTCCGCGGCGGGATTGCTGGTCGAGCACGAGGGCCGGCTGGTGCTGGCGCTCCCCGGCGTGCCCGAGGAGATGCGAGCGACGTTCGAGGCGGCCCGGCCGGTGATCGCGGCCCGCGCCTCCCGCGTGCTGGAGCGGCGGACGTTCCGGGTCGGTGGCCGGACCGAGTCCGCGGTGGACGACGCGATCCGGGGCCTCTACGCCGGACCCGGCACCAGCCTGACGATCCTGGTGTCCCGTGACGGCATCGAGGTGCACCTGCGCGCGGAGGGCAGCACCCCGCAGCAGGCGCGCGAGCGTCTGGAGCACCTGGACCGCGAGCTGGCGGCCCGGCTGGGCCCGGACCTCGTCGGTCGCGACGACGAGACGCTGGCCGTCGTCGTGGGCGGTCTGCTGGTGCGCCGCGGCTGGACCCTGGCCACCGCGGAGTCGTGCACGGCCGGCCTGCTGGCGGCCACCGTGACCGAGGTTCCGGGGTCGTCGGCCTGGTTCCGTGGCGGGGTCGTGGTGTACCAGGACGAGCTCAAGACTTCCCTGGCCGGTGTGGCGGCGGCCACGCTGCGCGAGCACGGCGCGGTGAGCGAGGCCGTGGCGCGCGAGCTGGCGGCGGGGGCGCGACGCGCCACCGGGGCCGACGTCGGGATCGGGATCACCGGGGTGGCCGGACCGGGCGGCGGCAGCGCGGAGAAACCGGTGGGGCGCGTGCACCTGGCGTTGCACGATCCCGAGGGCGTCGACGCGTGGCGACTCGATCTGACCGGCGATCGGCAGCGGATCCGCCAGCGGTCGGCGGCGTCCGCGCTGGACCGGCTGCGACGGCGCCTGGCGCGCTGAAGGGAGGGCGCGTGCGGTTGTTCCTGGCGCTGGAGCTCGACGAGACGGCGCTCGGACTGCTCGAACGCACTCAGCGCCGGCTTCGCGATCGCTGCGACGGCTGGCGCTGGGCGCGTCGGGGGGCGTTCCACCTGACGATCCGGTTCCTCGGCGAGGTGGACCCGGCCGACGACGCCCGCCACCGCGAGATCTGGCAGGCGGCCGCGCGCGGGGACGGTCCGCTCCGGCTGCGCCTGGAAGGAGTCGGCACCTTTCCGCCGCGTGGACGGCCCCGGGTGCTGTGGCTGGGGGTGCACGACGAGACGTCGGACGGGCGGCTGTACGGGCTGGCCGAGCGGGTCGAGCAGGCGGCGCGCGACGCGGGGTTCGCCCCCGAGACGCGGCCGTTCCGCCCGCACCTGACCCTGGCTCGCGCGCAGCGCGGCGCGCGGCCCGTCGCGCCGCCGGCGGCGTTCGAATCCGGGTCGGCCACTCTGGCCCCCGACGCGCTGAGCCTGTTCCGGAGCGAGCTGCGTCCGGAGGGCGCACGCTACACGCGGCTCGACAGCTTCTCGCTGGCCGGCGGAGCGGCTCGCCTGCACCCCGAGCCGGGGTCGCGCTAAGCTGTGCGCGCGACGGAGGTGCGGCTTGCCTGAGCGATGCGCGACGGTGATCGGAGGGGGCGCCTGGGGCACGGCGCTGGCGATCCACCTCGCCCGGCTGGGCCGGGCGGTGCGGCTGTGGGTCCTCGAGCCCGAGCTGGCGCAGCGCATCACCGAGCGCCGCGACAACCCGCTGTACCTGCCGGGGATTCCGATCCCGGAGCGCGTCGAGGCGACGACGGATCTCGAGACGGCGCTCGGCGACGCCGGCCTCGTGCTGGCGGTGGTTCCGTCGCAGCACGCGCGGAGCGTCTACGAGCAGCTGGCCGACCGTTTGCCGGAGGAGGTGCCGGTCGTCGTGGCGGCGAAGGGCATCGAGGAGCGGACCCTGGCGCTGCCGCTCCAGGTGGTCGCGGAGACGCTCGGCGCGTCGCGCCCCGCGGCGGTCCTGTCCGGGCCCTCCTTCGCCCGTGACGTGGCCCGCGGCCGTCCGACCGCGGTCGTCGTCGCCGCCGCGGATGCCGCGCTGGCTTCGCGCGTCCAGGCGAACCTGTCGTCACGGGAGCTGCGGCTGTACACCAACGCCGACCCCGTGGGAGTCCAGCTCGCGGGCGCGCTGAAGAACGTGATCGCGATCGCTGCGGGGGTCGTGCAGGGCCTCGAGATGGGCCACAACGGTCTCGCTGCGCTGATCACCCGGGGCCTGGCCGAGATGACGCGGCTGGGCCTCGCGCTCGGGGGGCGC
>JBFKMV010000113.1:0-16548 GCA_041629655.1 Candidatus Polarisedimenticolaceae bacterium
CCGAGGACGACGCCGGCAACACCGTCGGGGTGATGCACGCCTGCGGTCACGACGTGCACATGACGGCGTGGCTCGGAACGGCGACCCTGCTGGCGCAGCTGCGCGACCACTGGCGCGGCACGCTGCTGCTGGTCGGGCAGCCGGCCGAGGAGCGCGGTCTCGGCGCCGCGGCGATGCTGGCGGACGGGCTGTTCGAGCGTTTCCCGCGCCCCGACTACGCGCTGGCGCTGCACGCCAGCGCCAGCCAGCCGGCCGGCGTCGTCGCCTTCACGTCCGGGCCCGCCTTCGCCAGCGTGGATTCCGTCGACATCGTGATCCACGGCGCCGGCGGCCACGGGGCCTACCCGCATACCACGGTGGACCCGATCGTGATCGCGGCGCGCACGATCGTGGCGCTCCAGACGATCGTGGCCCGCGAGGTCAACCCGCTCGACCCGGCGGTGGTCACGGTGGGCAGCATCCACGCCGGCGCCAAGCACAACGTGATCCCCGACGAGGCGCGGCTGCAGCTCACCGTGCGGGCCTACAAGCCGGAGGTGCGGCGGCAGCTGCTGGACGCGATCCGCCGGATCGCGATCTCCGAAGCTGCGGCGGCGGGCGCGCCGCGACCCGCGGAGGTGACCGTCTCCGAGGGCACGCCGCCGGTAGTCAACGACCCGGAGCTGACGCAACGGCTCGCCGGCGCACTGCGCGTCCGCCTCGGCGCGGAGCGCGTGCTCGAGCAGGACCCCGTGATGGCCGGAGAGGATTTCAGCCGCTACGGGTTGGCCGGGGTCCCCGCGTTCATCTTCTGGGTCGGTGCGGTCGAGCCGGAACGCCACCGTGCGGCCGGGGAAACCGGCGCGGCGCTGCCGTCCCTGCACTCGCCGCTGTTCGCCCCGGAGCGCGAGCCCACGCTGCGCACGGCGGTGCTGGCCGAGGTGGCGGCGGTGCTGGAGCTGCTGGGCCGCAAGCCCTAGCGGGTCAGGCCCCGTTCCGCTGCATGCCGTCGGCAGCCTCAGAAGCAGGGGTCGCTCAGATCCTGGGGCCGCGGGCAGGCGGGGCTCAGCGCGTCCTCCGGCCGTTCCGCGCCGGCGCTGTCGAGTCCGTACGACCCCTCGACCGTGGCGTTGCGGCCGACGATCACGAAGAACAGCGAGTCGGGTAGGCCGAGCGTGCTCCAGGCGTAGACCCCCGTCGTGCCGACGGCGCACTCGGTCCCGGACCAGGCGTAGCCGGCGAGGTTGGCCGGGGTCAGCTCGCCGTACTCGATCACGTGGTCGGTGGCGGCGCAGGCCGGACCGTAGGCCAGCGAGATCACGCCGGTTGCCGGGTCGTAGTCCGTGACGCGGAGCGGGCCGCCGTTCGCGCCGGCCGCGCTCGGCGTGTAGGGCGGCAACGTGTCGTCGGCTCCCGTGACGACCAGCGCGTACGTCGCGTCGTCGACGGGCGTGTCGAGGTGCGCGTCCTGGTTGACCTCCGCCGCGGTGACCTTGACCGTCCACACCCCCGGTTGCGGATCGACCACGAACACGTTCTCGACCGTGTCGACGCCGTTCGGCGCGCCGCCGGGTACCGACGCGGTCCCGGCGTCCAGCCCGAAGTTGCCGTGGTAGGTCACGCCGGAGGGGGAGACGACCGCCAGATCGAGGTCGTTGATCCGGTGCAGGGTGGCGGTCGTGGTCCCGGGCGGGTCGGGGTAGACCATCGTGACGCGCAACTCCGTCTCGCCCGGCGGCACCTCGAGGAACCACACGCGCCGCTGGCCCAGCTCGAGCGGGTCGTCCTGGTCGACGATGAAGCTCGTCGCCGCGCGCTGTCGCGCCAGGTCGACGCTGGGGCGGCCCCAGCCCTGGTGCGTCCGCGTCAGGTTGTGCCCGGTGCCGCTGAAGGCGTACTGCTGCGCGTTGTTGATCAGCAGCGCCTTGATCGTCGCGAAGTGCGGTTGCCGGTCGAAGACCGTCGCGCCTACCGGGCCGGTGTTCCAGAGGTCGTCCGACCACAGCTGCACGAACAGGCCCAGCACCCCGGCCACGCTCGGCGCCGCGGCCGAGGTGCCGCTGAAGCTGCTGGTGTAGCTGTTCCCGGTGGTGGTGGTGCGGATCGCGTCGTCCCAGTAATGCAGATCGGGTTTGATCCGGCCGTCGGCCGCCGGGCCGATCGAGGCGTCGGACCAGAAGTCGTCGGCGGGGTCGAGCGTGTTCTGATGCTGCACGCCGCCGACGCTGATCACGTTCTTACCCCAGGCCTCGGGACGGCTGTCCTGGTCGCCGGCGTTGGACTGCGATTGGACGATCGCGATGTCGAGCCGCCAGATGATGTCGTCGATCTCGAACGAGTCGGAGGTGTACGCCGTGGAACGCGGGCTGCCCCACGAGTTGCTCTGGAACGAGGCGAAGTACGGCGCGTCCTTGAGCTCCTGGGTGTGGGCGAAGCGGTCGCCGAGAAAGTCGATGTCGGCGCAGATCCCCTCGCCGCACGGAAGCTGACCGGAGGCCGAACCGTCGCCGTCGCCGTCACGGTCGCCGTTGGCGAAGACCACCCCGTAGGAGCGCGTGCCGTGGCTGGCGGCGCTGTTGGTGCCGTGCAGCGTGATTCCGTCGAAGTCCTGGTGCGTCTCCTCGCAGCCGGTGTCGAGCACCTCGCCGCGCACGCCCTGGCCACAGCTGCCGAAGCCGGCTTCCTCGGCGTCGGCGCCGGAGTCCTGGCGCACCAGGTTCATGTCGGTCTCGGGGGGGCCCCAGCCGTCGATCGCCATCACGTCGTCGTGGGCGGCCAGCCGCCGCAACGCCTCGCGATCCAGCTCGATCTGCAGCCGGTGTCCGCTGGGCCAGTTCGCCACGACGTCCGCGCCCAGCGCCGCCGCGGCGCGCGCGATGCGTTGCTTGGCCGCGGGGCCCCAGCCGAAGGCCAGCACGTTGACGCGCCGGACGGACGGGCCGCTCGTGTCTGCCAACCACGCGCGGAGGCCGGGGTCCAGCCGGTAGCCGGGGTGGTAGGGCTCGATCCGCTGGACGAAGTCCAGCGCCTCGAGCGCGCCACGGCGGTCGGCGGGCAGCGCGACGAGGTGGGCGTTGTCCGGGAAGAACGCCAGCAGCCGCGCGCCGGCGGCGGTGAGCGCCGAGCGCCACTCGGGCAGGCTGATCGTCCGGAGCTGCACGATCCACACTCCGCCGTCCGCCGGCAGCCGGAGCTCGTCGGGGACCGGCGGGAGCGGGGCGCCGGGGCCGGCGGCGCCGTCGCGCAGCCGCAGCAGCTGCGCCAGCCGCCGCGGCTCCGACCAGCCGGGGCCCGCGTCGCGCCGATACGTGAACCACGTTTGCCCGTCCTCGCTCCAGGTGGCGAATGCCGCGCGCCCGGCCGGATCCCCGCCGGTGCGGTCGGCCACGACCCGGGCGCCGGTCTCGCGGAGCAGGCGGCGGGCCGGCGACCCGTCGAGGCGGATCGCCTCGATCCAGATCCGGGTGGTCCCGTCGCGCGGCTCGAGGACCAGCCGCGGCGCGAGGGCCCCGGCGTCGCCGCCGGCCGGCGGCGCGGCGTCCGCGGCAGGACAGGCCAGCCATCCGGCCGCCAGCCAGGCGGCAACGAAGCTGAGCAGGCGCATGGAACCCCCGGGCTCGAGACTGTGGCTATTGTCCTACGGCCAACCCGGCCCGTCGACCACAGCTTAGCCCGGAAACCGGGTCCGCGGCCTCTCCGGGCGGCCCCGGTTTGACCCGCGACCTCCGCGCTCTATGTTTTCCAGGGGCGGTGCGGGCCCGGTCCGGCCGTCCCGGGAGGTGCCGTGCCGACGAACGTCTTGATCGTGTCCGACAGCGGCCGGGTGCGGGTGCTGCTCGCCGACTGGCTCCGTGCGGACGGCTGCGCCGTGACGCTGGCCGAGAGCTGGGACGAGGCGCTGGAGGTGGTGCGCCGGGTCGCGATCGACGCGGCGATCATCGAGACGCGGCGGGCCGACGCCCGGGCGCGGCGCCTGCGCGACAGCATGCTTCAGCAGCGCCCGGGTTGCCGCGTGGTGCTGGTGACCGGCTACGGCGAGGTGCGCAGCTCGACCGAGCTGTTGCGGTTCGGCCGCGAGCACTTCCTGCTCAGCGGCGACCAGCTGCCGGCGCTGCTCCGGAATGACAACGGGGGTCCGCCGGTGGCTTCCCCGACGGACGGCGGAGAGCGCGAAACCGCGGCGCTGGTCCAGGTGATCGACGTGCTGGTGGGGTTGCTGGAGCTGCGGCACAAGCACTTCGGCGGCTCGTCGCACCAGACGATGCGGCTGGCCCGCGCGGTGGCCGAGGAGCTGGGCCTGGACGAGAGCACCCGCCGCGAGCTGATCCTGGCCACGTTGCTGCGCGACATCGGCAAGGTCGGCATCGATGACGAGCTGCTCGATCAGGACGCCGAGTTGAACGAGGATCAGCGCAGCCAGATGCGGCAGCACGTCGACGGCAGCGTGCGGTTGCTGGAGCACATCGACTTCCCGTGGAAGGTGCTGCTGACGATCCGGCACCATCACGAGCGCTACGACGGCACCGGCTACCCGGACGGCCTCAAGGGTCGGGAGATCCCGATCGGGGCCCGGATCGTGGCCGCCGTGGACGCCTACGTGGCGATGGTGTCGCGGCGCTCGCACCGCACCGCCCTGACGCGCGAGGAGGCGATGCTGGAGATCGAGCGCGGCGCCGGCGCCCAGTTCGATCCCGAGGTGGCCGAGCTGCTGCTCAAGGTCGTCGCGGGGCACCGCTCCCGCGGGGCGGCGCTGCAGACCCCGTTGGTGCTGCTGTGCGAGCCGGACGCGGAGTTTCGACGGCTGCTGAAGATGAAGCTGGTCAACGAGAACTACGAGGTCAAGGCCGTGCGCAGCATCCGCTCGGCGCGCCGGCGCATCCGGAGCACCTCGCCCGACCTGGTCGTCGCGGCGCCGGGCCGCGACATCGAGAAGCTGTTCGACCTGCTGCGCGAGGTGCGTGAAGACGCCACGCTGCGTCGTTTGCCGTTCCTCGTGCTGGCCGAGACCGACGACCGGATCGTCAAGGTCCGGGCGCTGCGCGAGGGGGCGGACGATTTCGTGGCCAAGGCCGCCGACCTCGAAGAGATCGTGGCGCGGATCGAGAGCATCATCGCCCGCGAGACCAGCCGACGCGACGACTCGGTGCCGACGCGACGCTCCGGGATCAGCGGACAGATCGAGAGCCTCCCGCTGCCCGACATCGTCCAGACGCTGGTGATCGGGATGAAGACCGCCTGCGTGTCGCTGGCGACCGAGGACGCCAGGGGCGACATCTGGTTCCAGCAGGGGAAGATCGTGCACGCCGAGACCGCCGGGACCGCAGGCGAGCCCGCGCTGTTCGAGATGCTGCGCTGGCGCGAGGGCGAGTTCGTGATCCGGCACGGCATCCAGAGTCCCGGCGCGAGCATCGACGGGGACCCGATGTACCTGATGCTCGAGGGCCTGCGCCTGCTCGACGAGGGAGAGAGCCGCCAGGGCCAGGCCACGGCGTCCTGACGCCGGAGCAGCGGCCAAAGCGCCTCCGCGTTGAAGCCGACCTTCAGGAGGCGAAGCTCGCCAGCGCCTCGTCCTCGTCGGGGAAGATCTGGAACACGCGGTCGAGGTACGTCAGCACGAACACCTCGTGCGCTTTCCCCCCAGGGGGCATCACGACCTTGATCACGCCGCCCTGGTCCGAAGCGCGCTTGTAGCAGGCCACCGTCTCGCCGACCGCCGCGCTGTCCAGGTACGGCACCTCGCTCATGTCGAACAGGAACTGGCGTTCGCCCGCCTCCAGCAGGTCGCGGAACGCCTTGCGGAGCTTGACGTCGCCATCGCCGATGGTCATCTTCCCCGCGAGATACAGGATGTTGATCCCGTTTTTCTTGTCGGCCTTGATCTCCACGCGATGCTCCTGGGCGCTTTCACGCACACCGGTCGCCGGCGGCTCGGCCGGCACCGTCCCGTCGTGTCCGGGGAGGGGGTTCTTATACAACGGCCGGCGGAATCGCGCCAAGACCGGGGACGCGCTCAGGGCTCGAAGCTGCGCAGCGCCGCCTCCTCGTCGGTGAAGATGTCGAGGATCTTGTCCAGGTCGGCGATCAGGAAGTCCCGATGGGCGCGGCCGCGCGGGGGAACCAGCACCTTGATCACGGCGTCCCGCTCGCGGGCCCGGCTGTTGCAGGCCAGCGTCTCCCCGATGCCGGCGCTGTCGAGCTGGGTCACCGAGGTCAGGTCCAGGACGAACTGCCGTTCTCCGGCGTCGAGCAGGCGGATGAAGCACTCGCGCAGCTGGAGCTCCGGTTCGCCGATGATCATCGGCCCGGCCAGCTCGAGGATGTTGACGTTCCCTTCCTTGCGAACGCCGATCTGCATCGGATCCTCCCGATCTTCTGGCCCAGCATAGTCGGATTCGCGCGACCGGCCAAGCCCGGCCAACGACTAGGTCGGGCCCGAGCCGCTGCGCACACGCCGGCGCAGCAGCTCCTCGTCCGTCGAGCTGAAACGCCGCTCGCACAGCCAGCGCGTGACCGCCTCACGCTGCGGGTGCGTCGGACGGACCACGTTGACCAGGTAGTTCAACCCCCGCGACGCGGCCTCGCGCTCGAGCCGGTCGAGGATGAACGTGCCGGCCCCGCGTTTGCGCTGCCCGGGGTCGACGGCGAGCAGGATCTCCGCGTCGCCCCAGGTGGTGTCCATCCAGCCGTAGCCGATCGTGACGCCGTCCTGCTCGACACGCCACCACTCACCCGGGATCAGCTCGCCGTCGCGATGCTCGTGCGGCTCGAAAATGCCCTGGGGCGCCCCGGCGACGATGCGCGCCTTGTGCTCGTCCCAGCGGGGCGGGTTCTCGTGGATCCAGTCGAAGCCCATGGTCGTCCTCCCGGCGGGCGCTGCCCGGCCTCACGTACGATCATACAAAAACCCGCAAACGAAAAAGGGAGCGCCGCGGGGCGCTCCCTGCCGGACCGGCCGAACGCGGGACCGGTCACTCGGGCATCGGGATCGTATCGGCCCAGAGGATGGAATCGGACCACAGGATGCCGTCGGCCCACAGGATCGAGTCGGACCACAGGATGCCGTCGGCCCACAGGACGGAATCGGCCCACAGGATCGATTCGCCCCACAGGATGGAATCGGCCCACAGGATCGAATTGCCCCACAGCTCGCCGGTGTCCTCGACGATGATCTCGCCCTCGCTGTCGCCGCGGTACAGGCGCGGAGACAGCGCGTTGTCGGACAGGCCGGTCTGCTCCAGCGCGCCCACCAGATCGACCAGGCCGGCGCCGCGGGAGTACGGCGAACCGTCGACCGAGGTGTCGGCCCCGCGCATCAGGCGCGCCTTGACCGTATCCGGGCCGAGGGTCGGATCGTGCTCCAGCATCAGCGCGGCGGTGCCGGCCACGATCGGGGTGGCCATGCTGGTGCCCGAGAGCTCGAAATAGGCGGCGCCCGGACTGTTCTTGTAGGTCACCTGCCAGTCGGGGAACGTCACGTCCAGCTTCGAGCCGGCCGAGCGCAGCGACACGATCCGGTTACCGGGGGCCAGCAGGTCGGGCTTGGCGACCGGCGAGATCGGGTCGTACAACGCCGGACCGCGGGAGGAGTACGAGGACACCAGGTCGTCCTGCCGCGACACCGTGTTCCAGTCGGTCATCGAACCGATCGTGATCACGCGGCGCGAGTTGCCCGGGCTGCTGATGGTGTAGTGCCCGTCCTGGCCGCGGTTGCCCGCCGAGCAGACCACCACCAGGCCGGCCTCCCAGGCGCGGTCCACGGCGCGGACCAGCGGGTCCAGCGGCGCCGGTTCGAACACCGGGTGACCGAGCGACATGACCACGACGCGGATGCCGTGGAGGTCCTTGTTCTTCACGACCCATTCGAGACCGGCGATCACGCCCGAGGTCGTTCCGGCACCCTGCTCGTCGAGCACGCGCACCGAGACCAGGTCGGCCCCGGGAGCGATGCCGCGGTAGAGGCCTTTGGACTGGCTGCCGTCGCCGGCGACGATGCCGGCCACGTGCGTGCCGTGACCGTACGGATCGAACAGCGGCGTCGTCGTTTCGCCCTCCAGCGCGAAGCTGCTCGTGGTCTCGCCGCTCAGGTCCAGCAACGACCCCGAGGACCGGGATTCCGCCATCTGGGTGACGATGTCCACGGAGGCGACCACCCGGCCGGCCAGGTCGGGATGGAACGCGATCCCGGAATCCAGCACCGCCACCGTGACACCGGAACCCGTCAGGTCGTTGACCCAGCGGGGCACGCGCCCGGGGCTGATCGTCTTGCTGGAGATGTCGAGCATCGAGATCACCGAGGCGTCCGCGGTGATGAACTCGACGCCGGGGTCCTTGGCCAGCTCGATCGCGTCGCTGACCGCCATGGTGACCGATATCCCCTCGACATCGTTGAGCATCGCCGACACGCTGCCCGAGAGCTCCTCGACCTTGGTCACGTCCGCGTCGCCGGGCGGGCGGTTGTAGCGCACGATCATGCCGCGCGCCTGCGTGGGCTCGCCGGCCTTGAAGGATTCGCCCTCGCTCAACAGTGCCGGGCTGAGCTTGAGCAGGTGCGAAAAGTCCTCGTCCGGTGCGTCGCTCAACGCCGCCGTCGTCGCGGGGCCGCCGGCCAGGGCCAAGGCCAGGGCCAGGAACAGCGCTCCCCACTGCGCTCGCGATCGACAGGGGTCCGTTGCTTGCCGGGTCATGATGCGTTCCTCCACGTTCGACTCATGCGCGGACCAGCTAGAGCAAGGCCGGTGCCATGACCGCAAAGACCTTGAAAGCTTCTAATTCACGGGCTTGTGACCCCACACGTGTCGCGAGGTGTCGACAAGCGTGTCGTGTTCTCCGACATCCGCCCCGCTCCGGATGATGCTCCCGCGGAGCTAAACGGCTTCGAAGACTCGACTTGTGCAGCGCTGTCGCGAGTCGCGACACCCCGTGTCCCGCGATCCGACACCCCCGTTCACCGCGTGACCGGCAACGCCGCCCCGGGCGACCCCGACGGCTGTCGGCGAAGTCCGGTCGGGGATCGCGGCGCTTACGAGTTTCACCATGGCGGGCGCGTCGGGAACCCGTAGCTGAATCGGCATCCCCCGGAGGTTGCCGATGCTTCGCACGCCGTCCCGACCGCGGATCGTCCCGCTGTCACTGCTCGCTGTGGCCGCGCTGGCCCTGCCGGCTCCGGCCGGAGCGGCGGAGCGCGCCAGGCGGCCACCCGGCACCGCGGCGATCCACGGCGTGCTCGAGGTGGTCCAGGAGGACGACTTCGCCGGTGACCGGACCCGCCGCAGCGTCTCGGTGGTGGACGCGCGCACCGGACGCCGCTACGGACTGCGGCTGGATCGGCTGCCGGACGTCGCGTTACGAACGGGGCAGTCGGTCGTGGTACGCGGGCGGCTGGAGGCGGACGAGCTGACGGTCGGGGGTCCCGGGGAAGGGCTGCACGTGGTCGCCGCTGCGATCGAGCCGTTCGGCGGCCGGCGGCCGGTCGTCGTGCTCGTCGTCGATTTCGCCGGCTCGCCCGTGGCCTGCAGCGACGAGGCGATCGCGGAGCGGATGTTCACCGGGGAGCCGTCGGTCCGCGGACTCTACCGCGACAGCTCCGGGGGCGGGTTGCTGCTGGACGGCGACGCCGACGGGGACGGGCGCAGCGACGTGTTCCGGGTGTCGCTCGACGCGCCGCTCGGCGAAAGCTGCGATCCGTACGGCTGGGCCGCGGCCGCGGAGCGGGCGGCCGGTGAGGCGGGGGTCGACCTGGGCTTGTACCGGCACCGCCTGATCGTGCTGCCGCGGGCGGCGCGTTGCGGCTGGGCCGGGCTGGCCAACGTCGGTTGCGGCGAGTTCTGCCGCGGCTGGGTGCGGACGTGCGAGCACCCGGACGTCTACGCGCACGAGATCGGCCACAACCTCGGCATGGCCCACGCCTCGACCGACGACGACAACGACGGCGCCGTGGACTGCGAGTACTGCGACCGCTCCGACTTCATGGGCAGCGCGGGCGCGGGCTGGCGCGGCCTCAACGGCCCCCACGAGATCCAGCAAGGCTGGCTGTCCGGCGACCGGGTGCGCGCGGTGGACCAGGAAGGGGTGAAGGTCCACGGGGTCTCCGCGCTGCGCGAGGACCGGGCGGCCGCTCCGTATCCCCAGGCGCTGACGTTCCCGCGACCGCTCGGCGGCGAGAGCTATTTCGCGACCTACCGCACGCGCCAGGGTCACGACGCCGCGCTGGACGAACCTTACGTCGCCCGAACCAGCATCCACCGCTACGCCGGTTCGGGCTACGAGCGCACGGTGCTGGTCGGGCTGCTCGACGACGGCGAGAGCTTCGAAGACGCGGCCGCCGGCCTGCGCATCACGCAACTCGCGCACGACGACGGCTCGGCGACGCTGGAGGTCGACGCCTGGTGCGTGCCGGCCGCGCCCTCGTTGCGCGTCGCTCCCCCGTCGGCCTGGTCGCGGCCCGGCGTCCCCGAGACGTACGAGGTCGGGATCGTGAACCGAGACTCGCCGGTCTGTCCCGGCACCACCTTCACGCTGGCGGCGCAGGCGCCGCCGGGCTGGACGGTCGAGCCCGTGACCGTCGACGTGGCGCTCGGATCGGGGCAGCGCGCTGAAGTGGACCTGAGCGTGACGGCACCGGCGGACGCGAGCGACGGCGGCTTCCCGCTCATCGTGTCGGCCTCCGCCCCCGGGCAGCCAGAGCACGCCGCCGCCGCCGAATGGACCCAGAACATCGACGGCACGGGCCCCACGGCCGTCACCGACCTGACGGCATCGCTCAACGCCGAGGGACGGGTGTGGCTGCGCTGGAGCCCGTCGAGCGACGCGGGATCGGGCGTGGCCTCGTACCGCGTGTTCCGTGACGGGACCTTCGTCGGCAGCGCGCTGGGCCCGGCGTATCTCGCCGCGCCGCCCCCTCCGGGGCTCCGGCAGGTGTACCGGGTCACGGCCGTCGATCGGGCCGGCAACGAGTCCGTGGCCGGGAACGCTGCGGCGATCGGCGACGACGGGTCGGCCCGACCGGCGGGTGGCGGCCGCGGCCGCCTTGCGCCGCGGCGGTACTGACGGCGCTTACCAGCGCTTCATCGTCAGCAAGACGCGACCGACGATCACGTCTTCGAGCCGTTGCGGGTCGTCGACCTCGACGACCTCGAACCGGCTTTCCCCCTCCCGGGGCAGCAGCAACAGCGACCGGTCCTTGAGCATCACGCGGCTCAGCACGACGCGTTTTCCGGAACGCACGGCATACACGCGCTCCGGGGACAACACTCCGACGTCGCGGGCCAGGACGAGCAGGTCGCCCGGTGCAAGCTGTCCCCGCACACCGGAGAATCCGCCGTCCGCGATGCGATAGGCGAACAGCTCACCGGCCTCGTCGCCGGGTAACGTGCGGCGGTCCAGCATCAGGGTGTCCGGCACGCGCGTGCCGTCCCGGCCGGCCGTATCGGGATCGGTTCCCTCGACCAGCACCGTCACCTCGACCACCGGCGCGGCCGCCGGCGATCCGCTGTCCGCCAGGGCGCGCTCGATGTCCTCGAGGCTCAGCGCGGTGGACGGTGTCGGTGTCGGATCGGCGGATTCGGGATACGAGGCGCAGGCCTCGGCGAGGTGCGTCGGTTCGGCCGCGGCCGCGGGCTGCTCCGACGTCGCGGGCGCGGGCTCCGCAGCGCGCCGGCCTCCGAACAGCTTCCGCACGCGCTCGAGCCCTCGTCGCAAGCCTGGCTCCGTCGCCGCCGCCTCGGGCTCGCCGACGCCGTCGAGAGTGTCGATGTCGTCTCCGCTCGAGAAGAGCTTGCGCAACCGCGGATCGCTGCTGATCTCCATCAGCCGCACCACGCCGGTCAGGGTGTCCTCCAGATCACCGACGCGCGTGGAGTGCGCCCAGGCCCGGTAGAGATCGGGATCGTCGTCCAGGACACGGGCGATCTTCTCCGCGATCTCCTCACTGGGAACCTTGGTGCCCTTCTCGATCAGCGAGATGTAGGACGGAGAGATGCCGACGCGCCGGGCCAGCTCGTAACCGGCCAAGCCCCGCTCCTGGCGGCGGTTGCGGATCCGCTGGTGGATCGTGAGCCCGCTTCCGCGCGAGCGGGCCTTGGGCCGGGTGCCTTCCTGTCTCGCCATGGGCCGATGCGTCTCCCGTCGCCGCCATTAAACCGTAACACGGGCTTGACGAGCGAGTAAAAGATTCGGCGGTGGGCTTGACCGGTTGTTGACCATGTGGTAAATATCGGGGCAGAGGGATCGAAAAAACGCGAACAGTCCGGAGCCTGGGGGAGAGGCGCCCGCGTAACCTGTTCATTTCGTTCATCTTACGGTACGTCACGAGGGGAGAGTGTGATGGCCCGTTGTCCTGGACACGACAGGATGCGTCGCTCGTATCGGATCGGAGGCCGGGTGGTCCGGGACCGGCTTCGCCACCAGCGGCCCGACGACGAGCGGCACCTGGCCACGATCCGTCCCGCCGAGGTCGTCGCCGTCCGGGGCGGCTACGACAAGCTGGACCTGGTGCTGGGCGCCACCGGCGTCCCGTTCCTGCACGTCGACCCGGACCAGGTCGGGCAGCTCGACTGGACGGTGCTGCAGGTTCTGTTCGTGAATTGTCCCGGGCAGCTCCGGGACGACGCCCTGCAGCGCCTCGGTCCCTGGGTGCGGCGGGGCGGCTACCTGGTCACCACCGACTGGGCCGTCAAGCACGTCATCGAGCCGCTGTTTCCCGGCACGATCCGGCACAGCGGCGACCGGACACCGGAGTGCGTGGTCCGGGCCGAGATGCGCGCCCCCCGCACCGATCCGCTCCTGGCCGGTTTCCTCGAGCAGGGTCGTGAGCCGCTGTGGTGGCTCGAGGGCGCGTCGTTTCCCGTCGAGGTGCTGGACGAGCGGCGGGTGCGCGTGATCGCTCGCAGCCCGGAGCTCGACGGCGACCACGACGCGCTCGTCGTGACGTTCGATGAAGGGCAGGGAACGGTGCTGCACCTGGTCAGCCATCTGTACCTGCAGCGCAGCGACGTGCGGGAGGCCGCCGACGCGACGGGGGCCGCCGAGTACCTGGAGCAAGCGGTCGGCATGTCGCCGGCGTCGGCGCGCTCGGCGGTCGACGGAGCGAACGACCTGCGGGCCTCCGAGCTGCGCAGCGCGATCAGCTCGGCACAGCTGATGTCCAACGCGATCGTGTCGGGCCGCCGCAAGTGGCGCGAGCGCGGGAGCCGTCGGGACGCTGAGCTTGCGAACGATGAAGATCCGGGTGGCCGGCCGGCGTAACGGCCCCGCCGCCCGCAGCCGCCGTTTTCGTCTGGCGGCCGTGGTACCGCTCCGGCCCGACGCGCTCGACCCCGCGCGGACGGGCCGGAGCGGTCACCGCGGGTCGGCGGTTTCCGCCGACCGACGTGGTATCGTGCGGCCAGCGCAACGGGAGTCTCCCTGCGCGGGCATCGGGGGGACCACGCGATGGGCGAGCTGGAGTGGATCGTGCTCGGTAGCGGGACCGCGATCAGCCGCGGCCCGCGCACGGCGGCCGCCCACGCCGCGCGCGTCGGCACCGGACACGTGCTGTTCGACAGCGGAACGGCGACGCTGCTCCGGATGGGCGAAGCGGGTATCCGTTTCGAGCGCCTGACCGACGTCTTCTACACCCACCTGCACCCGGATCACACCGCGGACCTGGTGCCGCTGCTGTTCGCCCGCAACAACGCCCGGGAGGAACCCGTCTCCGAGCGGTTGACGCTGTGGGGGCCCGCGGACCTCGAAGCGGCGCTGGACGGCCTGCGTCGGGTCTACGGCAAGTGGATCGAGCCGCGGGACTACCGGTTGGAGGTGCGGGACTTCCCGGGACAGGTCGACGGCGACGGCTGGCGCGTCACGGCGCGCGAGATGGACCACGTTCCCGGCGCGCTGGGGTACCGCCTGGAGGCGAGCGGCAGGACCGTCGGCTACTCCGGCGACACCGGCTACTGCGAGGCTGTCGTGGAACTGGTCCGCCGCGCCGACCTGGCGGTGCTCGACTGTTCGTTCCCCGACGAGCGGGCGGTTCCCGGACACCTCACCCCGACCGGCTGCGGACGGGTGGCTCGCGAGGCCGGGGTGCGGCGCCTGTTGCTGACGCACCTCTATCCGGACTGCGAGGCGCTGGACGTCGCGGCGCAGGCCGCGCTCGAGTTCGACGGCGAGATCCTGGTCGGCCACGACCTGCTGCGGGTCGAGGTCTGATCCCGCCGCCGGCGCGGAGCTACGAGCCGGCGATCAGGTCGATCAAATCCACCACCCGGTTGGCGTAGCCCCACTCGTTGTCGTACCACGAGACGACCTTGACGAAGCCGTCGCCCTCCGCGCGCGTGGACAGGGCGTCGAAGATCGAGGAATGGGGATTGCCGATGATGTCGCTCGAGACCAGCGCCGCCTCGCTGTACTCGACGACCGCACGCATCGGACCCGCCGCCACCTCGCGCACCGCGGCGTTGACCTCGTCCGCGGAGGGCGTGGCGCGCAGGCGGCACACCAGGTCGACGATCGAGCCGTCGGGCACCGGGACGCGCATCGCCATCCCGTCGAGCTTGCCGGCGAGGTGCGGCAGCACCTTGCCCACCGCCCGCGCCGCGCCGGTCGTGGTGGGGATGATGTTCTCGGCCGCGGCACGGCTGCGGCGCAGATCCTTGTGCGGCACGTCGGCCAGCCGCTGGTCGTTGGTGTAGGCGTGCACCGTGGTGATGAAGCCCTCCTCGATCCCGAACGCGTCGTCGAGGATCTTCGCGATCGGGGCCAGGCAGTTGGTCGTGCAGGAGGCGTTGGAGATGATCCGGTGCTCCGGCTTCAGCCCGTCGTCGTTGACGCCGATCACGATCGTGGCGTCGATCTCGTCCATGGCCGGCACCGTCAGGATGACCTTGCCGGCGCCGCCGGCGAGATGCTGCTCCAGCGGCGCCCGGGTGCGGAAAACGCCGGTCGACTCGACGACGATCTCCACTCCCAGCTCGCCCCACGGGATTGCCGCCGGGTCGCGGTGGTCGGTCATCTCGATGCGCTTGCCGTCGACCGACATCGAATCGCCGTCGACCTTGACGTCGCGGCGGAACTTGCGCATCACCGTGTCGTACTGCAACAGGTAGGCCAGCTGCTCGTTCTCGTACAGGTCGTTGATCGCGACGACCTCGATGTCGTTGCGCTCGGCGAGGATGCGGAACAAGCTGCGGCCGATGCGGCCGAAGCCGTTGATGCCGATTCGGGTTGCCATCACGCAGCCTCCTCTCGCTCGAGCTCGCCGAAACGCTGGATCAGGTCCACGACGCGGTGCGCGTAGCCCCAGCCGTTGTCGTACCAGGCCAGTGTCTTGGAGACCCGCTCGCCCAGCACCATCGTGGCCGGGGCGTCGAAGGTGCTGGAGTACGGGCTCTGCACGATGTCCGAGGAGACGATCGGCTCGGGCTCGTAGCTGATGATGCCGTCCCAGCGCGGGCTCGCCGCCGCGGTCCGCACGACCTCGTTGATCGCGGTCACCGAGACCGGTTTCTCGTGCCAGCAGACCAGGTCGACCACCGAGCCGTTGGGCACCGGCACGTTCATCGCCATGCCGGTGATGCGGCCCGCGAGCTCGGGGATCAGGCCCATCACCACGCGCGCGGCGTTGGTGGCCTGGGGGAAGATGTTCTCCGCGGCGGCGCGTCCGGCGCGCATGTCCTCGGAGGGCACGTCGGCCAGTCGCAGCTGGTTGGTGTAGGCGTGCACCGTGGTGAACAGCCCGCGCCGGATCCCGAACGCCTCGTGCAGGATCTTGACGATCGGCGCGGCGCAATGCGCGGTGCACGAGCCGTTGGAGACGATCCGGTGCTCGGGCTTCATCGAACCGTGATTGACCCCCATCACCACGGTCAGGTCAGGCGGGTCGGTCGGCGGAACGCACAGGATCACGCGCCGCGCTCCGCGCTCGAGGTGTCGCTCGACCTCCCGGCGGCTGCGCGGGCGCCCGGTGGCCTCGATCACCGTGTGCACGCCGAGATCGCCCCAGGGCACCTCGCCGGGGTCGCGCCCGGAGAGCATCGCGATCTGCCGGCCGCTGACGTACAGGTGCCCCTCGCGGATGCTGAGCTCGCGCGGAAACCGGCCCAGGATGCTGTCGAAGCGCGCCAGGTACTCCAGCGAGTGGTGATCGGCGATGTCGCTGATCGCGCCGAGTTGGATGTCGTCGCGGTCGTGCAGGATTCGGAACAGGTTGCGGCCGATGCGGCCGAAACCCATCAAACCGACGGTGATCGGTGGCATGCAAACCTCCTGGATCGGAGTGGACCGCCGGGGCGCCCACGAGACCTCCCGTAGAACCTAGCATCCCGGCGCCGTCGCTTCCAAAGCCGAGCGGTAGCTCAGCCGCCGACCCCCGCCGTGGTGGCACGCCCGGCCTCGAAAGCCTGGAGGTTGAGCGCCAGCTTGTCCTCCGGGAACCGCTGGGTCAGCGCCCGGCGCCACGACTCGAAGCCCAGCGGCAGCCGCGTCGACAACAGTCCGAGCAGCACCACGTTCGCGCAGCGCCGGTCGCCGAGCTCCGCGGCGGTCTCGCAGGCCGGGTGCTCGAGCACCTCGTAGCGTTTGCCGCGCAGGAAG
>JBFKMV010000114.1:0-16373 GCA_041629655.1 Candidatus Polarisedimenticolaceae bacterium
ACCGATCCGGCGACCGTGTGCACGCCGTTTGTCGGAAGCTCCCGCACCGCGACCTCGTCCAGCGCGCGCAGCGCCGTCACCGCCAGCGTCAAGCGGGCCGGGCTGCCCGGCACGATCTCGGGGCCGGCCAGCGGCTCGGCGGTGAGCGTGGCCTCGAGCGCGTCGTTACCGGCCGTCACGGTCCGGGCCGGCGCGATCGGGCCGCCCGGCAGCGGCAGCTCCAGCACGAGCGCCTCCGCGCCCTGCGCGGTCACGGAGACGCGGTGCAGCCCGGGCGGCGGCCCCTCGTTCAGGTGCGGGCTGAGCACCAGCGTCCAGACCGCCTGCTCGGTCGCTCCGGATTCCAGGCCGCCCAGCTCGGCGCGGAGCGGGTCCGCCTCGAGCACCTCGCCCCGCGTCGTCGTCGGCTCGGAGCCGCTCCGGAACAGCTCCGAGGTCGGGTACACGATGGCGTGGTTGCCGTGGCACACCGAGCACTCGGTGACGTCCATCGCGTCGAACAGGTCCTTCTTGAGCGAGGCCCGGAACAACTGGGTCTCGCGCACGTGGCACTGCCCGCAGACGTTGGCCACCGAGGCCACGCCCGGCGGAGCGGCGCCGTGGTTGCCGTGACAGTCGTTGCAGGCCGGCGCGCCCGTATCGCCACGCACCAACAGCGCCGCGGCGTGCTCGCTCTTCAGGTACTCGGCGTGCTGGTCGGTCGGGATCCCGTAGGGCTCCATCATCTCGGCGTTGGCGTGGCAGCGCGCGCAGGTCTCCGGCACGTTGCGGGCGTGGACCGGCGAGTCGGGAGCGTTGACGCGCCGGATCCCGTGCACCCCGTGGCAGTCGGTGCAGGTTGCCGGTACCGGATCGCCGGCCAGGGCCCGGATGCCGTGGGTGCTGGTCCGGTACTCGGCCAGCTGGTCGACCCGCGCGCGGGGGTTGAAGCGCTTGATGAAGTCGACGTCGGCGTGGCAGTTGCCGCAGAACTCGGCAATCTGGAGCCGCTCCGGCTTGGGCCGGAAACCGGCCGCGGGGCTCATCGAGGCCTCGGCGTCGTCGACCAGCTCCGGCGCGGGGTTGCCGCCGTGGCAGCCCACGCAGCCCAGGCCGATCTCGCGGTGCACGTCGGCGTCCCAGTGCTCCAGCGGCTCCAGCAGGTGCTCGACGAGCTGCTCGTGGCAGCCCACGCAAGCCGAAGGCTTCTCGGCCTCGACCTGCGCCGTGGCGCTGCCCGCCGCCGCCAGCGCGAGCATCGCGACGACGAACCACTTCGAGGTCGATACCACGTTCCGATGAGCCCTCATGACTTGCGCCTCGCCGCCTGACCGAGAACCCAGGGCACGACGACCAGCACCGCGGTGGCCACCACCGGCCACCAGGCGCGGTAGCCCCAGGCCGTCATCCCGACGATGAACGTCAGCGCGACGGCCCCGATCAGCGGGTGGATCAGGCCCTGCGAACCGGGCCGCCGGTCGATCACCGGGACCAGGAACGCCACCAGCCCCATCAGGGTGAACCCGATGATCGCGATCGCCTCGTTCTCCAGCCCCAGCGTCTCGCCGCCCGGGACGATCTTCAGCGTCTCGAACATGAACATGAAGTACCACTCCGGCTTGATGTCGGCGAACGCCGGAGCGAAGGGGTCGGCCTTCTCGCCGAGCTCCCAGGGGAACAGCGCGGCCAGCGCGGCCAGCACACCGAGCGCCAGCACCCAGCCCAGCAGGTCGCGCAACAGGAAGTGCGGGACGAACGGCATCTCGCGCGGCTTGCCGCGCTGCTCGACCGACGTCGGGACGCTCATGCCGTGACGCTGCACCATCGCCAGGTGCAGCACCAGCAGCAGGGTCGTGATCGCGGGCAGGATCGCCACGTGCCAGCCGTAGAAGCGCGACAGCGTCCCGCCGCCGACGTGCTCGCCGCCGCGCAGGAAGCGCACCGTGAACTCGCCGACCACCGGAACCACGCCGGCGATCTCGGTGCCGACCTTGGTCGCGAAGTAGGCCAGCTTGTTCCACGGCAGCAGGTAGCCCGAGAAACCGAAGCCCAGCGCCAGGATGAACAGCACGAACCCGGTCATCCAGGTCAGCTCGCGCGGCTTCTTGTAGGCGCGCAGGAAGAACACGCTGAACATGTGGATCAGCGCGGCCGCGACCATCAGGTTGGCCGACCAGGAGTGGATCGAGCGGATCAGCCAGCCGAACGGCACCTCGGTCACGATGAACTGCACCGACTCGAAGGCCTCGTCGGCCGAGGGCCGGTAGTACAGCATCAGCAGGATGCCCGTCGCGACCTGGATCATGAACAGGAACAGCGTCATCCCGCCGAAGTAGTACCAGATCGTGTGCCGGTGCAGCGGGACCTTCTTCTTCGCCGACAGCTCGCGCAGCACCGACACGCCGACGCGCTCGTCGAGCCAGGCGTAGGCCTGTTGCATCATGCTCACGCGCGCACCACGAAGATGTCGTCGCCGACGACCTTGACCTCGTACGAGGCCAGCGGGGTCGGCGGCGGACCGGAGACGTTGCGCCCGGTGAGGTCGAACACGCCGTTGTGGCAGGCGCACCAGATGCGCTTGCCCGGCTCGTCGTACTGCACCGTGCACGACAGGTGCGTGCAGACCGCCGAGAACGCGCGGTACTCGCCCGGGGCGGTCTCGATCAGGATCCCGGCCTCGGAGCCGAACGGGAAGATCTTCCAGCGCGTGCCGGCCAGCTCGGAGACCTTGGCCGCCAGGACCTGCCCCGTCGCCGCCTCGGGAACCGACGGCGGGCTGAGGAACCGCGCCACCGGGTACAGCACCGCCCCCGCCAGCGCGGTCAGCGTCGTCCCCAGGAAACCGTTCAAGAACCGGCGACGCCCACGACTCGGCTGATCCGCCATCCCGCACTCCTCCTTGTGGCGCCGGCCCGGGAAGGGCCGGCTTCGGACGGGAATCTTACAGAATCATCCGCCGACCCAACGGACTCTTTGAGTCTCAAACGAAGAAACGCGACCGGTCAAGCCCCGGGCTGCTCCGCCTCCTGCCGCGGATTCGTGGCGGGCCCCGCGGGCGGCGGCGGGGCGTGGGTGACGATCTCGGGCGGCCCCGGCTCCAGCGGAACGATCAGCCAGGCCAGCAGATAGGCGAAGACGCCCGGGATGATGCCCGTCAACAGGGTGCCGATGATCCAGAGCAGCCGGATCGCCACGGGGTCGATGTTGAAGTAGTGACCGATGCCCCCACAGATCCCCAGCAGCTGGGTGTCGGCGCGGGAGCGGTAGAGTCGCTTCATCTCGGTGTTCATGTCCACCTCCCACCCGTAGTCTACGCCCGGGGCCCGGATCCGGTTCCCGGCCGTTTTCTCAGCGGCCGGAGCCCGGGCCGAAGCGGTGCACCAGCGGCCCCGCGGCGCCCGAGTCGTCGTCGTCCAGCTCGGCGGGATCGAGCCGGCGCAGCAGGTCATGGTCGGGGTCGATCCGCAGCACCTCGGGCGGACCCGGGGCGCCGATGCGGAAGCGCGTCGCGCGGCTCGCGACGTCGAACGTCCGGCGATAGATCTGCCGCCCGGTCTCGATCGCGACCGGCACGCGCAACCGCCAGGTCCCCGGGGTCTGCCTGAGCTCGCCGCGGATCTCGAAGCGCGCGGCGCCGCCGGGCGCGGCCTCCGGGTCGTCCCGCTCGTCCGGCCGCGGAACGCCCAGGCTGACCTGCGCCAGGTCCAGCCGCGGGGCGCCGGGCCGGGCGACCCACTGGCGGAAAAACCACCCCAGGTCCTCCCCCGCCGACCGGGAGAACACGCGTTGCCAGTCGTCCCACGAGGCCGCGCGCCCCGCACGCTCGCGCAGCATCTCCCTGAGCGCCTGCTCGAAGCGCTCGGTGCCCAGGCGCCGGCGAAGCATGTGGAACACCATCGCGGCGCGATCGGCGCTCACGGCGCTTCGGCGCGACGCGGGCGCGAGCAGCGGCACCTCGTTGCCGCCGCGTTCCAGAAACCGCGTGTAGCGCAGGCAACGCTCGCGACGCCAGGCCGCCGCGAGCCCCTCCCCGCGGGCGGGCGCGTGGGCCACCAGGTAGCCCACCAGTCCCTCGGACCAGTCGCCCTGCCCGGGATCGACCTCCACCGCGTCGCCCCAGTAGCGATGCAGGATCCCGTGCGCCAGCACGTCGTCGGCCTCCCGGCCGGCCGCGGCCGGGTCGAAGCGCGGCGGCAGGCCGACGATCCCCGGAACGGCGTGCGCGGACGGGTCGGGCCCGTGCTCCACGAAGACGATCCTGCTCCCCGGGAGCGGCCCCGAGCGGCCGGACTCGGCCACCAGCAGGCGCGCCGCGCGGTCCAGCAGCGCGGTGGCCGCCGCCGCGTCGTCGCGGGTGAGATACGCCTCCAGCGTGACCCCGCCGTGCCGCTGCTCGAACCGCGACCAGCGCGCGAGCCGCAGCTCGAGACCGCCGGGAGGCGCCGCGCGGTACGTCGCGCGCGTTCCGCCCGCGACCGGTTCCCGTGACAGCAGCTCGCCGCCGATCAGCGCCTGCCAGCCGGCGGGTGCGTCGACGACCAGCCGGAACCGCGGGCGCAGGGGAAGTCCGGCCACCACCGGGTACCAGCCGTCGCCGGGGGCCAGCCGGAACGCCCCCGGACCCGCCTCGCGGAGCGGCCCCCGGTAGGACAGGCGCAGCTCGTGCGCGCCGTCGAGGCGCCGGCGATGACCGGGCCGCAGGCGCACACCCGAGGCCACCGGGGTCCGGTCGAACGCCAGCGGCTCGCCGTCCAGCCGCAGCTCGTCCGGCTCGATCCCCGGCCCGAGCGACAGCGCGGGCTCGCGCGGCCCGAGGTCCCGGAGCGTCAGCGCGACCTCGGCCTCGAAGCGCGCCTGCGCCGGATCGAGACGCAGCGCGACCTCGTAGTCGAGGAACGACTCGTCCGCGGCGGGCGCGGCGGGCGCGGCGGGCGCGGCGACCCACGCCACGACGAGCGCCACGGCCCACGCGGCCCGCCGCACCGCGAAGAGCGGCACGACGTCAGAGCTCCAGCTTGGCCTGCTGCTCTCTGACCTGCCCGGCCGAGGTGCGCAGCGCCTCGGTCTCGGCGGGATCGAGCTTGACCTCGAGCACCTGCTGCACGCCCCCGGTGCCGAGCTTCACCGGGACCCCGACGAACACGCCGTCGATCCCGTACTCGCCCTCCAGGTACGCCGCGCAGGGCAGCACCTTGCGCTTGTCGAGCAGCATCGACTCGACCATCTCCACCGCCGCCGCCGCGGGAGCGTAGTAGGCCGAGCCGGTCTTGAGCAGCGCCACGATCTCGCCGCCGCCCTTGGCGGTGCGCTCGACGATGGCGTCGATGCGGTCCCGGGCCAGCAGCTCCGCGAGCGGGATCCCGCCCACCGTGGTCAGCCGCGGCAGCGGGACCATCGAGTCGCCGTGCCCGCCGAGCACCAGCGCCTGGACGCTCTCCACCGAGACGCCCAGCTCCATGCCGATGAACGACTTGTAGCGCGCGGTGTCGAGGATCCCGGCCATGCCGACCACCCGCTGCTTCGGGAAGCCCGTGGCCTGCATCGCCACGTAGCACATCACGTCCAGCGGGTTGGAGACGATGACCAGGATCGCGTCCGGGGAGTGCTTGGCCGCCTGCTCGGCGCAGGTCTTGACGATCGAGGCGTTTTTCTGTTGCAGGTCGTCGCGGCTCATGCCGGGCTTGCGGGCCAGGCCGGCCGTGATCACCACCACGTCCGAGCCCGCGGTGTCCGCGTAGTCGTTGGTGCCCCGGACCGCGGAATCGAAGCCCGTGACCGGACTCGACTCGAACAGGTCCAGGCCCTTGCCCTGCGGCATCCCCTCGACGATGTCCAGCAGCACCACGTCGCCGAGCTGCTTCACGGCACAACCCATCGCCACGTGCTCACCGACGTTGCCGGCGCCGATGACCGTGATCTTCTTGCGCATCGCCGTCTCCTTTCCGCTACAGGTTCTCGATGATCGCCGAGGCGAACTGCGAGGTCTTGACCTCGCGCGCGCCGTCCATCTGGCGCGCCAGGTCGTAGGTCACGACCTTCTGCTCGATCGCCTGCTCCATCGCGCGTTGGATCCGCTCGGCCGCGTCGCCCCAGCCGAGGTGCTCCAGCATCATCACGCCGGACAGGATCAGCGAGCCCGGGTTGACCTTGTCCTGGCCCGCGTACTTGGGCGCCGTGCCGTGGGTCGCCTCGAAGAACGCGATCTCGTCGGACATGTTGGCGCCCGGAGCCAGGCCCAGCCCGCCGACCTGCGCCGCGCAGGCGTCGGACAGGTAGTCGCCGTTGAGGTTCGGCGTCGCCAGCACCGCGTACTCGCGCGGCCGCAGCAGCACCTGCTGGAACATCGAGTCCGCGATGCGGTCCTTGATCAGCAGCTTGCCCTCGGGCAGCTTGCCGCCGTGGCTGGCCCACAGCTCGTCCTCGCTGATCGTGGCGTCGCCGTACTGCTCCTGGGCCACCTCGTAGCCCCAGTCCTTGAACGCGCCCTCGGTGAACTTCATGATGTTGCCCTTGTGCACCAGGGTCACGCTGTCGCGCTCGCGGTCGATCGCGTAGCGGATCGCCTTGCCGATCAGGCGCTTGGAGCCGAACGGCGAGATCGGCTTGATCCCGACTCCCGAGTCGGGGTGGATCTTCTTGCTGCCCAGCTCGTCCATCAGGTAGGCGATCAGCTGCTGCGCCTCGGGCGTGCCGGACTCCCACTCGATCCCGCAGTACACGTCCTCGGTGTTCTCGCGGAAGATCACCATGTTCATGTCCTGCGGCCGCTTGACCGGCGAGGGCACGCCGCGCACCCAGCGCACCGGCCGCACGCAGGCGTAGAGGTCGAGCAGGTGCCGCAGCGCGACGTTGAGGCTGCGGATGCCGCCGCCGACCGGGGTGGTCAGCGGGCCCTTGATCGCGACCTTGTACTCGCGGACGGTCTGGACGGTCCGCTCCGGCAGCCACTCGCCGAAGGCGGCGTGCGCCTTCTCGCCGGCGAAGACCTCGTACCACGCGATCTGCTTCTTGCCGCCGAAGGCCCGCTCGACCGCGGCGTCGAGCACGCGCTGCGTGGCGTTCCAGATGTCGGGGCCGATGCCGTCCCCCTCGATGAACGGGATGATCGGACGGTCGGGCACGACCGGCTGTCCGTTTTCGACGCGGATCCGCTCGCCGTCGGGCGGCGTGGTGAACTCGGTGGCCAAGGTGGAACCCTCCTCGCGCCGGGGCCTCGTCGGCGGGCCCGCCGGCGCCGTAACTGCCAGAGAATGGCGGGTTTTCCGTCGGGGCGGGCACGGTAGCACCGCCGCCCGGAGAGTTCAACGAAGCTCGAGGACCGGCTCAGTACTGGACCAGCGAGCCCTCGCGCTTGGCCTTCCGGATCGCGAACCGCGAGGCGACCAGCCCCAGCGGCAGCAGGATCAGCGTCAGGATCGCCAGCTGGATCAGGTCCGGCCGCAGCTCCTCGAACGAGCTCCCCTTGAGCAGAGCGCCGCGCACCACCCGCAGCGCCCAGGTGATCGGCAGGTAGTCGGAGACCCAGCGGATCCACTCCGGCAGCTGCTGGACCGGGAAGAACACGCTGCCGAAGAACGTGGTCATGCCGCTGAGCAGGAAGTTGATCGGGTTGCCGCGCTTGAAGTACAGGATGAACGAGGCGGACAGGATCCCCAGCCCGACCGAGGACAGCAGCGTCAGCGCCACGCCGATCGACAGCGCGCCGAGGCTGTTGGTGTAGAGATCCACGCCGAACAGGAAGGTGGCGAAGAACAGGTACACGCCGACCCGGATGCCGCCGTAGGCGAAGTCCCAGGCGGCCGAGGAGAAGATCACGATCGAGGTCGGGGTCGGCGAGACCAGCATCGCCTCGAGGGTCCCCAGCATCTGCTCGCTGCGGATCTTCGAGGAGAAGGAGTACAGCGCCGTCGTGAAGTAGTACTGGAACGACAACCCGATCAACAGCCACTGGAACGGCGGGATCCCGTCCAGACCCTCGGTGTTCGGGTCGATCATCTTGGTCATGAAGTAGAACGCCAGCACCGAGAACAGCATCCCGCTCAGCTGGAGCAGGAACGACAGCCGGTACGAGACCTCGGACTGGAAGTCCCGCACCAGAAACGCCCACAGCTTCTGCACGACGCGGATCACCGGCGAGCCTCCGCGTCGTCCCGCTGCTGCTCCTGCTCGAGGATCCGCGAGAAGGCCTGCTCGAGGTCGGGCTCGACCCGGTCGCAGGACAGGATCCGGACCCGCGCCTCCAGCAGCGCGCGCAGCGCGTCGTCGAGCTGGACGTCTCCGTCCAGCACGATCTCGACGCGGTGCGCGCCGTCCAGCCGCCGCTCGCTCCGGACCTGGAACGGGCCGCCCACGCCCGGCCGCCATTCGGCGACCTCGAGCCGGAACCGGCGCTCCTCGATCCCCCAGCGCCGCACCTCCGCCACCGTCCCGACCTGGCGGATCCGGCCCTTGGCCAGGATCGCCACCCGGTCGCAGATCGCCTCGGCCTCGGCCAGGTTGTGGGTCGCCAGCGCGATCGTCTTGCCGTCGCGGCGCTGCAGCTCGTCCTTGACGAACACGCGCAGCGCCAGCGAGGCCGCCGGATCGAGGCTGCGCGTCGGCTCGTCCATCAGCAGCACCGGCGGGTCGTGGAGCATCGCCCGCGCGATCGACAGCCGCTGCTTCATGCCCGCCGAGTACTCGGCGAACCGCTGGTCGGCGGCCTCGGCCAGCCCGACCCGCTCGAGCAGCTCCTCCATCCGCGCCGCCATCCGCTCGCGCGGCACGTCGTACAGGATGGCGAAGAAGCGCAGGTTCTCGCGGCCCGACAGCCGCCAGTAGAACGAGCGCTCGTCGGTGTTGACCAGGCCGATCTGCGGCTTGACCAGGTTCTCGTGGATCGTGTCCTGGCCCCGGATCAAGGCCCGGCCGCGGTCGGGCAGCACCAGGCAGGACAGGATCTTGAGCAGCGTCGTCTTGCCGGCGCCGTTGGGCCCGAGCAGCCCGAAGATCTCCCCGGTGCGGATCGCCAGATCCACGCCGCGCAGCGCCTCGACCCGCCCGGCGCGTCGGAACGGGTGCCGCAGCAGGTCCCCGGTGTTCCGTTTCTTGACGAAGGTCTTCTCGAGCTGGAAGGCCTCGACCGAGTACTCCACGCGGCGCGTTCCCCCGTCCGGGCCGTCACGGACCGGACGGTCATCTTAGCCGACGGGCGCGCCGCGCCGGGTCACTCGAGCGAGAACTCGATCAGCACCCGCATCCGGACCGGCACCGGCCGTTCGCCGAGGCGGCCCGGCTCGTAGCGCCACCCGGAGACGGCCTCGATCGCGGCCTCGGAGAACCCGAGGTCGGGACGGCTCACGGCGAGAACCTCGATCGACGCCACGCGCCCGCTCTCGTCGATCACCGCCTGCAACACCACGCGGCCGCGAATGCCGACGATCCGTGCGGGCTCGGGGTAGTCCGGACGGGCCCGTCCCGGCCACGGCACGGGAAGGACGAGCCCGGCCGTGCCCTCCGGGTAGACTAGCGGCGCGGGGGGCGGAACGGCGTCGGGCAGCAGGACCGCGTAGCCGCCGGTCACGGTCGGCGGCGGCGGGTCCGGCCGCGGGGCGTCGACGGCCTCGATCTCGATCCGCTCCTCGAACGGGACGGGCAGCAGGCGCTCGACCGGCCGGGGCGCCGCGGCGAGCGGCCGGATCTCCGGCGGCGGCAACGGCGTCGGGGTCAGCGCGCTCGTGTCCGGAGGCGGGCCCGGCGCGACGGACGGCGGCGGCGGCTCGGGCAACGGAAGGGTGAACAGCACGAGATGCACCAACACCGCGGCGGACAGCGCGACCGGCAGCACGTTGCGATCCAGCGCGCGGCGCCGGCCGGCGGAGACCAGCAGCGCCTGAACCGGATCGGGATGGACGGAGCGGCGGGAGAGCGTGGCGTGCATCGGGCACCTCCTCGACGGCCCCCCGCCTCTTTCGAGACTAGTTCGCGGTGCGGAGGCGGGCTCCCGGTCCGCGGAGTCGCCGCGGTGGCCGCACCGCAGGCCCCGGGACACGGCCGGCCGCGGGGCGCGCGGTGACCGGCGCCGCCGCCCTCGCCGCGGCCGTGCGGCGCGACGCCCGGCGGGCGGACGCGGCACGCACGCTGCTGCTCGACCTCGACGGGACGCTGGCCCCGATCGCGCCGACGCCGGAGGCCGCGCGGGTGCCCGGGGCGACGCTCGAGACGCTGCGCCGGCTGGTCCGCGCAGGCTGGACGGTGGCGATCGTCTCGGGACGTCCCGCCGCGGAGCTGCGCCGCATGGTCCCGGTGCGCGGCGTCCGCTACTTCGGCAGCCACGGCGCCGAGGGCGCGTGGACACCGGGCGGACGCCGGACGCTGCTCGACCCCGCCGTGCGCCGGAGCCGCGCCGCGCTCGGCCGGCGCGCGGGCGCGCTGCTGTCCGGCTATCCGGAGGTGCGGCTGGAGCGCAAACCGGCCGGCCTGGCCTTCCACGATCGCGCTCTCGGCGGCCCGCGCCTGCGCGCCTGGCGGCGGCGGCTCCGGTCGTGGCTGGAGCGACAGGACCTGAGCGGCTTCGAGATCATCCGCGGCAAGCGCGTCGTGGAGCTGCGCCCGCGCGGCGTGGACAAGGGAGCGGTGGTGCGGGCGATGCCGCGCGGCATCCCGCGCCGGCGCGGCGACGCCAGCCTGGTCGCGATCGGGGACGACCGCACCGACGAGGACCTGTTCCGGGCGCTCGGCGGCCGCGGGCTGACGATCCGGGTCGGGCGGACGCTGCGCGGATCGGCGGCGCGACACCGCCTGCCGTCGGTGCGGGCCGTGGCCGATTTCCTGGCCCGGCTGGCGGCGCCTCAGCGCAACGCGGCCAACGCCGCGTCGTAGTCGGGCTCGTCGTCGATCGACGGCACGAGCTGGGCGTGGACGACCCTGTCGTTCTCGTCCAGCACCACCACGGCGCGCGCGCAGATGCCCTCCCAGGGGCCGCTGGTGATCAACACGCCGTAGTCCTTGGCGAACTTGCGGCCGCGCATCAGCGACAGCGTGGTCACGTCGCGCAGCCCCTCCGTCTCGCAAAAGCCCTGCTGCACGAACGGCAGGTCCGCCGAGATCACCAGCACGGCGGTGTTGGCGAGCGACGCGGCGGCCGCGTTGAAACGGCGCGCCGAGGCCGCGCAGACGCCCGTGTTCAGGCTGGGCACGATGTTGAGCAGCTTGCGCTTGCCGGCGAAATCCGCGAGACGGACGTCCCGGAAGTCGGCGTCGACCAGGCGGAAATCCGGGGCCGTGGAGCCGGGTGCGGGCAGCCGGCCGTGGACCTCGCTCGGTGTCCGTCCCAGCATCACCGTGGGCATCGCGATTTCCTCCTCCCCGGGTGCGTGTTGCCCAAGGCTAGCACGGCGGCCGATGAGCTATCCTGTACGGTCCACTGCCGCCGAGGGGACCGATCGTGAACGATTTGCTGCTGCGAGCCCTGCGGGCCGAGCCCGTCGAACGAACCCCGATCTGGATCATGCGCCAGGCCGGGCGCTACCTGCCGGAGTACCGGGCGATCCGCGACAAGGTGTCGTTCCGCGAGCTGTGCCGCGATCCGGGGCTGGCCACCGAGGTCACCCTGCAACCGATCGACCGGCTGGGCGTGGACGGGGCGATCCTGTTCTCGGACATCCTGGTGCCGGCCGAGCCGATGGGGTTCGCGGTCGAGTTCAACCCCGGTCCGCTGATCGACAACCCGGTGCGCAGCGCCGCGGACGTCGAGCGGGTGCGAATTCCCGACCCCGAGGAGACGGTGCCGTTCGTGTACGAGACGATCCGCAGCGTGCGGGCGGCGCTGGACGGCCGCGTCCCGCTGATCGGCTTCGCCGGCGCGCCGTTCACGCTGGCCGCGTACCTGGTGGAGGGCCGCGGCTCGAAGAACTTCGAGCACGTCAAGGGCATGATGTACGCCGACCCGGCGAACCTGCACCGGCTGCTGGACAAGGTGACCGAGACGACCGAGCGCTATCTCGCCGCCCAGGTGCGGGCCGGCGCGCAGGCCGTGCAGCTGTTCGACAGCTGGGCCGGACTGCTCTCGCGCGACAGCTACCGCGAGTTCGCGCTGCCCTACGCGCGCCGGGTGCTGGAGCACGTGCGCGACGCCGGCGCGCCCCGGATCTACTTCGCGCTGAACTCGGCGCACCTGCTGCCGGCGATCCGCGAGTGCGGCGCCGACGCGGTGGGCATCGACTGGCGGATCGGGCTCGACGAGGCCTCGCGGATGCTCGACGACCGGTTCGTCGTCCAGGGCAACCTCGACCCCTGCGTGCTGATGAGCGCGCCCGAGGCGATCGCACAGCGGGCCCGGGAAGTGCTGGCGCAGGGTGCGGCGGCCCCGGGGCACGTGTTCAACCTCGGCCACGGGATCCTCCCCGGCACACCCGTCGAGCACGCCCGGGTCCTGGTCGAGACGGTCCAGGGCCAGCAACGCGCCGGCCGATGAACGGAGGCGGCGAGCCTCCCCGCCGGCCGACGGTCGTCATCGCCGGCGGCGGCGTCTCGGGGCTGGCCGTGGCGTTCGAGCTGGCGGAGCGCTCGCAGCGCCTGCCGGACGGCATCGAGCTGATCTGCTTCGAGCGTGGCGACGTGCCCGGCGGCAACGTGCGCACCACGCGGCGCGACGGTTTCCTCTGCGAGTGGGGGCCGCACGGCTTCCTGGACGACGCGCCGCACACGCAGACGCTGGTGCGGCGGCTCGGACTGCACGACCGGCTGATGCTGCCGCGGCAGCCGGCGTTCGACCGCTACCTGTACCGCAACGGTCGCTTGCGGCGGGTTCCGCGCAAGCCGCTGGAGCTGGTCCGCTCCGGGCTGCTTTCGCCGCTCGGCCTGCTGCGGCTGTTCGGCGAGCCGCTGGTGCGCAGGCAGAGCGAGGACGGCGACCCGTCGGTGCAGGAGTTCGCCGAGCGGCGGATGGGCCGCGAGGCGGCACGCACGCTGATCGATGCGCTGGTGACGGGCGTCTACGCGGGCGACCCGGCGCGGTTGTCGATGCGCTCGGCGTTCCCGCGGGTGTGGAACGCCGCCATCGAGCACAAGAGCCTGTTCCGCGCGATGCTGGCGCAACGGCAGCGCGCCGCGGAGCCGGAGCAGCGGGTGGCGCCGATCGGCATGCGGGGGCGCGTCAACTCGTTCCGGGACGGGATGCAGGAACTGACCGCCGCGCTCGCGGCGGCGCTCGGCGACCGCCTGCGCACCGGCACCCGCGTGGCGGGTGTCAGCGACATGGGGCGCCGCGGCTTCCGCGTGCTGCTCGACCAGGGTCCGCCGCTGGACGTGGACGCGGTGGTGCTGGCCACGCCGGCCCGGGTCTCCGCGGAGCTGCTCCAGGGCACCGACGCCGAGCTGATCGACACGCTGTCGAGCCTCGAGACGGCCCCGATGGCGGTCGTGCACCTGGGCTTTCGCGAGGCGGAGACCGCCGGCCGGCCGCGCGGGTCCGGGTTCCTCGCCCCGCGCGGCCAGGGGGTGCGGATCCTCGGTACGCACTGGGCGTCCGACGTGCTGGACGCGCGGGCGCCGTCCGGGTTCTTGCTCTGGACCACGATGGTCGGCGGCGCGCGCGACCCGGCCGGCGCCGAGCTCGACGACCGCGAGCTGCTGGCGCTGGTGCGCGGCGACCTGGCCCGGGCCACCGGAGTCGACGCCGAGCCGGTGTTCAGCGAGGTGATCCGGCACCCCCACGCCATCCCGCAGTACGACGTCGGCCACCGCGACCGCGTGGCCACGCTCGAGGGCGCGCTGGCGCGCCACCCGGGGCTGTTCCTGTGCGGCTGGTCCTACCGCGGGATCTCGGTCAACGCCTGCGTCAAGGAGGCTCCGCAGGTCGCCGAGGCCGTGCTGACCCGGCTCACCCGGTAGGCCCCGGCCTCAGAAGCGATTGTCGCCGTCGAGCACGCGACCGATCCCGCCCAGGATCGAGCCCTCGCCCTTGTCCTTGCCGCCGGCCTGCGGCGCGGCGGCGAAGATCCGGTCGGCCAGGCGGCTGAACGGCAGCGACTGCAGCCAGATCCGGCCCGGCCCGCGCAACGTGGCGAAGAACAGCCCCTCGCCGCCGAACAGCGCGGACTTGATCCCGCCGACGAACTGGATGTCGTAGCTGACGCTGGGCTGGAACGCGACGATGCAGCCGGTGTCGACCCGCACCGTCTCCCCCGGCTCCAGCGTCCGCTCGTGCAGCGTGCCGCCGGCGTGGACGAACACCAGACCGGCGCCCGACAGCCGCTGCATGATGAAGCCCTCGCCGCCGAACAGCCCCGCGCCGATCTTCTTCTGGAACGCGATCCCGATGCTGACGCCCTTGGCCGCGGCCAGGAACGAGTCCTTCTGGCTGACCAGCTCGCCGCCCACGTCCGACAGGCGCACCGCGACCAGCTTGCCGGGGTAGGGAGCGCCGAAGGCCACGCGGCGCTTGCCCGCCCCCTGGTTGGCGAACACGGTCATGAACAGCGACTCCCCGGTCAACAGCCGCTTGCCCGCGCCGAGCAGCTTGCCGAACAGACCGTTGCTCTGCGCGGAGCCGTCGCCGAAGATCGTTTCCATCTCGATCCCGTCGTCCATGTACATCATCGCGCCCGCCTCGGCGATCGCCGCCTCCTGCGGATCCAGCTCGATCTCGACGTACTGCATGTCGTCGCCGAAGATCCTGAAGTCGACCTCGTGCATCTCCGTCATGAAAGCCTCCTTGGAGGCGTATTCTACGCGAGATCGACCGCCGCGGTTCCCCCGGTCGGTTGTCCGGGACCGCGGGGTGGGCTATGCTCCCGCGGTCCTCGAGCCGGGGTGGCGAGAATCCTTCGATCGGGTCGGAGAGACGCATGGCGAAGAGCCGCTTCAAGGTCCCGCACACGCTCGTCCTGCTCGGCGGGATGATCGTCGTGGCGTTGCTGCTGACGTACGTGCTGCCGCAGGGCCAGTTCGAGCGGGTGACCAACGAGCGCGGGCGCGAGCAGGTCGTCCCGGGCAGCTACGCGCAGGTCGCGGAGCCGAACCTGCTCAATCCGCTGGAGATCTTCAGCGCGGTGCCGCGCGGTTTCGCCGAAGCGCAGGACATCATCTTCTTCGTGTTCATCGTCGGCGGCGCGTTCGCCGTGCTGCGGGCGACCGGGGCCGTCGATGCGCTGATCGGGCTGCTGCTCAAGCTGCTCGGCCGCAAACCCGACCTGCTGATCGGCGGCGGGGTGCTGCTGTTCGCCCTGGGCTCCAGCACGATCGGCATGGCCGAGGAGTACCTGCCGTTCGTGCCGGTGCTGCTGGCGCTGTGCATCGGGCTGGGATTCGATGCGGTCACGGCGATCGGGATCATGTGCGTGGGGTACGGCGTGGGGTACGGCGTGGCCGCGTTCAATCCGTTCACGGTGCTGATCGCCCAGGACGTCGCGGGATTGCGTCCGACCTCCGGCCTGGAGTACCGGCTGGTGCTGACGGTGGTGTTCGTGGCGCTGGGGGTGCACCACGTCTGGAAGTACGCCAGCCGGGTCAAGGCCGACCCGTCGCAGAGCCTGGTCGCCGACATCGAGCCGGACCCCAACCTGTCCGCGCGCAACCACCCCCCGATCAACCGGCGGCACGTGATGATCCTGCTGATCGTGGTGGCGTCGATCGTGACGATCGTGATCGGCCTCAGCGAGTTCAGCGGCCTGCACTGGTACGTCGAGGAGATGGGCGCGGTCTTTTTGGGCCTGGTCGTGCTGCTGGCGCTGATCGGCCGGATCTCCCCCAGCCGCGCCGCCAAGGAGTTCTGCACGGGCGCCGCCGAGTTGACCACCACGGCGCTGCTGGTCGGTTTCGCCCGCACGATCACGGTCGTGCTCGACGACGGCCGGGTCGTGGACACGATCGTCCACGCCATCGCCCAACCGCTCCAGCAGCTCGGCGCGTCGACGGCGGCGATCGGGATGTTCCTGGTCCAGAGCGTGTTCAACCTGTTCGTGCCCTCGGGCAGCGGACAGGCCTACGTGACCATGCCGATCATGGCGCCGCTGGCCGACCTGGTCGGCGTGCCGCGCCAGGTCGCGGTGCTGGCCTTCCAGTTCGGCGACGGCTTCACCAACATCCTGGTGCCGACCAACGCGGTGCTGATCGGGATCCTGACCATGGCGCGGATTCCCTACGACCGCTGGCTGCGGTTCATCCTGCCGTTCATGATCAAGGTCTGGGTGCTGGGGTCGGTGGCGCTGGTGTTCGCGATCGTGATCGGCTACCGGTAGCGGCGCCGGGGGTCGCGCGCGCGGGCGTCGTCAGCGCCGGGAACCGCGAGCCGGATCAGCCGCGCCGGCAGCGGCTCGACCTCGTAGATCTCGACCAGACCGGTGCCCGTGGTGCCGCCCACGCCGCTGACGATCGCGGTGTACTGTCCCGGGGCCAGCGTGATCAGGATCGCC
>JBFKMV010000115.1:0-16254 GCA_041629655.1 Candidatus Polarisedimenticolaceae bacterium
GGAAATCGGTCGGGCGCAGACGCCGCCCGTCCTCGTCCGTGGTCGTGCGCCCGGCGGGACCGTTCCCGGCGCCGCTGACGCCGTGGCAGCGCCAGCAACCGACCATCGCGTAAAGCGCGCGCCCGTCTCGCAGCGACGACGGCGTCGGCGGGGGAACGGGAGACAGCGGCAGCGCCGCCGGGGGGCTGCCGTCGAACACCTGCGGCGGCTGCAGCGAGTAGACGAAATGGATCAGATCGTCGAGCTCCTGCCGCGAGAACAGATCGCCGAACCCCGGCATGTCGGCCCCGGGCAGGCCCCGGCGGATCGTGCGCTCGAGGTCTTCGGGCCGTGGCAATCCGCCGTTGGGCGTGCTGCGGAACCGGTACTGGCGCGAGGTGAGGTCACGCGGCCGCGGGTCCAGATCGTCGGCGCCGGGTCCGTCGCCCCGCCCGCCCGGTCCGTGGCAGGCGGCGCAGGCACGACGGAAGGTCTCGGCGCCACGCCGGATCGACTCCTCCAGCCGTGCGTCCTCGTCGCGCTCGTGCCCGGTGGCCGGGATCGCCGCGGCGAGCAGCAGCAGCAGCAGGGTTCCACCGAACAGCAAGACGCAGGTTCGTCGTCGCACGATGGCCCGGACTTACCCCGCCTGCCCCGCGGCAGGCAAGGGAACGGCTGTCGAGCCGGTCCACCGGCCGTCCTATCGAACGTGCCCGGCGACGGGAAGCCACTTCGCGCCGAGCTGCACAACACGTTCAGCCACAGCGATATCCGGACCGGAGGCCGGCCCGGAACCGAGCGACGGTTCGAGCTGCGCCGCGGGGACAGTTTCGAGCGACCGTGCCCGGTCAGCTCTCGAGCTTGTCCACGAGCAGCTCGATCAGCTCCGCGCCGCGACCGCGGAAGTCACGGTAGTCGTGGTTCTCCTCGAACCAGCGCGACACGGGGTCGGACTCGCCCTGCCCGTGCTTGCGGACCACGGCCGGACTGCGGGAGGTCATCTGCACGACGCGGTCCAGCACGCTCGAGGCCGCCGGATCGGAGACCGGGTAGACGCGACGGAGGAAGGTCACGATGCAATAGACCAGCACCGGGTCGAGGTCCTCGGCGACGATCGCCGCGTCGGCCGTGGACAGGCCACCGTTCTCGAGCCCGGCGAGCAGGCGCTGCGCCTCGCGTCCTTCGTCGGTCGTGGCCATGGCCGGATTCTATCCCACCTCGCGGCCTGGCCCGACCGGCTGCCGCTTGGCAAACCGCCCCCGACGGGCGTATAGAACAGCGCAAGGGCGCCCGGCGTTCGGCCGGGACCCGCCCTGCCGGGGGAGAGCCATGAAGCCGATCGCCGTCTTGTTCTGCGTGCTCGCGGCGTGCGCGGCGCTGGCGCAGCAAAGCGCGAGCTACGCCGTCACCGAGAGCACCTTCAACGCCGGAGGGGATCCGCGCGACGGGATCGCGCCCGCCTCGCCGGGATTCCAGGTCACGCTGCATGCCGTGGGGGACGCCGTGTCGCCGGAGGCGGCGAGCAGCGCGGGCTACGGGCTGGGCAGCGGGTTCGTGGAGTGGTTCGCGCCGCCCGGGGAGGTGGAGAACCTGCGCTTTCTCGACCCCGCGACCCTGGCCTGGGATCCCGACGGATCCGTCGGCGATTACGCGTTGTACCAGGGCGTCGTGAAGGTGCCGTTCGACCCGGCATTCGGGAGCTGCCTCCAGCCGCCCCCGCCGCTGACCGCGGCGACGGCCGACGTCAGCCTGCCCGCGGCGGCGCCCGGCGAGGCGCTGTTCTACCTGGTCACGGCCCGCAACCGGCTCGGTGAGGAGAGCACCAAGGGCGCCGGCCGGGCCAACCCCGATCCCTGTCCCTGAACGCGAGCGAGGAGCACGACATGACGAGAGCAACGATGTGGATGGTGATCGGATCGGCGGCGCTGCTCGCGGCCGTCGCGGCCCAGGCCGCCGCGCCGCCGGCGCTGGTCAACTACCAGGGCGTGCTGCGGGACGGGACCGGGGCGCCGCTGAGCGGGACGTTCACGATGGAGTTCCGCTTCTTCGACGCCGAGACCGGCGGCAACGAGATCCTGCTCAACCAGCCGCCGCCGGTGACCGTGACCGACGGGCTGTTCAACGTGGCCCTGGGCAGCGGCACGAACAGCGACGGGTCGGGACCGGGCACCTACGGCTCGCTGGCCGAGGTGTTCCGCGACTTCGAGGCGGTGTACCTCCAGATCCGCGTCGAGCTGGAAGACCTTTCGCCGCGGCTGCGCATCCTGGCCGCGCCGTACTCGCTCAACGCCGACCAGCTTGACGGTAAACACGCGGCCGAGTTCCTCGACACCTCCGCCGCGGCGCAGACCAAGAGCGGCGATCTCGGCGTCGGCGACCTGAGCGTGGCCGGCCTGGTCACCATCTCCGGCGGCTCGCCGGGCCCCGGCAAGGTGCTGACCTCCGACGCGTCGGGTCAGGGAAGCTGGCTCGACTTGCCCGGCGGACCGGAACGGCAACTACTGCGCGACCTGGCCGACCGGCTGCGCACGGCCGACCCGGCGGAGCTGCCCTTCGCCGACGCGGGCAGCTTCGATTGCTCGACGACGCCGGCGACGCTGAGCTTCTCGATCGACGGCGTGCCCACCGGGGACGTGGTCGGGTTCGTCGGCCGCGACGCGATCTCGGAGCCCTTCGACTACCTCCTGGCGCTGGAGAACGCCGCGGACATCGTGGCCGACACACAGATCGGCAAGCTCGGCCAGCTCACCGTGCAGCGCGCCTCCGGCAGCACGACCTACAGCGGCCGGATCACCGAGTTCGGCCTGGCGGCGTTCGACGGCGCGTTGCGCACCTACGTGGTGCGGCTGGAGCCGGCGCTCGCCGACCTGCGGCGCAGCCTTGGTTACGGCATGCACCAGGACGCCACGCTGCCGAACGTCCTGGACAGCGTGCTCTCCGCCGCAGGGATCTCGAACGTGACCTACGACTTCACCGGTGGGCTTCCGCCCCGCGAGATGGTCGTCCAGTACAACGAGACCTCGCTGGACTTCGTCAGCCGGCTCAACGAGCTGGAGGGCGTGCACTACCACTTCCGCGAGCTGGGCGGCTCGGACCACGTGTGGTTCGGCGACCACAACGGAGCCTTTCCCCTCGTGGCTGGCGCCTTCTCGTACTACGGCGACATGCAGGACCCCGGGACGGGGGAGGAGTTCGTCTCGACGTTCCACACCCGCGGCCGGCGGTTCACCGGCACCGGGACCGTGGGCGCCTACGACTTCACCAACCCCTCGCTGACCATCGAGCAGACCGCAACCGTGCCCGGCGGCGTCGGCGAGTTCTACGAGTTCTACGCGGCGAACGTGGACAACGCCGACGCCTCGAAGCGGGCCCAGCGTCTGGTCGACGGGGACCAGGTGCGGCGCCGCGAGGTCTCGGGCACCGCCAACGCGCCCGGCTTCCGGGCCGGGCACCAGTTCAGCCTGACCGACACCACGGGCGCGGGCTTCGGCGGCAGCTACATCGTGACCGGGGTCACGCACTTCGCGCTGCGCGATCCCGACCCGGCGTGCATCGGCTACGGCAACGTGTTCGCGGCAATCCCGTCCACCACGACCTACCGGCCGCCGCGCGTCACGCCCACGCCGGTGGTGCGGGGGCCGATCACCGCGACGGTGACCGGCCCGCCGGGGTCGACGACCTACACCGACCTCCAGTACGACCGGATCAAGGTCCACTTCCCCTGGGACCGCGCCGGCGCGATGGACGAGACCTCGAGCGGCTGGATCCGCGTCGCGCCGCCGCCCGGCGGCACCGACGACCGCCGCTACATCCCGGAGGTCGGCGACGAGGTGCTGGTCACCTTCGTGCAGGGCGATCCCGACCAGCCGGTGGTGATCGGTTCGATGTACAACGACGACGACCTGCCGCCGGCCAACGACGCGCTGGTGCTCGACGACGGCGAGATCCGCCTCGACGGCAACGGGCCCGACGGCGACCAGACGATCTACTTCTACGAGGCCGCAAGCCCGACCGGCGAGTACCTGCGCTGGAGCGATGCCCCGCACCGCTTCGACCTCAGCGACGACCTGGAACTGTCGGGCGACCTCACCGTGGCCGGCAACGACATCTTCTTCGGCGGTGGCGGGCGGCTGACCGGGACCGCGTCCACGACGTTGCAGGTCCTCGGCAACGCCGACACGGACGACATCTTCCTGCTTCCCGGGAACTCGACCAGCGACGGCGCGCTGCGCCTGTTCGGCGACAGCACGTTCGAGATGTGGTCGGGCAACGGGGCGTTCGCCTTCTACAACGGTGGCTCGAGCGTCCAGACCGCGCTGCTGGACGCCGCCGGAAACCTCCAGATCGACGGCGACCTGACCGTCTCCGGCGGCGAGGCCACGTTCGGGCCGGGAGGCAGCATTTCCGGCGTGTCGACCGCGCTGACGCTGACGGCCGGTGATCTCGATACGGACGACCTGATCCTGAGGGCCGGCAACTCGACGGACGACGGCGAGATCTCCATCGCGGGCGACAGCACGATGACGCTGCGCTCCGGCAACGGCTTTTACAACCTGATCGCGGGAGACACGGGCCTGAGCGCTTTCATCGACCAGAGCGACCCAACGATCAACGAGTGGACGATCGGAGGGACGAACCTCGACCTGTTCCTCGGCGACTCGGGCGCCGACGACGTGTTCGTCCCCGGGAACTTCAGCGTGACCGGCACCAAGAACTTCGTCCAGAACCACCCGTACAGCGACGAGCTGTCGATCGTCTACACGGCGCTGGAGGGGGACGAGGCCGGCACGTACACGCGCGGCTCGGCGCGGCTGGTCGACGGGGTGGCGCGCGTGGCGCTCGGCGAGACCTTCGCCTGGGTCACCAATCCCGACACCGGGTTGACGGCCCACGTCACACCGCGCGGCGCGTGGGCCGATCTCTACGTCGAGTCGGTGACGACCACGGAGCTGGTGGTCCGGAGCGCCCACGCCGGCGACCCCGACGTGGCGTTCGATTACGTCGTGCACGGGCTGCGGATCGGCTACGAGGACTACGGCGTGGTGCAGCGCAAGCGCATGGAGGGCGCCGTCCCGACGCCAGGTTTCTACGACCGCGTCTACCAGGCCCGACCCGAGCTTCGTGCGTACAACGCCGGGGAGCGTTTCCGGGGCATGGAGGCGGCGCTGGACCGGGCCCGCCCCGCGGAACCGGCCGCGCCGGCGCTCCGCGCGGCGATCGGTGAGCGCGATCCGGGTCTCGAGACGGCGGCGCCGGGGGACGAGGAAACGCGGCTCGCGGAAATCGAGGCTGCGCCGGTGGACGCGCCGCCGGCCCCGGAGCGCGACCCGGGCGCCGGGCCCGCCGAGGGCCCGCCGCTGCCGGCCGTCACGGCCGGTGATGCCGCGGTCGACGCCGAGCTTCCGGCCGTCGTTCCGCTCGACGAGCAGGGCCACGCCTACGCGCGCTCGTTCCGCACGGTCGACGCCGAGCTGGCCGCGCTGGTGGAGGTGACCGAGGAGGTCCGCCTCGGCGATCTGCTGGTGGTCGATCGCGAGGATCCGTCGCGACTGCGGCCCGCGACGCGGGAGGCGGACCCGGCGGTGGTCGGGATCGTCTCCGGCCGTCCGGGCGTGCTGCTCGGCGGGGCGGACGACGAACCCGGGGATGCGGCGGCGGATCCGGGAGCGGAGGCTCGACCGGCGCGGGCCGCCGTGGCCTTCTCGGGCATCGTGCTGGCCAACGTGGATGCCGGCTTCGGTGCGATCCGCGTCGGCGACCTGCTGGCGTCCTCGCCGACCGCCGGTCACGCGATGCGCGTCACCGAGCCGCGTCCGGGGACGATCGTCGGCAAGGCGCTGGAACCGTTGGAGTCGGGTACGGGGCAGATCCGGGTGCTGGTGATGCCGCGCTAGCCCGGTAGCGGGGTCGCTACAGTCCGTGACGGAAGCTCTCGACGGTCTCCAGCAGGCTGTCGAACACGCGTCGCGCGTTGCGGCCGCGCACGGCCTCGCGCTTACCGGCCGAGCGCGGCTCCGGCAGCAGCACCTGCTCGCCGATGAACCGTTCGATCACGGCGTGCAGCCCGGCGCGGCCGAGCCGGCGGCGTTCGCGCACCAGCCGCCGGGCGGCGTGCGTGATCGAGTCGCCGGTGATCCGCGCGAAGCGGTTGATCACGCCCGAGCGCTCGGCCACACCGCTCAGCACCAGCGGCACCGGGCGGCCCGTGCCGGTAGCCGCGGCCTCGAGCAGCGCGAGCCATGAGCGTTGAAGCTCGCGGGCCATCCGCGCGCGGTGGGCCGTGATCGTCCGGTCACGTCGGGAGGCGTAGCTCGAAGCGGCCAGCTCCACCAGCTCGCGGGGCGTCAGCAGCCGTTCCTCACGCTGGAAATGCCGGGGCAGCTCGCGCAGCAGGTCGCGCATGCTGAACACCGCGTTCCAGCTGATTCCGTCCGACACGCGACGCGGGCCCCGGGCGCTGCGGGCGCGCTCGAAGTGGGCGTGCGCGCGATCGAAGCGGCCGACCCGGTCGGGCGCGTGGCGCAACAGCGTCGCGCGTTCGGCCGCATCGAAGCCCGCCTGGCGCAGCAAGCGCTCGTCCCGCTCCGCCCGGTAGCTCTCGTCGAACCGGCGCAGCGCGGGATCGTGCCGGAACGAGCGCAGCGGGGCGCGGCGCCCGGTGATCAGGAAGTCGCGCGCCTGGCAGAACGTCTGCACGATCTGCCGCGCCTTGCGCCGCTGCTCGGCCAGCGTCGTCGACCAGCGCGGCCCGTCGTCGAAGCGATACTCGCGGTGGTACAGACCGAACTGCCGCACCGAGCCGTAGTCGATGATCCCGCCGTCGGCCAGGATGTTGTCGCCGTCCCAGTCCAGCCAGCAGAAGATGTACTCGCGCTCGAACATCGCCGCGAGCCGGCCGAACGTGTCCGCCATGCGGTCGGCCAGGAAACGGTACCGCGCCGCACGGTCGCGAATCCGCGGCCCGTCGCCGTTGTCCGCCTGACGCCGCAGGAACAGCTCGGCCACCCCGCGCAGGGCGTTCAGGTTCCCCTGCTTGAGATGCACGAAGAAATGCGACGGGCGGATCAGGTTGGGGGCCGCGCGGACGTTGATCGCGAAGCCGTCGGGACGGCGCAAAATCGCCAGGACGCGCTCGGTGGCGATACCGTTGCGGTGGAACACCTCGCCCATCAGCAGCGTCTCGAGACCCTCCTGGAGCACCGCGGTGCCGCAGCCGTAGTCGGCGTTCCAGTTCCCGGTCCGGAACAGCTCCCCGGTTTCCGCGGTGGCCGGGCACAGACGCGTCACGCCCGTGCCGTTGCTCATCAAATCCCAGGTCACGCCGCGTCCGTGGAACGTGCCGTTCCAGATGCTGCGCCCGTCGCCCGATTGGCGCCCGCTGCGTCCCGGGTGCTGGAGCTGCAGGTACCGGGTGGCCATGTAGGGGCCGGGCCGTCGCTGCGTGGCCGGGACACGCAGGCCGCTGGCGAGATCGTGCTCGTTGACGATCTGGATCGCGAAGGTGTCGAGGACCGCCCGCTCCAGGCCGCGGGTCAGCCGCGACGGGTGCCGCCGGGGCAGCAGTCCCATCTCGCGCGCCAGCGCGAAGTTGAAGAACACCACCTCGGTGCCCGGCACGTGGCGGGCCGCGTAGTCGACGCAGCCGTCCGGCACGCCGTCGCGGAAGGGGTGGGATCCGTCGATCCCGCGGAACCGTCGCTCGTAGGTGTTGGCCACTTCCCTGGAACGTAGGTCCGCCCGCGGTGCGGTTCCAACTTGACGAAAGTGAAACGAAAAAAGTGCGAACGGGCCCGTGCCGGTCGTAGTTTCCCCTTGTACCCGGCGCTCCGGACGTTGCCGCCGGGACTAGAATGCGCGGATGCCCGAGCCCTCGGCCATGTCGTTCCCGCTCAAGAAGTTGCTGCGCAGCCCGCAGGGGCTCGTGGCCGTCGCCGCGCTCGCGGTGCTGCTGGCCTCGATGATCGCGCTGGGCCGGCTGGAGGCCGGCGGCGTCACGCACGCCGACCTGGAGCTCGACGACGGCACCCCGGCCACGCTCTACCTGCCCGGCCGCGCCGTGGAGCACTGGCTGCTGCCGAACCCGCCGCCGCCCGAGCGGCGTCCCCCCGGGGTCGTCATCTCGCACGCGTTCGGGGCCGACCGCGCGTCGATGAGCACGCTGGCCCGGCGCCTGGCCCGCAACGGCTACGCCGCCCTGGCGATCGACCTGGGGGGGCACGGCACCAACCGCCACCGTTTCCCGCCGGGCCGCGGACGCGTGGATCTGCTGGGCCCCACGCTCGACGCGAGCTTCGACTTCCTGGTCTCGTCCGGTCGCGCCGACCCGGAGCGGCTGGCGCTGGTCGGACACTCCATCGGCGCCATCGGGACGCTGGACTACGCCAACCGCACCGAGGACGTGGCGGCGACGGTGCTGATGTCCGTCGGTCTGATCGCGCCGCTCGAGCAGCGGCCGCCGAACCTGCTGCTGCTGTTCGCGGCCTGGGACTCGGGCTGGATGACCGAAAGCTCGAAGCGCCTGGCGGCCCGTCACGCGGGAGTCAAGGAGGCCACCGTCGGCCGGACCTACGGCAGCCACGACGACGGCTCGGCGATCCGCGTCCAGCGCATCGCGGGCGCCAACCACTTCGCGATCGTGCTCTCCCGCCGCACCGCGGCCGAGACGATCGCCTGGCTCGACGCCTCCCTCGGCGTTCAGCGCGAGGAGCCGCTGCGACTCGGCGACCCCCGCTGGGCCGCGCTGATCCCGGCGCTGCTGGCGGGACTCGTGCTGTTGTTCGGGCTGGGCGACCTGCTCGGCGCGCTGGCGCCCGAGTGGCCGGCGGCACCCGTCGCCGGAGACGGCTCCGTCAAGCGCCTCGGCGTACTGGCCGCGGTGTTCGGCCTGACGCTGCCGGTGCTGTCCACCGGCGAGCGACTGGCCTGGTTCACCGGGCTCGAGGCGCTGGACACCCTGCTGCCGCAGCTCGGCCTGATCGGCGGGCTGCTGCTGGCGCTGGGTGCGCTGAGCCCGGCCTTGTTGTCCGGCGTCCCGAGCGGTGGCCGCACGCGCGGCCTCGCGGTCGCCGCGCTCGGCGCCGGGCTGATGTACGCCTGGCTCGCCCCGATCTCCGTGGTGGTGCGGCGGTTGACGCCGACTCCCGAGCGGCTGCTGGCGCTGCTGCTGACGCTGCCGCTGCTGACGCTGTTCTTCGTCGGCCTCGACCTGCTGCTCCGCCGCGGCAGCCGCCGCCAGGCCGCCGTCGCGTCGCTGGCGGGCCGCGCGCTGTTGGTGCTGTTGTGGATCCTCGGCACCGAGCTGCGGATCGTCCCGCCGATGAGCGTCGTGATCGCGCCGCTGCTACTGATCCTGCTGATCCCGCTCGAGCTGGTGGCGTTCCGGATCTACGCTCGCTCGCGCAACTTGCTGGTGACCGCCGTCTTCGAGAGCCTGGTGTTCGGCTGGCTGTGCACGATGCTGCTGCCGCTCAGGTTGTGAACGGAATGGGGAGACGGCGTGCTCCAACGACGCCCGGGCGAGTCAGGGGGTGATCGGCTCGGGTTGCGCCGGCTCGGTCGGCGCCACCGTCATCCCGGCCAGCTTGCGGCTCGCCGAGAAGCCGCCCCAGATGCAGAACAGCGCGAAGGCGTGGAAGCCGATGCTGAGCCAGTCCGCCACCAGCAGGAAGATCATCCCATCGAAGGCATAGAGCACCATGCCCACGACGAAGGCCCACGCCTGGCGCTTGTTGGCAAAAATGCCGAACAGCACGAACACGCCCGCTGCCAGCGCATCGCCGACCAGCGCGATCAGCTTGGCCGTCGTCGCCGCACCCGCGCTCAGCTCGGCACCGACACCCAGCGCGATCGCGTCGATGACCTGCGTCACGCCCAGCCCGACGATGAAGCTCCATTCGCCGCCGAACAGGACGACCGCCGAGTTGATCAGCGACAGACCGGCGATCCAGTAGAACCAGCTGGCCCCGCTGCTCGCGCTCTGCCGGAGCTTCAGGAGGTCTTCGGTCGGGGCCGTTGCGGAATCTTGTCGCGTCGACTCGGGGGTCTGTTCCATGCTCGCACCTCGCGTTTTGGGCTTTCCCCAAAAGTAGGTTCGAGCACCGGGATCGGGCAAGCGGGCGCTGCTTCCCGGGGCACTTCGGACCGGCGCACCCGGGAGCGCCGCAGTGACACAATCGTAATCGCGCTGGCTCCCGGCGAGCGATCTCGTCGGGGTCAATCTGTTTTGATTGCCTTTGCGGCAATTCTGGCGTAATCAACACGTCTGGACGTCGGGGGGATCATGCATCAGCCGTCGGTTCGTCTTGCCTGGGTGGGAGTCTGTCTCACGGTCGCGATCGCCTCCGCCTGGGCCGGGCCCGCGCTCGTCGTCGAACCGGTCGACGGGGGAGGCGTCCAGCTCAGGATCGGCGACGAGGCTCCGTTTCACCGCACGACCGACGTCGTCACCGCGGAACGCGCCTACCGGGTCGCCGGGAGCGGCGATCGCGTGGCGCTGTGGACCGAGACGGCTGCCGACGGCCGCAGCGTGCCCCACTACGCGCTGGGACTGGGCGGTGCTCCGCTGGGGGCCGCGGTCGCCACCTCCTACCGGTTGAGGTTGCGTCACGGAGAGTTCGATCCGTCGGTCGGGGTTCCCCGGGTCGAGCCGGGGCTCGAAGCCGCCTCCGACGTGAAGCTCCATTTGGTGCAGTTTCGGACCCAGCCGCTTCCGTCCTACCGCGACGCGCTCGTGTCGCTGGGTGGGGTGGTGCGCGGGTTCATCCCCGGCCACGCCCACATCGTCGAGATGGCCCCGGGCGTTCGGGCCCGCGTCGCGAGCCTGGAATTCGTGCGCTGGGTCGGGCCGTACCAGCCGGCGTACCGGCTGGAAGAGGCGCTGCGCGCCCCCGTCGAGCAACTGCGCAAGCAGTTCCCCCAGCAGCGCTACAGCATCCTGCTGTTCGAGTCCGGCGAGGAACACCTGCGGTCCGTGGCGAAGCGGCTGGACGCGCTGGGTGGAAAGGTCCAGGCGAAGAAGGCGGGCAAGTTCCTGATCAACGCCACGTTGACGCCCGAGCAGCTGCTCGGCGTGGTCCGCTGGGACGACGTCGCCTTCATCGACCGCTGGAGCCCGCTCGAGCGCGACATGGACATCGTGCGCTCCCAGGGTGGCGCCGACTATCTCGAGACGGTCGCCGGCTACACGGGCCTCGGCGTGCGCGGCGAATCGTTCGACGCCGGCTTCCAGCTCAATCACCCCGACTTCGCCTCGCGGCCGCCGCTCGAGCACGGCGGCCCGGTGGGTCTCGACAGCCACGGCACGGCCTGCCTCGGGATCTGCTTCGGCGACGGCACCGGCGATGCCCAGGCGCGCGGGTTGCTGCCCGACGGGCAGCCGATCGCCGCCGACTACAACAACATCGGCCTGTCCGGATCGACGCGCTACGACCACACCGGCGAGCTGTTGCAGCCGCCCTACGAGGCCGTGTTCCAGACCGCGAGCGTCGGCAGCGCTCGCACCACGCAGTACACGACGATCTCGGCCGACCACGACACGTTGCTGTTCGACTGGGGTGTCCTGCACTGCCAGTCGCAGAGCAACTCCGGCAACCAGGACAGCCGGCCGCAGGCCTGGGCCAAGAACGTCGTCTCGGGCGGGGCGTTCAACCACTACGACACCGCTGATACCGCCGATGACTGCTGGTGCAGCACCGCCAGCATCGGCCCGGCCACCGACGGCCGGATCAAGCCCGACCTGAGCTTCTTCTACGACTCGACCTACACCACGTACACGACCAGCGGCGGCTACGGGCAGTTCGGCGGCACCAGCGGCGCCACGCCCTCGATCTGCGGCCACTTCGGCCTGTTCTTCCAGATGTGGTCGGACGGGATCTTCGGCAACGAGGTCGACCCGACCGGCTCCGTGTTCGAAAACCGCCCCAAGATGACGACCGCCAAGGCGTTCCTGATCAACACCGCCGAGCAGTATCCGTTCAGCGGGCAGACCGCCGACATGACCCGCGTGCACCAGGGCTGGGGCGTGCCGAGCGTGCGCAACCTCTGGGACCTGCGCGACAACGTCTCGTTCATCGACGAGAGCGTGCTGTTGACCAACACCGAGAGCGTCGAGTTCAACACCTTCGTCGATCCCGGCGAGCCGGCGATGCGCGTGACGATGACCTACGCCGACCCGGCGGGCAACCCGGCCGCGTCGCAGCACCGCATCAACGACCTGAGCCTCAAGGTCACCTCGCCCTCCGGGACGATCTATCACGGCAACGTCGGCCTGCTCGACGGCAACTGGTCGCAGCCCGGCGGTTCTCCGAACACCTACGACACGGTCGAGAACGTTTTCGTCGAGAACCCCGAGCAGGGGCTGTGGGTCGTGCAGGTCACCGCCAGCGAGCTGGTCCAGGACGGCCACGTGGAGACGCCCCAGCTCGACGCCGATTTCGCCCTCGTCGTCAGCGGCGCCTTCCTGACCACCTGCACCTCCGACGGCAAGCTCAACCTCGACGGCGCGAAGTACGCCTGCGAGGACGCCGCCACGATTCGCGTCGTCGACTGCGACCTCAACACGGACGACAACACGATCGAGACCACGACCGTCACCATCGACTCGACCACCGAGCCGGGAGGCGAGACGGTCCTGCTGACCGAGACCGCCGCGGGCAGCGCGACGTTCCGGGGCACGATCCCGGTCAGCGAGACCGACGCCGCCGGCACGCTGCACGTCACCGAGGGCGACACGGTCACGGCGACCTACGTGGACGCCGACGACGGCATGGGCGGCGTGAACGTCAGCAAGACCGACCAGGCGATCGTCGACTGCACGCCGCCGGTCATCTCCAACGTGCAGACCGCCGACGTGCAGCCGCGTAGCGCGACCGTGACGTTCGACACCGACGAGCCGGCGCGGGGCACCGTGCGTTACGGTCTGGCCTGCGCCAGCCTCGACCTGGTCGCCGACGGGAGCGGCTTCGTCACCGCCCACTCGATCTTGCTCGGCGGGTTGAGCGACGACGCGACCTACTACTACGCGGTGGATGCCGAGGACGAGGTGGGCAACGCCAGCAGCGACGACGCCGGCGGCAGCTGCTACAGCTTCTCGACCCCGGAGATCCCAGACTTCTTCACCGAGTTCTTCGCCTCCGACAACGACACCGACTTCCTGCGTTTGAGCTTCACGCCGGTCGGCTCCGCCGACTTCTATGCCGGCTGCAGCGAGACCATCGCCAGCCTGCCCACGGATCCCGCGGGCGGGACGCCGATCAGCCTGAGCGACGATTCGTCGCAGGAGATCACGCTCACGGGTGGCGCGACGGTGTCGCTGTACGGGGTCGATTACGGCAGCTTCTTCGTGGGCAGCAACGGGTACGTCACGTTTACGGGCGGCGACAGCGACTACACCGAGACCGTGGCCGATCATTTCAGTCTGCCCCGGATCTCGGCGCTGTTCGACGACCTCAACCCGGCGGCCGGCGGCACGATCGGCTGGCAGCAACTGGCCGACCGGGTCGTCGTGACCTACCAGGGCGTGCCGGAGTACAGCACCTCGAACAGCAACACGTTCCAGATCGAGATGCTGTTCGACGGCACGATCAACATCAACTACCTGGACATCGCGGCGGTCGACGGACTGGCCGGCCTGTCCGCGGGGAACGGGGTGTCGCCGGACTTCTTCGAGACCGATCTCTCGGCGCAACCCGCCTGCGGGGGCGAGAGCTGCTTCGACGGCAGTCTGAACAACGGCGAGACACGCATCGACTGCGGCGGCCCGAACTGCCCGGCCTGCGAGTGCGACTCCGCTGCCGCGTGCGAGGACCTCGAGTTCTGTAACGGCACCGAAACCTGCGACGCCTTCGGCAGCTGCGTGTCCAGCGGCGATCCCTGCGCGCCCGGCTTCGTCTGCGACGAGCAGTTCGACACCTGCCTGGGCTGTGACGACGACGGGGTCTGCGAGCGCGGCGAGGACTGCGGCAACTGTCCCAACGACTGCATCAGCGGCACCGACCCGCTGTGCGGCGACGGCGTCTGCGAGGCGGCCAGCGGCGAGGACTGCATCTCCTGCCCGTCGGACTGCAACGGCGTCCAGAAGGGCAACCCGGCCAGCCGCTACTGCTGCGGCGACGGGACGATCGGCGAGAATCCGGTCGACTGCAGCGACGCCCGCTGCAACGCCGACGGCAACACCTGCGAGGCGGCGCCGGTGCTCAGCTACTGCTGCGGGGACGGGACCTGCGAGGACATCGAGACCCTCGGCAACTGCAGCCCCGACTGCACGCCGGCGGTGCCCGCGGAAGCGGGGCAAGCGCAGCCGCTGATGGTCACCGGGTACGACCGCGCGACCGGGACGCTGTCACTGAGCTTCGGCGTGCCCTGCTCGGCGACCGGGCACGTCATCGAGTACGGCCCGCTGACCCGCGCCGACCTGGCCAGCTACAACTGGACCGGGCAGGAGTGCGGCGTCGGCATGAGCGGCGTCCACGACTGGAACCTGGCCGGAACGCCGGATTCGATGTTTTTCGTGATCGTCGGCAACAACGGCGCCCACGAGGGATCCTACGGCCTGCGCAGCAACGGCCAGGAGCGCGGCGAGGACGCCTCCTCGGCGAGCTGTCCGTACGTGCAGAACCTGCCCTACGCCTGTCAGTAGGCCGTCCGGCCCGCCCGCTCGGGCCCCGGCATTCGCCCGCAAGCCCGAAGGACTTTCTCCATCAGGGCCCTCTTACCACCGAAGCCCCTCGACAGCCGAGCCTCGAGCCGTGTGGCCGGTTCCTGACGGGGCAAGGAGGTAAGCGATGAACGTGCGATTCCGTAACGGAGTGTTTCCCTTGCTCGCGGTCCTGGTTCTCGCCGTCGGCGGGGCATTCGCCGGTGAAGAGCCCGACTGCCCGGTGGAGTTCGCGGACGCGGAGTTCTTCATCGAGATCAACGCCACGGACGGCGACGCGGGCGTCCAGCTGATGCTCGACGGTGTGGGCTGGAACGAGCTCGAGATGACCGACCCGCTCGGCAACGTGATCCTCGAGGTCAGCGCATCGGCCGGCGCGGGAGGCAGCATCGGCCTCCAGGGGCTGACCGAGTTCTTCTTCGAAAGCGCCGAGCCGTCGTTCGACGATCAGACGCTCCAGGAGCTGCTGGATCTGTTCCCGGAGGGTGAGTACGAGTTCTCGGGGCTGACCACCGAGGGCGAGGAGATCTGCGGAACCGCCGAGCTGACGCACAACATCCCGGCCGAGCCGGAGCCCGAGGTGGAGGTCGAGGACGAGGACGAGGTCGAGATCTGCTGGGACGCGGTCGAGGATCCCTTCGACGACCCGAACGGCGCCGAGGTCGGGGACGAGATCGAGATCGACATGTACCGCGTCATCGTCGAGGCGCTCGACGAGGAGGGAGAGGGCCTGGAGACGCTGGATGTGGAGCTCCCTTCCGACGCGTTGTGCATGTCGCTCCCGGAGGAGTTCCTCGCGTTGAGCCCCGCGGGCGAGTTCAAGTTCGAGGTCATCGCGACGGAGGAAAGCGGCAACCAGACCATCTTCGAGGGTGAGTTCGCGCTCGACGACGACGACGACGATGACGATGACGACGATGATGACGACGACGACGACGACGAGCGATCAGGTCACGAACGGAACACCCGGGCCGGCCGCACGCCGCGGGCCGGGTAACCAATGACGGGTTCGGAAGTCCCGAACTCGAGCGAGATGCTACGGGTGGGAGGGTGAGCGCTGTCCGGCGGAGGCGCTCTCCTCCCGCCCCTCGTAGTACCGCCCCAACACCTCGGCGACCACCCGGTGCCCGTTCTGGTTCCAGTGGCCGTCACCCTCGAGGAACAGCAGCCGGTCGTAATCCTCCGCCTTGGCCTCGTCGAACCCGGCCTTGAGATCGAGGTAGGCGATACCCCGTTCGGCAAGATAGCCGCGGAGACGCCGCTCGAGGCCCGACTGGTCGAGGATCAGGTCCGCGGGGTAGCCGAAGACGTGGGACTGCTTGGCCAGCAGCCACTCGTTGCCCCATGAGAACTGGAGCGGCGCGAGCGTGACGGTGAGCCGGATCCCGCGCTGTTTCAAGAACTCGTCGAGGTCGCCGATCACGGCCAGGGTCTTGTCCACGTTCCTGGTCAGCCTCGGGGGCCACGTGGCGGGGTCGGCAGAGAGCAGCCGGGTCTCGCCGGCGTGGCAGGTGTGCTCGAGGTCCTGGTGGTACCACTTGCCGCCGTACCACAACGCCGTGCGCGCCAGCAGCAGATGCTCCATCAGCCACGGGACCTTGTTGGCCGGCCCCTCCTCGACC
>JBFKMV010000116.1:0-16244 GCA_041629655.1 Candidatus Polarisedimenticolaceae bacterium
CAAGCGCGAGGCGATGGCCTCGGCGTTCCGCATCCTGGGTGAGGGGCAGCTCTCGCTGACCAAGTTCCTGCTGGTGACCGACCGCGACGTCGATCTCCACGACTTCCGCGCCACGCTCGAGCACGTGCTCTCGCGCACGCACCCCGAGACCGACCTGTACGTGTTCTCGAACCTGTCCATGGACACGCTCGACTACACCGGCCCCGCAGTCAACGAGGGTTCCAAGGGCGTCTGGCTCGGCCTGGGCGATCCGGTGCGCGACCTGCCGCGCGAGTTCCACCCCGGGGTCGAGCCGCCGGCCGGCCTCACCGACGCGCGAGTGTTCTGCGGCGGTTGCCTGGTCGTCGGTGGCCCCTCACGCGCCGACGAGCCGGACGCCGCCGAACGCTTCGCCCGCCACCCCGCCCTCGCCGGCTGGCCCCTGGTCGTGCTCACCGACGAGCCCGCCCGCGCCGCCCTCAGCCCGATCAACTTCCTCTGGACCACCTTCACGCGCTTCGAGCCCGCCGTCGACGTCCACGCCGCCGCCCGCCGGCTCGTCCGTAGCCACGTCTCCTACACCGCGCCGATCCTGATCGACGCCCGTCTCAAGCCGGGCTTCCCCGAGGAGCTGTTCTGCGACGAGGCGACCGCCGAGCGAGTCACCGAGCGCTGGAAGGAGTACTTCCCCGCGGGCGGCGTCGAGATGGGCGATTCGGGGAGCGGGCATCTCGATTGAACGACGGGTCAGGGACGACGGTTGCTTCCGTCGTCCCAGCGCCAGCGCAGCCCCACCGTCGCCCGCCGGCCGATGATGTCGCCGAAGATGTGCTGCTGGATCCGCTCGTCGAGCAGGTTGGTGACGCGCGCGGTGATCTCCAGGCGGCGTGACGGCGAGCGCCAGCCGCCCTGCAGGCCGACCAGCGTGTAGCCGCCGGTGTAGCCCCAGAAGTCGGAGGTCAGCACGTCCTGCCAGAACGCGCGGGTGACCCGGTCGACGCCCAGCGAGGCGAAGACGGCGCCGCGATCGACCGAGACGCCGGCGCTGATGCGCTCGCCCGGGGGGTTGTTGACGAACGCGGCGGTGTCGGCGACGCGGCCGTCGCCGTCCAGGTCCTGGTCGGCCTCCCGCTCGGCGAGCACGGTGGCGATGCGGCGCGGCATCTCGATGCCGTCGGACTCGGCGTCGTCCTGCCACGACGCGTTGAGCCAGACCTGGACGCCCCAGGGGTGGCTCCAGTCGAGGCCCACCTCGACGCCGCGGTTCTCGGCCTCGCCGCGGTTCCGGTAACCGAACAGCGCCGGGATCAGGCCGTCGAGCATGATCGACAGGAACCGGTTGTAGGTCACCTCGCCGTTGCGGCACAGCTCGTCGAACGGACGCAGGGCGTCGACGATGTCGCAGACGTCGACCGCGGGCGCCTCGTGGATGCCGTCGCCGTCGGGGTCGGAGGGCAGGATCACGTCGTCGCCCGTCCCCGGTCGACCGTCGGGGCCGACCCCGTAGCTGGCGAGTTGCGGGAAGTCGATCCCGCCCCTGGAGCGCGTGCCGTAGAGCGTGGCCGAGACGCCCCAGGGGCCGAAGCGTCCCGCGTAGCCCAGCTCGAGCGAGCGCGTGCGTTCCTCGTCCAGCTCACGCGAGCCGCGCGCCGCCGTGACCGCGATGTAGACCGGGATCTCGCCTGGCGGCGCGCCGCAGTTGTCGGGGCGCTCGGAGCAGACCAGCTCCGCGATCGTGGAGAAGATCGGCGGCAGCGGCGGGTCCATGTTGGCCAGGTCCTCGTCGACCTCCGCCCAGTCCAGGATCGCCACGGGCAGGCGCGGCACCAGCAGGTCGGACTCGATCACCGACGGCGAGCGGAACGCCTGCCCCGCCGCGAGACGCCAGGTCTGGTTGGGGCGCGGCTTGTACAGCAGGCCCGCGCGTGGCGAGAGCGTGGTGCCGATGGTCTCGCGGACGTAGTCGGCGCGCGCGCCCAGGACCAGCCGCCAGCGCGGCGCCAGGGTCAGGTCGCCCTCGGCGTAGCCGGCGAGCTGGCTGCGGCGCTCGCCTGCCGGTGCGATGGACAGGTCGTACTCCGACAGCCGGCCCTCGACGCCCCAGCCGATCACCCCGCGCGGGCCGAGCAACACCCGCGAGCGCGCCGTGAGGTGCGTCGACAGCGAGGTGAAGCCGAAGCGGATGCCGTTGATCAGGTTCACGCCGTTGCCGTCGAAGTGGTTGACGTAGACCTGCGCCTCGTGGGGGCCGTTGACGTAGCGCGCCTGGAGGTACGACATCGCCGTTGCCGGATCGACGTCGAACGGGCCGATTCCCGTGGCGATGCGGCCGCGCGTCTGCGCCCAGCCGCCCTGGAGCATCCAGCGCCCGCCGTCCGGGAGGTCGCGGTCGGCGCGCAGCTCGAAGCGCGGCTGCCGGGTCCCGGAATCGCGGGCTCCCTCCTCGTTGACGCCGAGGTCGGGGTCGATCTCCTCGCCGAAGAAGTTGAGGATCGTCGCCGGGCGCTCGAACGGGTCCATCTCGAACCAGCCGCCCGAGGCGCGGAGCGCCCAGTCCCCGGCCAGGAAGCTCTGCGAGGCGCGCAGGCTGCGCGTGCCGTAGTCGCCCGCCTGCACCTCGAGCTTTCCCCCCAGCGTGTCGCGCGGGCTCTTGGTCACCACGTGGACCAGCCCGCCCACCGCGTTGGCGCCCCACAGGCTCGACGCCGGCCCGCGCACCACCTCGACCCGTTCCACCAGGTCGGGGTCGGACGGGGCGAACTCCCACATCACGAAGCCCAGGAAGTCCTGGTACAGCGTGCGGCCGTCGGCCAGCGCCAGGGTGCTGTTGTTGATGCCGCCCGAGGCCGAGCGCGAGGCCAGGTTGGTGTCGCGCGCGCTGAACTGCACCACGTTGAGACCCGGCACGCGGCGCAGCTGGTCCACCAGCGTGTCCCCGGGGCGAGTGGCGATCGCCTCGCCCGAGAGCACGTCCACCGCCGCCGGGGCGTCGAGCGGGTCCACCGAGACGGCCGTGGCGGAGACCACGACGCGCTCGACCCGGTCGCTGCGCAGCGGCGGGTCCTGCTCGCCGGCTTCGGCGTCGGGAGGCGGGGCCTCGGTGGCGCGGTCCGGCTCGGGCTCGCCGGCGGGCACGGGCGGCAGGCCGGTCCCCGACGCCGCCAGCACCGCGAGCAGGAGCGGCACGGCCCTGACGCGCATCGACCGGCGAGTTGCCACAGCGGCCGCATGCTACCGCGAAACCGGCGGTAAACGTGGCCGCGCTTGACTCGATCCGGGGCAAAACCTACATTTTGCCGGGTTGGATATGCGAAATCTGTATTTCGAATATGTAACCGGTGCGGAGGTACGCCCGCGGACTGCGGGCCGCCCGGGGGGACGATGAGTCTCCGTGGAAAGCCCGCTCGTCTCGGCATCGCCGCGCTCGGTCTGCTGCTCGCCTCCGTGCCGGTGTCCGGCGCCGAGAGCGACCTCTCCGCCCGGCTGCTGCTCGGCTACGACTCGAACCCCAACCGGGTCTCCTTCGACGACGGCTCGACCGGCGGGATGTTCGCGGAGCAGCGCGCCGACGCCGACCTCCGCTTCCGGACCGACAAACGGACCCAGGGCTTCTTCGACCTCGGGGCGCGGCAGCGGCTCCACGAATCGTCGCTGGGTGACGCCGACGTCCTGAGCGCTGTGCTGAGCGCCGGACTCGCGTTCCGGCCCGTCAAGGGCGACCGGCACAGCGTGCTGCTGCGCGTCGGGGCCCGCGGCCGGCACTACGACGCCACGTTCGTGGATCCGGAGACCGGGCAGGTCTTCGAGTATCAGCAGGCCGCACCGGGGGGCGGCGTCACGTCGACGCCCGTTCCGGACCGCTTCGACTACGGGAGCGGGAGCGCGTTCGTGGACTTCCGCTGGGTCGTCAACCGACGCGTGCGTCTGAGCCTCGACAGCGAGATCGAGCGGCGCGATTACAGCGAGGACTACGGCGGAGCCGGTCTCGACTCGCTGGACTACCGCGCGCTGACCGTGGAGCCCGGGATCCGGGCGCGCCTCGGACGCGTGGTGACCCTGGACGCGACACTGCCGCTGACGCGGCGCGAGTACGACGACCGACCGGCGCTGGACGCCGACGGCAACGCGGTCCCCGGCGAGCTCCGGGAGTACGAGTACGAGGGGTTCCGCTTCGCGCTGACGTTCTCGCCGACGCGCTCGCTGAAGCTGCGCGCCGACGTGCGACGCACCGACCGCGCGGACGTCTACGCGGGTTACTACGACTCGACGGCCGACACGGCCTACCTGTGGCTGGAGAGGAAGCTCGGCCGACGCTCGGAGCTGGAGCTCTACGCGTCGCGGACGCGCTACGACTACGACAACGCGACCGTTCCCGACGATCCGACCAACCTGCTGCGCGGCGGCGAGTTCTCCACGTTGCGGGCGCGCTTCGAGCGTTCCCTGGGCCGGGTCCTGCGTCTTTACGGCGAGGCCGGCTCGCAGAATGCGGACAACCAGGACGCCGCCCTGGCCTACGACCGCAGGTGGGTGATGACCGGGATCCGGTTCGGCAACTGATCGATGACTTCGCTCCGGGGCGATCGAGGAGGTGTCTCGATGAACAAGACCGGCAGCGCGCTACGCGATCCGATACCGCTGGCCCTGGCCCTGGTGCTGGCCGCCGCGACGGCCGGCGTCCTGATCGCCGGACCCGCGGAGACCGTCCCGGCGATGTGGAAGGCCGTCGCCGCCTCGGGCGACGTGGAGAGCCTGCCGGGCCAGGACCTGACCACCGACTGGCGCCGCGTCTCGCGCGGTGACCGGTTGGAGCCCGAGTCCCTGGTCCGCACCGGCCGCCGCGGCCGGGCCACGCTGGCGCTGGGCAAGAGCGTGATCCTCGTCGATCCCGGGAGCCAGCTGCGGCTGCCGGAGCACCCGGCGCAGGACGGCCCCGCGCGGGTGGTCCAGCGGTCCGGGAGCGCCGTGTACGACATCGACGGCAGCAAGCACGGCCCGGTGGAGGTCGTCACCCCCTACCTGGTCGCCGGCGTCAAGGGCACCGTGTTCGGGGTCAGCGTCGGCGACGGCTACGCGCTGGTCAGCGTCGAGGAGGGGCACGTCGAGGTGCGCTCGACGGCCTCCGGCGAGACGCGCGACCTGCACGCCGGCGAGGCGGTGATGATCGAGGCCTCCGCCTCGGCCCGCCTGGAGATGCTGGAGCGGCGCGAGGGCAGCCGCCGGGACGACCCGCGCCGCTCGGCCCACGACGCGCTGAAGCGCGTCTCGGACGTCGCCGACCGCAAGACCCGCGGCGAGGACGACGACCGCGACTCTCGTGACGGCCGGAAGGACCGGGGCCGCCAACGCGACCACGGCGACGACGGTGACCTCGACGACGTGCTCGGCGGCGTCGATTCCGACGAACCGGCCGACGAGAAGCTCAATCGCGAGCTCGACGACGCCGAGGAGAAGCAGGAGGCGCTGGAGGAGGAGCTGCGCGAGCTCGGAGACGGCCGGGACGAGCCGGGTCTCGAGGACCCGGTGGACCCCGGCGACATCGTCGATCCCGAGGAGCCGCTGGATCCGGCCTGGGAAGACGGCGACGGCAAGCTCCCCGACCCGCGCGAGCACGGCGGCGACGGCGGCGGACAGTAACGGGCCGCGTCCCGGGAACGGTACACGAGGTTGCGTCGACTGATCCCGTTCCTGGCGCTGACCCTCGTGGTCGTGGCGACCTGGTGGGCCGGCGGCCTGGGGCCGCTCGAGCGCTACCTGACGGACGTCCGCTTCCGGTTGGTCGAGCGGGAAGCGCAAGGGGGCGTGGTGGTGGTCGGCATCGACCCGCGGAGCCTGGAGCAGCTCGACGTCTGGCCCTGGGCCCGCGGCTACCACGCCACGACGTTGGAGAACCTGCTGGCCGCGGGCGCGACGCGCGTCGCCTTCGACGTCGACTTCAGCTCGCGCTCCGACGACGCCGGAGAGGACCGTGACCTGGCCCGCGCGCTCGCCGCGGCGGGACCGCGGGTCGTGCTGCCGCTGTTCCGGCAGTACCAGCGTGACGGGCGAGGCGGCCGGCGGCTCGTCGAGACCGGCCCGCTGCCGATGTTCCGCGAGCACGCGCGGCTGGGGACGATCAACGTGCGCCCCGATCCCGGCGGCCTGGCGCGCCGCTACGCCGCGTTCGACGAGGACGGAGGCACCCGCGTGCCCTCGCTGGCGCTGGCGCTCCAGGATCTCGCGGACCCGCCCTCCCGGCCGTTCCATCTCGACTTCGGCATCGACGTCGACACGATCCCGGTGCTGTCCTACGTGGACGTGCTGACGGGCCAGTTCGACCCCGCGGTCGTGCGCGGGCGGGCGGTGATCGTCGGTGCCACCGCGGTCGAGCTGGGCGATTACGTCGCGGTTCCGCTGCAGTCCACGATCCCCGGCCCGCTGCTCCAGGCGCTGGCCTTCGAGTCGTTGCAGCAGGGGCGGGCCCTGCAGCGCCCGGCGGCGCTGCCGACGCTGCTGCTGACCCTCGGCATCGCGCTGGCCGGCTGGTGGTTGCTGCGGTCGTCCTCGTGGCGCGCGGGCCTGCTGGTCACCGCGACGCTGGTGACCAGCGTGCTGCTGCTGGCGGTCGTGGTCCAGACCCGCGCCCCGCTGCTGCTCGACGTCGCGCCCGCACTGCTGCTCGTGCTCGGCGGCTTCGTGCTCAACGTCGCGCTGCGCGTCGACCAGCAGGGCCTGCGGCTGCTGCTGCAGTCGATCCGGATGCGGCAGACCGAGGGCATGATGCGGCTGGTGGTCGACCACAGCTTCGACGCCATCGTCACCGTCGACTCGCACGGCGGCATCGAGACGGTCAACCCGGCCGCGGAGTCGATGTTCGGCCGCTCGCGCGAGGAGCTGGCCGGCCGGCCGATCACCGAGCTGGTGTCGGCCCCCGAGCCCGGCGAGGCCGTCGGGCGCCGTCGTTCGGGCGACGGCTTTCCGGTCGAGGTCACGGTCAGCGCGCTGGCCGACCGGCGCGATCCCCGGCGGGTCTACTTCCTCCGCGACATCACCGAGCGCAAGGCGCACGAGCAAGCGCTCGAACGCCAGGCGACCTACGACGGCCTGACCGGCCTGCCCAACCGGCTGCTGCTGCGCCGGCGGCTGGAGCAGGCGCTGCGCGCGGCGCGCGCCCACGGCTCGCCGGTGGCGTTCATGATCCTCGACCTCGATCGCTTCAAGGAGGTCAACGACACGCTGGGACACCACCTCGGCGACCAGCTGCTGGAACAGATCGCGCAGCGGCTGGTGCGTCCGATCCGCGACGACGACACCATCGCGCGCTTCGGCGGCGACGAGTTCGCGATCCTGCTGCCGGAAACGTCGCTCGACGAGGCGCTGCGGCTGGGACGCGAGCTGATCGGGACGCTGGGCGCGCCGCTCAGGCTCCACGACCTCTCGCTCCAGATCGGGGCCAGCCTCGGAATCGCGATGTTCCCGTACCACGCCATGGACGCCACCGAGCTGATCCAGCGCGCCGACGTGGCGATGTACCTGGCCAAGCGCACCCGCAACGAGCTTTCGGTGTACGACCCCGAGGAGGACTTCAGCAGCCTGCGCCACCTCACGCTGAACGGCGAGTTGAAGCAGGCGATCGACCAGGGCGACATGACGCTGTACTACCAGCCCAAGATCTCGTGCGAGACGGGGCGTCTGACCGGCGTCGAGGCGCTGGTGCGCTGGCAGCACCGCGAGCACGGCCTGATCCCGCCGGGCGAGTTCATCCACGTGGCCGAGCACAGCGGCCTGATCCGGCCGCTCTCGCGCTGGGTCCTGCGCAGCGCGCTCGAGCAGTGCGCGCGCTGGCAACGCGCGCGGATGTCGATCGCCGTCTCGGTCAACCTCTCGGCGCGCAACCTCCAGGAGGAGGACCTGCCCGAGGCGCTGAGCGGGATGCTCGACGAGTCCGGCACCCCGCCGCGGCTGCTGACGCTCGAGATCACCGAGAGCGTGCTGATGGAGAACCCCAAGCGCGCCATGGCGGTGCTGACGGAGTTCAGCCGGCTCGGCGTCAACATCTCGATCGACGACTACGGGACCGGCTACTCGTCGCTGGCCTACCTGAAGCGGCTGCCGGCCCGCGAGATCAAGATCGACCGCGGCTTCGTCTCCGAGATCGACCGCAACCGCGACGACGCGGTGATCGTCCGCTCGTCGATCGAGATGGCGCACAACCTCGGCCTGTCGGTAGTGGCCGAGGGCGTGGAGAACGAGGAGGTCTGGCGGCGTCTGCGGGCCTTCGGCTGTAACAGCGCCCAGGGCTACTTCTTCAGCAAGCCGCTGCCCGAGCGCGGCTTCGAGCGCTGGCTCGACTCGTCGCCGTGGAAGCCCGGGTCGAAAAGGGACCGGCGCAAGCCCTCGGTCGCCTGAGCGTTCGGGTAGACTGGTCTTCCCGGAGGAAGACGCGGTCATGCCCAAGGCGATCAGGATCCACCACACCGGCGGCCCCGAGGTGCTGGCCTGGGAGGACGTCGAGGTCGGCGAGCCCGCTCCCGGCGAGGTCCGGCTGCGGCAGACCGCGGTCGGGCTGAACTACATCGACACCTACCACCGCAGCGGCCTGTACGCGTTGCCCGAGCTGCCGGCCGTGCTGGGGCGCGAGGCGGTGGGCGTGGTCGAGGCCGTGGGCGCCGACGTCGACGGGCTGAAGGTCGGCGACCGCGTGGCCTACGCGCTCCACCCCGGGGCCTACACCGAGGCTCGCACCATCCCGGCCAAAGTGCTGGTGCCCGTGCCGCCGGACATCGACGACCGCACCGCGGCGGCGATGATGCTCAAGGGGCTGACGGCGTGGTACCTGCTGCGGCGGACCCATCGCGTCTCGCGGAACGAGACGATCCTGGTCCACGCCGCCGCCGGCGGGGTCGGGCTGATCGCCTGCCAGTGGGCGCGCCATCTGGGCGCCACGGTGATCGGCACGGTCGGCTCGGACCACAAGGCCGAGCTGGCCCGCTCCCACGGCTGCCACCACACCATCGTCTACACCCGCGAGAGCTTCGTCGAGCGCGTGCGCGAGCTGACCGGTGGCGCCGGCGTCCCGGTGGTCTACGACGCCGTCGGCCGCGACACGTTCGAGGGCTCGCTGGACTGCCTGTCCCCGCTGGGCCTGTTGGTCAGCTTCGGCCAGGCCTCGGGTCCGGTCCCGCCGTTCCCGATCGGAGTGCTGGCGGCCAAGGGCTCGCTGTACCTGACGCGGCCGACGCTGGTCAACTACATCGCGCGCCGCGAGGACCTGCTGGAGGGGGCCCGGGAGCTGTTCGACCTGGTGGAATCGGGCGCGGTGCGGGTGGAGGTCAACCAGACCTACCGGCTCGGCGACGCGGCTCAGGCGCACCGCGACCTGGAGCAACGGAAGACCACGGGATCGACGGTGCTGCTGCCCTGACGCGGCGGCCGGCGCCGCTCAGGCCTCTTCGTCGTAGTATTCCTCGTCGGTGTCGAACTCGTCGAGCTTGGCGTTGCCGCAGGTCTCGCACAACGCCTCGGTGATGACCTCCTTCTCGTAGTGCCACTCGAACAGGTACGTGGGCGAATCGCACTCGCGGCAGACGAGAAAATCAGGCTCCCGGATGATCGTCATCGTCGTCACCTCGCCACTTGGGCCCCGTGACGAAATGTAGGTTCGCGGAGCAGGGCCGGCAAGCCGGGCGGCCGGCCGCCGGGCCCCGTCAGTCCCGGGAGACGAACAGCCGCAGCACGTACCAGAACATCAGCGCGACCGATGCGAACAGCTCCAGCGCCGCCCCCACGTGGCGGTCGGTGGGGAAGTGGTGGATCACGTTGGAGGTGTCGTAGAGGATCGCCGCCCCGGCCAGCCCGACCATCGCCACCGAGAAGAACGTCCCGAGCTGGAAGCCGAACAGCACCCCCGCCACGATCAGCGCCAGGGCGACCAGGAAGGCCCACTTGAGCAGCGCGCCGAGGAACGAGAAGTCCTTGCGGCTGATGAACGCGATCGCGGTCAGCCCGGCGAAGCCGAACAGCGTCACCGCGGCGGCGCTGGAGATCGCGCCGGGGGCGTAGTAGTTGGCGATGTAGAGCAGCGGCACGAAGATCAGCGACTGGGCGAGCACGAACCCGCCGAGGGCCGCGTATTGCACCCCGCGCGACGTCGAGCCGTGCGCGAAGCGGCTGGCCAGCCAGCTCACGATCACGAACCCGCCCAGCACGAACAGCCAGTTGACACCCAGCATCGCCTGGGCCAGCGTCTCGGCGATCGAGGTCGAGAAATAGAACAGCTCCAGGAGCACGAACAGCACGATCGCGCCGAACAGGTGATTGTAGGTACGGACGATGAAGGCCGAGCGCGCGTCGGCACCCACGGCCTCGATCGGCGGCGCGGTCTGCGTTCCGTAAAGATCGTTCATCGGGGTCTCCTCCTCGCGCGGGTTCCTCGCTAGAGTATAGGGCGTGCCCGAGCTGCCCGACATCCTGGTCTACGTGGAGGCCCTGGAGGCGCGGATCTCCGGCCGGATCCTGGAGCGCGTCCGCCTGGCCAGCCCGTTCCTGCTGCGCAGCGTCGACCCGCCGCTGCGCGAGGTCGCGGGCCGTCGCGTGACCGGGCTGGGGCGCCTGGGCAAGCGGATCGTGATTCGCCTGGAGGGCGGCCTCGCGCTGGTGCTGCACCTGATGATCGCCGGGCGCCTGCGCTGGAGGCCGGCGGGCGCCAAGCTGCCCGGCAAGATCGGCCTGGCCGCGTTCGATTTCGAGCCGGGGACGCTGCTGCTGACCGAGGCCGGCACGAAGAAGCGCGCGGCGCTCCACGTGGTGCGGGAGCCCGCAGGGTTGGCGGCCCTCGACCGCGGCGGGCTCGAGGTGCTCGACTGCGACCTCGACGGGTTCCGGGACGCGCTGGTGCGCGAGAGCCACACGCTGAAGCGCGCGCTGACCGACCCGCGCCTGTTCAGCGGGATCGGCAACGCCTACTCCGACGAGATCCTGCACCGCGCCCGGCTGTCGCCGTTCGTGCTGACGCGCAAGCTGACCGCGGAGCAGACGAGCGCCCTGTTCGACGCCACCCGCGCCGTGCTGCGGGAGTGGACCGAGCGTCTGCGTCGCGAGACCGGAGACACCTTCCCCGAGAAGGTCACGGCGTTCCGCGAGGGCATGGCCGTCCACGGCCGCTACCGCGAGCCCTGCCCCGACTGCGGCTCCCCCGTGCAGCGGATCGTCTACTCGCAGAACGAGGCCAATTACTGCGCGCGCTGCCAGACCGGCGGCCGCCTGCTCGCCGACCGCGCCCTGTCGCGGCTGCTCAAGAGCGACTGGCCGCGGACGATCGAGGAGCTGGAGCGCTAGCCAGGTCGGCCAGCGCATGGCCGGTGATGCCGCAGGCCGCGAAGGCCAGCAGCGGGATCGGCTGCGGATCAGACCCCGGTGTAGTGCTCGTCGCGGTGCACCTCGCCGTGGTCCTCGATCGACTCCAGGTGCGTGACGACCTCCAGCGGGCTGTCCACGGCGTCGGCCAGGCGCTCCTCGACCACGGTGGCCAGCGCGTGCGCCTCCCCCACCGGCAGCTCGTGGCGGAACAGCAGGTGCACTTCGACCAGCGTGCGGTAGCCGGTGCTGCGGAAGCGCAGCCCGTGGTACGGCACGCCGACCTCGGCGCAGATCTGGTCCAGGCGCGCGCGCAGCGTCTCGGCCATCGCCGGGTCGGCGTAGTCCATCAGCCCGCTGATCGAGCGCCAGACCAGCCGGCTCCCCGACCACAGGATGTTCAAGGCCACCGCGATGGCGCACAGCGGATCGAGCGGGGTCCATCCCGTGAGCAGCACCAGCACCAGCCCGCCGACCACGCCGAAGCTGGTCCAGCTGTCGGTCAGCACGTGCTTGCCGTTGGCCTCGAGGATGATCGAGTTGCGGCGGCGGCCCGTGCGCACCAGGTACCAGCCGAGCGCCGCGTTGACCAGCGCCGCGGCGACGACCAGCAGCGTTCCCGCGCCGAGCCGCTCCACGCGCAGACCTTCCGTCCAGCGTTGGGCCACCTCGATCACGATGTATACCGCGGCCAGGATGATCAGCGCGCCCTCGAACCCGGCCGAGAAGTAGCCGATCCGCTCGTAGCCGTAACGGAATCGCCGGTCGACCGGCTTGGCGCTGAGCCACAGGCTGAACGCCGCGAACGACACGGCGACCACGTGGATCACCGATTCGGCGGCGTCGGACAGGATCGCCGCGGAGTTGGTGTACAGGTAGGCGGCGACCTTGCCGGTCAGCATCAGTACCCCGATCCACAGCGAGAGCCGCATCGCGAAACGGGTTTCGCGGACCGTCTCCTCGGTCAGCTGGGCGGGTAGCTCCACGGCCGGATTCTAACGCGGCCGGGCCCGGACGGGCAGATCGGCGCGCGGCGCGATAGACTCCAGGTGTCGCCGCCGGTCGTGCGGCGCGCGGGTGATGCCATGACGACCACCGTCGAAGACCTGTACAGCGAGATGAAGGCCCGGCTGTCCCGGGTGGTCCCCGAGTTCGAGCTGCGCCACAAGGCCGAGCTGGCGAGCGAGATCAACCGGCTCAAGCGCGAGCGCAACGCCGTGATCCTGGGCCACAACTACATGGAGCCGGCGCTGTTCCACAGCATCCCGGACTTCAAGGGCGACTCGCTGGAGCTGTGCCGTCGCGCCGCCGAGACCGACAAGGACCCGATCGTGTTCTGCGGCGTGCGGTTCATGGCCGAAACGGCCAAGATCCTCAATCCCGACAAGCTGGTGCTGTTGCCGGCGAAGCAGGCGGGCTGCTCGCTGGCCGCCAGCATCACCGCCGAGGACGTGCGCGCGCTGAAACGCCGGTTCCCCGGCGTACCGGTCGTGGTCTACGTCAACACCTACGCCGACGTGAAGGCCGAGGCGGACTACTGCTGCACCTCGAGCAACGCGGCGGCGCTGGTCGAGTCGCTGGACAGCGAGACGGTGATCTTCCTCCCCGACGAGTACCTGGCCCGCAACGTGGCCCGCGAGACCGGCAAGCACATCGTGTTTCCCACGCAGCTCCCGCAGGGACAGGACGCCAACGTCGACTACCAGATGATCGGCTGGCAGGGCCGCTGCGAGGTCCACGAGAAGTTCACGGTCGAGGACGTGACCAACGTGCGCCGGCAGTTCCCCGACGTCGTGATCCTGGCCCACCCGGAGTGCAGCCCCGAGGTGGTCGAGGCGTCGGACTACTCGGCCAGCACCTCGCAGATGATCCGCTACGTCCAGCGCACCCGCGCCCCGCACTACCTGCTGCTGACCGAGTGCGCGATGGGCGACAACGTGGCCGCCGCCAACCCGGACAAGGAGATGCTGCGGCTGTGCAGCGTGCGCTGCCCGCACATGAACGAGATCACGCTGGAGGACACGCTCGACGCGCTGCGCTACGACCGCTACCCGATCGAGGTCCCCGAGCCGATCCGGGTCCGCGCGGCGCGGGCGATCCAGCGCATGCTGACGATCGGTTAGACTCGCCGCCATGCGGACCGACGCGCTGATCATCGGCTGCGGGATCGCGGGGGCGGCGGCCGCGCTGCGGCTGAGCGAGGACCACGAGCGCGAGGTCACCGTGGTGACGCGCGCGCGCCAGCCGCTGGACTCCAACTCGAGCTACGCGCAGGGCGGCATCGTCGCGCGGGGCGAGGACGACTCGCCGGAGCTGCTGGTCGAGGACGTGCTGCGCGCCGGCGCCGGGCTGGCCTGGCCGCCCGCCGTCGAGCTGCTGGCCGAGGAAGGACCCCGCCTCGTCGAAGAGCTGCTGGTGCGGCCCGAGTCGCCGGCGTTCGATCGCGGCGCCGACGGCGCCCTGGCGTTCGGACTCGAGGGCGCGCACAACCGGCGGCGGATCCTGCACGTCGGCGACCACACCGGCCGCTCGATCATGGAGGCGCTGCTGGAGCGGCTCGCCGACCGGCCCAACGTGCGCCTGCTGACGGGCAAGACCGCCGTCGACCTGATCACCTTCCCGCACCACGCCCGCGACCCGCTCCAGGTCTACGAGCCCCCGGCGTGCCACGGCGCCTACCTGCTCGACGCCGACACCGGCGAGGTCGAGGGCTTCACCGCCGGCCAGACGATCCTGGCCACCGGCGGGCTGGGTCAGATCTTCCTCAACACCAGCAATCCGGCCGGCGCCCGCGGCGACGGGCTGGCGATGGCCTACCGGGCCGGGGCGCGGGTGATCAACGCCGAGTACGTGCAGTTCCACCCCACCACGCTGCACATGCCGGGCACGACCAAGTTCCTGATCAGCGAGGCGGTGCGCGGCGAGGGGGCGGTGCTCTCGACCGTCGACGGCGACCGCTTCATGGAGCGGCACGACCCGCAGTGGAAGGAGCTGGCGCCCCGCGACGTGGTGGCCCGGGCGATCTACTGGGAGATGCTGGCCAACGACCGCACGCACGTGCTGCTGGACATCGCCTCGGTCAAGCCCGCGGCGACGATTCGCGAGCGGTTCCCCGACATCCACGAGCACTGTCTCCGGCACGGCCTGGACATCACGCGGCAGCCGATCCCGGTCGTGCCGGCCGCGCACTACTTCTGCGGCGGCGTGCTGGTCGACCTGTGGGGCCGCAGCAGCCTGCCCCAGCTCTACGCCGTGGGCGAGGTGGCCTGCACCGGAGTCCACGGCGCCAACCGGCTGGCCAGCACCTCGCTGCTGGAGGGCCTGGTGTGGGGCGACCGTGCCGGCCGTCAGATCAAGCGGCAGGGCCGGCGCGAGGCGCCGGCGGGCGGCGAGGTGCCGGCCTGGGACGTCTCCGACCTGCGCTACGACACCGACCCGGCGCTGGTGCAGGGCGACATGCAGACGATCCGCAACCTGATGTGGCACTACGTCGGCCTGGTGCGCGCCGAGTACCGGCTCAACCGCGCGATCCGCGAGCTGTCCGGGTTGTGGCTGAACATCGAGGCGTTCTACCGCCGGGCGCGGCTGACCGACGGCCTGGTCGGGCTGCGCAACGCGGCCCAGTCGGCGCTGCTGGTGGCCCGCGCGGCACAGCGCAACCGCACCAGCCGCGGCTGTCACTACCGGGAGGAAGCGCGTCGCCCCCCGGCCGGCTCCCCGCCGCTCCAGGGCAACCAGCTCGAACCGGCCGACGGGTCGCGCTGAGAACCGGTCAGGAGCCTTCGCGCGCCGCCAGGATCTTCTCGCGCAGGCTCGCCACGTCGGCTTCGTGCGACCAGCCGGGCGGCGCCACGGCCAGGGCCTCGCGCAGGTCGTCCAGCGCGCCCGCGGCGTCACCCAGCCCCGCGCGGACCCGCGCGCGGTAGTAGCGCGAGGTCGGGTTGCTGGGGTTCAGCTCGACCGCCCGGTCCAGGTCTTCCAGGCCGCCGGCCGGATCGCCGGCCTCCGCCAGCTGGATCCCGCGACCGCCGTAGGCTTCGGCGTGGCGCGGGTTGCGCTCGATGGCCTCGCTGTAGTCCTGGATCGCGCCGGCGCGGTCGCCCAGCTGCGCGCGCAGCGCGGCGCGGTTGTACCAGGGCAGCGCGTCGTCGGGCCGCAGCCGCACCGCGTGATCGAGATGCTCGAGCGCCTCGCCGGGCCGGCCGGCCTCGATCAGCAGGTAGCCCACGTTGGTCTGCATCTCGGCGTTGTACGGGTAGATCTCGAGCGACTGGCGGGCATGCTCCAGGGCGCGCTCGTGCTGGCCCAGGCGCAGCAGGATCTTGCTCAGGCTGTCGTGGATCCGCCAGTCGGTGGTGCGCCACTCGGTGTGCTCGCCCTCCAGCGCACGGCGGAACTCGGCGATCGCCTCGTCGTAACGGCCCTCGCGGGCCAGGTCGTTGCCGCGCTGGAACTGGATGTAGTGATCGACCGCCGGGACCGAGATGCTGCGGAACTCGTCGTAGGCCACGTCGACGAACTCGGGGATGTTGACGGCGCGGTTGGCCGCGGTGCTGTTCTCGATCAATACCGCCGGGGTAGCGTGGCCCTGTTCGTCGAGGTGGGTCAGGAACATCTGCGTGTACGGCGTGTTGCTCTTGGAGGAGAACACCAGCCAGCGTCCGTTGGGCGAGAAGCTGTGCCACGAGTTCAACAACGGCAGGTTGGACTCGAGCGGCCGCGCCGCTCCACCGGCGACGGGAACGATCCACAGCTTGCTGTCCGGCCGCATCAACAGGCCGTTGGCGCTCTGCGTGAACACGATCCACTTGCCGTCCGGCGAGACCTTGGGGAACGCGTTGCTCATCCCGTTGTCCGCGGCGCCGGCGACCGGCTCGGCGCGCCCGCCGCGCCCGTCGTTGAACGGGATGCGGTAGAGGTCGTAGCGCATCGGC
>JBFKMV010000117.1:0-16235 GCA_041629655.1 Candidatus Polarisedimenticolaceae bacterium
CGAGCCCAACCGCCGCTGAGCGTCGCGCACCGACCGGGCCAGCGTCTCCATGGTTCCACTCACTTCTGCGTCTCCAGCACCAGGTGGTCGCGGTGGACCAGCGCGTGATGGTTGCGCACACCGCCCGGCCGCGTTCCCGCGCACCACTTCCGCGCCGTGGTCGCATCGCAGAACACGATCCCGCGCCCGAGCAATCCACCCTCGAGGTCGCGCAGCTCCACCACGTCCCCGCGCTTGAAGTCGCCGTCGCACTGCTGCACGCCCGCGGCCAGCACCGAGGCGCCGCGCTTGCGCACCGCGGCCACGGCACCCGCGTCCAGCCGCAGCGTGCCCCGCGGGGCGACGGCGAACGCGATCCAGCGCCGCCGCGCGTCGAGCGTCGCCCGTGCCGGGAACCACGTGCCCACGTCCTCGCCCGCCAACACGCGCGGCAGCACGGTCGGGTCGAGCCCGCAGGCGATCACCGCGTGACAGCCGGCCTTGGCCGCGATCGACGCGGCCTCGATCTTCGTCCGCATCCCGCCGCGCCCCGACTTGGACCGGGAGGCGTGCGGGTCCGGCCGCAGCTCGTCCGCGTCGTCGACCCGCGAGAGCAGGCGCACCTGGCGGTGGCGCCGCGGGTCCTTGTCGTAGACGCCCTCGACGTCGGTCAACAGCACGAGCAGCTCGCTGTCCAGCTTCGTCGCCACCAGCGCCGAGAGCTTGTCGTTGTCCCCGAAGATCTGGCGCGGCTCCCCCTCGACAAAGGCCAGCTCCTCGGTCGAGACGGCGTCGTTTTCGTTGATGATCGGGATCACCCGGCGGCGCAGCAGGGTCGAGAGTGTGCTGCGCAGGTTGAGGTAGCGCACCCGGTCGTGGAAGTCGCTCTGGTTCAACAGCACCTGGCCGCAGGTGATCCCGAGCCGCGAGAAGCCTTCCTGGTACATGCCCATCAGGCGGCTCTGTCCCACCGCGGCGCAGGCCTGGCGATCCTCCAGGTCCTGCGGGATCCGCTCGAAGCCCAGCACGTCCCGCCCCATGCCCACGGCGCCGGAGCTGACGATCAGCACCTGCTTGCCCTCGCGGTGCAGGCTTGCCGCGGTCTCGACCACCGCGAACACACGCGACAGCGCCACCCGGCCGTCGTCGTGCGTGAGCACACGGGTGCCCAGCTTGAGGACGGTGCGTCCGGCCCCGGCGACATCCGGTCTGGCCACGCCCTGGGTGCTCATGGTCCGGCAGATGATACCTCCGATCAACAGGATCCTCCCGATCGTTGTATTCTCACCCCGGATCCCGGTCCTGTCACCGGATCCGAGTTGACTCGATGCAGGGTGACGATGAAGAGCTCGACAGCGTATCAACGGTTGCTGGTGGTCCTGATCACGCTCACGATCGGGGCCTGCGCGGACACGAGGGAATCCGATGTCTCTCGAGCCCGCATGGTCGAGGTCCTGCTCACCTCGGAAGCGGGGCACAAGCTGGCCTCGATGGAGGTGGCGCGGTTTCGAGCGGGCAGCGCCGCTGGCACGGTCATCTCCGTCTATCCGGACAGCACCAAGCAGACCATCGATGGAATCGGGACATCGTTCACGGAGTCCTCGGCTTTCGTCCTGGCGCACCTGGAGCCGGAGCGGCGCCGCGAGGTGATGCAGCGGATCTACGGCGAGTCCGGCGCCAACTTCACCCTGACCCGGACGCACATCGGGTCGTGCGATTTCACGGTGCAGGGCAAGTACTCGTACGCCGAGGAACCGGGTGACGAGGATCTGACGGCCTTCAGCATCGCACCGGACGTGGCGGGGTTCGACCCCGCGGTCTATCCCGGCATCAAGGATCCCGGTTACGACCTGCTGCCCATGATCCAGGAGGCGCTCGCGATAAAACGGGGACAACAGGACAGCGAGCTGAGGATCATCGCATCGGCCTGGACGGCGCCGCCGTGGATGAAGAACATCGAGACCTGGTACATCCCTGCGGCCCCGGAGAACAACTGGCAGGGCGACGGCGGCTGGCTCAAGCCGGAATACGTTCCAACGTACGCCGATTACCTGATGCGGTACCTCGAGGCCTACCGGCGCGCCGGGGTCGAGATCTGGGGTCTGACGCCGGTGAATGAGCCGCACGGCAACGGCGGGCACTGGGAGAGCATGCACTTCTCGCCGGAATCGCAGAACGACTTCGTCAAGCATCACCTGGGACCTCGTCTGCGACAGAGCGCGCATTCCGCTGCACGACTGCTGGTCTACGATCAAAACCGGGACGGCCTCGAAGCCTGGACGGACGTGATCTTCGCCGATCCGCAATCCGCGGACCACGTGTACGGCGTCGCCGTGCACTGGTACGCGAGCACCTTCAAGGTCTTCGAGGATGCCTTCGACCGCGTACACGCCAAGTTCCCGGACTTCAGCATCGTCCATACCGAGGGCTGCATCGACAACCTGGGGAACGACCCGCCCGGCGGAATCGAAGACCCGATCCGCTTCAAGGAATCGGGCTGGTTCGACAACGACGCGTTCTGGTGGAACCCCAATGCGACGGACTGGGCGTACACCGCGACCTGGGCGGGGGAGGCGGTCCGGGATCACCCCATCTACACCCCCGTGCATCGCTACGCGCGCGACATCATCGTCAGCCTGGATCATTGGGTCAGCGGCTGGGTCGACTGGAACATCGTGCTGGACAGGCATGGCGGACCCAACCACGCCGGAAACTTCTGCGGGGCCCCGATCATGATCGACACCACGACGCAGCAGGTGTATTACACGCCGCTCTACCACGTGCTGGCGCAGTTCAGTCGGACCATCCGTCCCGGCGACAAGGCCGTGCGAACCGAGCGCACGCTCGGTGGACTGGACCCCGACGCCCTGCACGCCTCCGCCACGATCAACGGAGACGCGCTGCTCAGCGTACAGTTGTTGAATACGACCAAGGAAGCCATCGCCTACAAGCTGCAGATCGCGGACCGCCACGCGGACGTCTCGATTCCGGCGAACTCGGTTCAAACCGTCCGGGTTCAACTGTAGGCACTGCGTGAAGTACGGGCGCTCCGCGCCCTGACGGTCACTCATGAAGAAGACGCTGCTCGTCGTTGCCGTTGTCGTGGTCGCGGGTATGGCGCTGGCCCACTGGTACTTCTCGGATCGCGGCCGCTTCACCACCGAACCCGATTACGCCGACCTCGGCCGCAGCGTTTCGGGCCACGACCTGGTATCGGATCACGATCCCGCGGTCATCCTGCGCTTCGACCCGGCGTTTCGGCATCTCGGCGGCCAGAAGTTCATCCTCTACGGCGTCGCCGCTACCGAGCAGCACTTCTTCGTGGAGACCACCGACGACGGCGCGTTACGGAGCGTCTACTGGGTGCAGTTCGAGGCCTACCTGCCGGACGAGTCCTACACCTATGACTATCAGGATTCCCCGTTGCGGGTGACCCTCGGTGACTACGAGTTCTACACGGATACGGCCGTCTTCGAATTCGACCCGCACCAGCAGAGACGGCGCGGAACCGACGGCGCGATGGCGCGGCAGTTCCTGGCCAGTCACGGCTACGTGTACCCGCAACAGGTGGCCTACGCGCGGCTGGTCTTCCTGACCGATGCGTCCCGGCAGAAAGAGCTCATGATCATCTTCATCGACGATCTGGCATCACGCGGCTTGACCGCGGCGGAGCTCGAAGAAGGCGGCGTCCATGCCGCGCGCTGGCCCGAGGTCGAGCAGGCACACCTGGATCGGATCAGGAGCACGTTGACCGTGCTTCCGCTCGAGCCCGAACCGTGACCGCTCCGCGGCGAACGCGGCGGCTTCGACCGCAGCTCAGCGAAGATCGAGCCGCAGGTTGATTCGCTCGCCCGCCAGCACCCGGACCTCGCGCCGCACCTCGACGCCATCCGGCGTGACCAGCAGCAGCCGGTGCTGGCCCGGGCGCAGGTAGAGCTTGTCCGGCGAGCCGTCGTAGGCGTCGCAGGTGCCGTGGTACACGTCGTCGACCCAGATCTCGGTCGTCTTGGGCTTGACGTCCGTGTCCACCGTGCCGAAGCGGTGCTTGTTCACCACCACCGTCGTACGCATCGGCTTTCCGGCGGCCACGGCGACCTGGCCCTGGGCCCGGCCGTGCCGGTGGCCGTGATCCCAATCGCGTTGGTGCGCCCACGCGGGCAGGACGACGGCGAACAGCGCCAGCACGACGAACTTGCGACTCATCGGATGCCTCCGGCCGGGCGCTCGGCCGGATCGGCCGCGCCAGCTTGCAGAGCCGGACTGCAAAAAGACCGCCACCGCGCCCCGCACCGGCAATCGGGCCTTGACGCGGGTCTTCGGTTACGTTTTCGTCAGCCCGATCCCGGTTTCTTCCGGGTGTGGTGTAATTCCGAGTCGGTTGCTTCTTCCGCACCGTGCAGGTTCTGACCGGCCTGCGGCAGGGGAGGGTCGTGGCGAAGCGGGACGAGACACCGGGCGAACGGCGGCCGCGGGTGCTGATCCTGGGCGGCGGGTTCGGCGGGCTGGCCGCGGCGCGCCGGCTGCGCCGGGCCCCGGTCGACGTGGCGCTGATCGACCGCACCAACCACCACCTGTTCCAACCGCTGCTCTACCAGACGGCGACGGCGGCCGTCTCGCCGGCCGACATCTGCGCGCCGATCCGCTGGCTGCTGCGGCGGCAGCGCAACGCCACGGTCTACATGGACGAGGCGCTGGAGGTCGACGTCGAGCGGCGCTCGGTCCGCTTCGCCGGCCCGCTCGGCGAGCAGCCCTACGACTACCTGATCATCGCCACCGGGGCGCGCCACTCCTACTTCGACCACCCGGAGTGGGAGCCGCTGGCCCCGGGCCTGAAGAGCCTCGAGGACGCGCTCGAGATCCGCAACCGGTTCCTCGAAGCCTTCGAGCAGGCCGAGCTGGCGAGCGACCGCGCCGAGCGCGAGGCGCAGATGACGTTCGTGGTCGTCGGCGGCGGCCCGACCGGGGTCGAGCTGGCGGGCGTGATGCCGGACATCGCGCGCCGGGCGCTGGGGCCGGACTTCCGGCGCATCGACACCCGGCGCACCCGGGTGATCCTGCTCGAGGGCGGCGACGAGATCCTGACCAGCTTCCCGCGCAAGCTCGCCCGCTCCGCGCATCGTGCGCTGGAGCGGCTGGGCGTCGAGGTGCGCACCGGCGCGCTGGTGACGCGCATCGAGCCCGACTCGGTGTACGTCGGCGAGGAGCGCATCCCGGCGCGCAACGTCTTCTGGGCCGCGGGCAACCAGGCCTCGCCGCTGGGCGGGTGCCTCGGCGCGCCGCTGGACCGCGCCGGTCGGGTGCTGGTGCAGCGGGACCTCTCGATCCCGGGCCACCCGGAGGTGCTGGTCATCGGCGACCTGGCGGCGCTGGAGCAGGACGGCAAGTGGATCCCGTGGGTCGCCCCCGCCGCCAACCAGCAGGGCGACCACGCGGCCCGCAACATCCTGCGCGATCTGCGCGGCGAGCCCCGCCAGCCGTTCCGCTACGTCGACAAGGGCAACCTGGCCACCATCGGACGCCACAAGGCGATCGCCGACTTCGGCTGGCTCCGGATGTCCGGCTACCCGGCGTGGTACCTGTGGCTGTTCGTGCACATCATGTACCTGGTGGGCTTCCGCAACCGGCTGGTGGTGCTGATCCAGTGGGCCTACCAGTACTTCACCTTCCAGCGCGGAGTGCGGTTGATCCTGGGCCGGCGACGAACGGAACGGAAGCGCTAGGCCGCGCCGACGAAACCCGCGATCCGCTCCACCGCTTCCGCGATGTTCTGCGCCAGCGTGCGTCCGGACGACTTGCGCGGCTTGAACGAGTGGTCGCCGTCCTCGAGCCACGCCAGCTCGATGCGCTCCGACAGGTCGTAGCCCGCGACGTCCTCGGGCGTGCCGAAGGGGTCGCGCGTGCCCTGGAGGATCAGCGCTGGCGTCCGCAGGGCTTTCAGGTGCGCGGTGCGCAGCTTCCCGGGCTGCCCCGGCGGGTGGAACGGGTAGCCCAGGCAGACCAGCCCGCGCGCCCCGACGCGGTCGGCGATCATGCTGGCGATCCGCCCGCCGAGCGACTTGCCGCCGACGATCACGCGCTCGCCGCCGCCCAGCGCCTCGACCGCGTCGACCCAGGTCCGCTCCAGCACCGCGGGCGGGTTGGGCCCGCGCCGCTTGCCGCTGACGCGCCGCTCGCGCATGTAGGGGAGCTCGAAGCGCGCGACGCGGATCTTTTGCCCGGCGAGACCCGCGGCGATCGCGTTCATGAACGGCGAGTCCATCGCCGCGCCCGCGCCGTGGGCCAGCGCCACGGTCACGCCGGCGCGGGCCGGGCCGTCGAACAGGAATCCGGCGTCGCTCATGACGGCAGTTTACACGGGGCCCCGGGATTCCTAGACTGTCGGCCACCTTCGAAGCGGGGGAGCGCAGAGCCTTGGGCATTCTCGAGATCGCCGCGACGCTGGTCGTCGTCACCGCGCTGTTCAGCTACCTGAACCATCGCTTCCTGCGCCTGCCGACGGCGATCGGGGTGATGCTGATCGCGCTGTTGTTCTCGTTGAGCCTGATCGCGCTGAGTCACCTCGGGCTCCAGACCGAACGGCTCGCGGCAAACGTCTTGGCCTCGATCGACTTCGACGAGACGCTGCTCCAGGGGATGCTGGGGTTCCTGCTGTTCGCGGGCGCGCTGCACGTCAACCTCGACGACCTGCTGGAGCAGAAGTGGGTCATCGCGCCGCTGGCCACCGTCGGCGTGGTGCTGTCCACGGCGATCGTCGGGGGGCTGATCTGGTTCCCCCTGCAATGGCTCGGGCTGGACGTTCCGCTGATCTGGTGCCTGGTGTTCGGCGCGCTGATCTCGCCCACCGACCCGATCGCGGTGCTGGGGATCATGAAGAGCGCCGGGGCCCCGAAATCGCTCGAGACCAAGATTTCCGGCGAGTCGCTGTTCAACGACGGCGTCGGGGTCGTGGTGTTCCTGGTGCTGGCGAGGATCGCCACCGGCGGCCACGAGATCGGCGCGCTGGAAGTGGCCGAGGTGTTCCTGGTCGAGGCGGTCGGCGGCGCCGCGCTGGGGCTGGCCGCGGGCTACCTGTGCTACCGGCTGCTGCGCTCGGTGGACAACTACCAGGTCGAGGTGCTGCTGACGCTGGCGCTGGTGATGGGCGGCTACGCGCTGGCCAGCAAGCTGCACCTGTCGGGCCCGATCGCGATGGTGCTGGCGGGGCTGCTGATCGGCAACCACGGCCGGCGCCTGGCGATGTCCGACCGCACCCGCGCGCGCCTCGACACGTTCTGGGAGCTGACCGACGAGATCCTCAACGCCGTGCTGTTCGTGCTGATCGGTCTCGAGGTGCTGTTGATCCCGCGCCAGCCGGCGTTCTTGGCCGCAGGCGCCTTGGCGATCCCGATCGTGCTCCTGGCGCGCTTCGTCAGCGTGTCCGGGACGGTCAGCGTGCTGCGGCTCAAGCGCGCGTTCTCGCCCAACGTGATCTCGATCCTGACCTGGGGCGGCCTGCGCGGCGGCATCTCGGTCGCGCTGGCGCTGTCGCTGCCCGCGGGACCGCGACGCCAGGCGATCCTGGCCATCGCCTACGCGGTGGTGGTGTTCTCGATCCTGGTCCAGGGGACGACCATCGGCCGGCTGGTCCGCCGCAGCGCGTCGAACGCGGAGGCCGAATGACCGGGACGGGTGGCGCGGGAGCCGGGCGAGGCTACACTGGGCCGATGGAGTGGGGTCCGGGCAAGCTGATCGCGCTGGCGCTGGGCGGAGCGCTGCTGGGAGGCGCCGCTTTCGCGCAGCAGCCTTCGCGGCCCCACCCGGTCCGGCGCGACGCCGCCCCGACGGTCGAGCAGCCGGTCGAGGTGCGCCGGGCCGAGCGCCGGGGCGTCGACTGGCCGGGTTTCCTCGGCCCCACGGGCGACGGCAAGTCCCCCGAGACCGGCATCCTCACCGCGTGGCCGGAGGGCGGGCCGCCGGTGCTGTGGCAGCTCGAGCTCGGCGAGGGCTACAGCATGCCCTCGGTCGCCGCGGGGCGGCTCTACGCCTTCGACCGTCACGGCGACCGCCAGCGGCTGACCTGTCTCGACGCGGCGACCGGCGCCGAGCTGTGGCGCTCCGAGCACCCGGTCGACTACGAGGACTACTACGGCTTCAGCAACGGGCCGCGCACCTCGCCGGTGGTGGACGGCGACCGCGTGTACACCTTCGGCGTCGCCGGCCGGCTGCGCTGCCACTCCACCGCCGACGGCAAGCTGCTGTGGGAGGTGGACACGGCGAAACGCTTCGGCGTCGTGAAGAACTTCTTCGGCGTCGGCAGCACCCCGGTCATCGAGGGCGACCTGCTGATCGCCCAGATCGGCGGCAGCCCGCCGGGCAGCCCGCCGGTCCAGTCCGGGCGCGTCCGGGGCAACGGCAGCGGCATCGTCGCCTTCGACAAGCGCAGCGGGGAGGTGCGTTACAGCATCACCGACGAGCTGGCGAGCTACAGCAGCCCGGTGCTGGCCACGATCGAAGGCCGCCGCTGGGCCTTCGTGCTCGCTCGTAACGGCCTGATCGCGTTCGATCCTCGCTCGGGCGAGCTGCGCTTCCAGGTCCCGTGGCGGGCCACGAAGACCGAGAGCGTCAACGCCGCCAACCCGGTGGTCGCCGGCGACATGGTGTTCATCACCGAGAGCTACGGCCCGGGCGCCGCCCTGCTGCGGGTCAAGCCCGACGGCTTCGAGGTGCTGCGCAAGGACCCTCCCGGCCGTGGCGGCAGCCTGCGCAGCCACTGGAGCACGCCGATCCATCACGAGGGCTGGCTCTACGGGTGTAGCGGCTCGGGCAGCGGCGACGCCGAGCTGCGCGCCGTGAACCTGCTCACCGGCGAGATCGGCTGGTCCAAGGACGGGCTCGGCCGGACGACGCTGCTCTACGCCGACGGCCACCTGGTCGTTCTGGGCGAGTACGGCAAGCTGCTCCTGGTGCGGGCGACGCCCGAGCGCTACGAGCAGGTGGCGGAGGTCGAGCTGCGCGACGAGCAGGGCGACCCGCTGCTGGCGCATCCGGCCTGGAACGCCCCGATCCTGTCCCGTGGTCGGCTCTACGTGCGGGGCAAGGACCGGCTGGTCTGCCTGGATCTGGGCTCCTCCGGGCCGCGCCCGGCCACCCGCGCCCGCTGACGGCCACGCCGGCACGGGTGGATTTCTCCTGGAAAAACGGCAGCGTTGACCGTAATCATGCCGTCCATGTCGTTACGACATCCGTTTCACGATCGGGAGGGTTTCATGCGCTTCGTTCGATTCCTGTTCGTCCCGACGCTGTTGATCGCGATGACGGCCGGCGCCGTCGCTGCCGAGACGGTCCGCTTCAAGGACCGGGACTACGTGAAGACCGAGCGCGGCTGGGTGCTGGAGCAGGACGGCGAGTCCTTTCCGGTTGAGGCCGGCACGGTGACGGTGCGGTTCGCCGACGGCGTCGGCGACCTCGACGGCTTCCGGCTGGCCCTGGCGGCGCGGGGCGGTGACCCCGAGCTGGCGGCGCTCGACGCGCTCCGCGTCAACACGCTGGGCATCCACGACCTCGTGCTCCACGCGACCCAGGACCCGCTCGACATCGCGCAGCGGCTCGAGGCCACCGGTCTCGTGCGCTACGCCGAGCCGTCCACGGTCGGTCACTGGATCGCGCTGCCCTCCGATCCCCGCTTCGACGACCAGTTCCACCTGCGCAACACCGGCCAGACCGGCGGCACGGCCGACGCGGACATCGACGCCGACGAGGCCTGGGACGTCAACGCCGGCTCGTCGTTCGTCGTGGTCGGGGTGCTCGACAGCGGGACCGACATCGACCACGTGGACCTGGTGGACAACCTGTGGAAGAACTCCGGCGAGACGCCGGGCAACAACCAGGACGACGACGGCAACGGCTTCGTCGACGATTACGACGGTTGGGACTTCGAGGGCAACGACGGCAACCCGCGCTCGACCAACGGCCACGGCACGCAGGTCGGCGGGATCGTCGCGGCGCGGACCGACAACGGCACCGGCGTCTCCGGAATCGCCGGCGGTCTGGGCGCCACGCCGGGCGCGCGGCTGATGATCGTCAAGGTCGGCACGGCCGGGCCGCTGGGCTCGATCCTCGACGACGCGATCATCTACGCGGCGGACAACGGGGCGGACATCATCACGATGAGCCTCTCGGTCGGCCAGACGACCGCGATCAACGACGCGCTGGACTACGCCTACAACACCAAGGGCGTGTTCATCGACTGCGCCTCGGGCAACGGCTACGGGAGCACGGTCTCGTACCCGTCCTCCAACCCGAACGTGATGGCGGTCGGGGCCACCGACCACAACGACAACCGCGCCGCCTATTCCAACTACGGTTCGAATCTCGAAGTGGTGGCGCCGGGCAGCAGCATCCTCTCGACCGGCCTCAACGACACCTACGTCACGGGGTCCGGCACTTCGTTCGCCGCGCCCTGCGTGGCCGGGGTCGCGGCGCTGATCAAGTCCCGTAACGGGAGCCGGACCAACGACCAGATCCGCCAGACGCTCAAGGACACCGCGGACGACGTCGGCAGCGCCGGCTACGACCTGCAGACCGGTTACGGCCGGATCAACGCCCGCGCGGCGCTCGACGCGACCCCGCCGGCCGACTGCATCGACGGCGACGGCGACGGGTTCTTCCCGTTCAGCGGGTGCGGCACCGACCTCGACTGCAACGACGGCGACGACACGATCTATCCCGGTGCGCCCGAGGTCTGCAAGGACGGCGTCGATCAGGACTGCGACGGCGTCGACAGGACCAAGGGCAAGGGCTGCGGCGGCGGCGGCGGCGGCGGCGGCGGCGAGAACTGCAAGAACGGCGTCGACGACGACGGCGACGGCCTGGTCGACTGCCTCGACTCGGAGTGCGCCAACAAGGGCTTCTGCCGCTAGTACGGCGATGACAGGGGAAGGGCCCGGGCCGGTCGAGCAGGCCGCCCGGGCCCTTTCGTGTCCGCCAGCCGGGGTCGCGTCAGTCGCCGACGCTCCCGGCACCGTCGCCGGCGGCCATCCGGCGCGCGATCCAGCGGTCCTGCGCCAGAGCGGTCCGCGCCTCGGCCAGCCGCAGCGGCGCGAGCTCCTCGACGAGGATCAAGAATCGCGGATCGGTCACGATCTGCGAGACCTGCTGCTCGTCCAGCTCCAGCTCGGCCCGGCTGCCGTCGTCGCACAGGATCGTCACCGTGGTCGGGCTGTACACGATCCCGACCAGCACGTCGATCAGGCCGTTGACGAAGCTGACCCGCTCGTGGATCGTCGCGTTTCCCGAGGGGCACAGCTTCGCGACGTCGAGCGTCTTCTGGTGCTTGGGCCGGATCAGGCCGAACAGCCAGTGGTGGTGCCAGTTCTTGTAGACCTGCTCGCCGTGCGCGCCGCCCTTGCCGATGGTGTAGGTGTGCTGGAAGCAGCCTCCGATCGGCAGCGACAGCGCCACGATCGCGACCGTCGCGGGGATGGTTCGGTTGTTCATCGCCGGTCCTCCCTCCCTCGACCGGATGGCCGTGCAAGACGGGTGCCTCGCACCGGGCGCGTGCGGCTTCACGTCCCCGTCGGCCAAAAACGCTGCCGTTCTGGACGAGTCCACTCTGGGCAGCGACACTGCTACGCTTCGGCGCGCCGCCCTGCGACGGGGACAGCGTGTCCTCCCCGTTCGACCGGGCCCCGACCGTTGCGTTAGGGAGCGCTTTTGTCGCTTGCCCCCGCCCGGCGCGGGAGCGATAATCGTTACAACCCCGACAGTCTTCGGGACGGAGCGTTGGTCATGAGCGCCCCCGACGCGTCCCAGCGGCACCCGCCCGGTGATCCCGGGCACCGCCACCACCCGGTCCACGCGCCGGAAAGCGACGCTTCCCGGGCCCGTCGGCGCGGCCGCCTCGCCGCAAGCGCCGACCCGAACGTGGGTTACCGCATCGAGGATTTCCTCGACGACCAGCTGCGGCTGCTCACCGCCGTCGCGGGCTGCGGATCGGAGCACCCGGACACCGTCGAGACGCCCGACCGGCGCTCGCGGCGCGTCTACACCGCCGAGCTGCGGGAGGCGCTGGGCCGCTCCGGGTGCGCGCAGGCGTTTCTGGAGAAATACGGGCCGGGGTCCGCGGAAAGCCACCTGCGCCGGTTCGCCCTGGTCCTGGAGTTCATCGAACACTGCCGCGAGAAGATCGTCTGGAGCGGCCTGGCCGACGAGCAGGAGCAATCGGTGGCCGTGCGGGACGAACTGCTGGGCTGGCTGCTGGAAAAACCCCTCGATCCGGGCCAGAAAAGGATCGAGCCGTGGGTGCTGCGGCGGTTCCTGGACGAGTGGAGCCACCGATGGATGTGAGCGGGTCCCGCGGCCGGCAGTGGATCATCGTGCTCGCCGCCGGGGGCGGGAACCGCCTCCGCACGTTGCTGCGCGCTCCCGACGGGACCCCGGTGCCGAAGCAGTTCTGCGTCCTCGACGGTAGCGCCTCGATGCTGCAATGGACGCTCGGACGGGCCACACGGCTGGTCTCGCCGTCGCGCATCCTGGTCGTGGTGGCCCGCGAGCACCGGCGCTGGTGGGAACCCGAGCTCGCGGACCTGCCGCCCGGAAACGTGCTGTTGCAGCCCGAGAACCGCGGCACCGCCGTCGGGATCCTGTTCCCGCTGATCGAGGTTCTGCGGCGCGATCCCGACGCGACCGTCGCGGTGATGCCGTCCGACCATCACGTCGCCGACGAGCCGCGGCTGCTGGAGAGTGTCGCCAAGGCCTGCGAGCTGGCCCACCGCGAGCCGGGCCGCACCGTGCTGCTGGGGATGACCCCGAGCGGCCCCGAGCCGGGATACGGATGGGTCGTTCCCGGTCCGCCCCTGGGCGCCGGGTTGCTGCGCGAGGTGGTGATCTTCGAGGAGAAGCCCGATCCGGCCATGGTCGAGCTGCTCGTGCACCGCGGCGCGCTGTTGAACAGCTTCATCGTCGCGGCGCGTGGCCGCACCCTGCTCGAGCTGTGCCGGCGGACGCTGCCGGAACGGGTCGCCCGCCTCGAGGCCGCCGCCGGCGGCGACCTCGGCTCGATCTACGGTCAGCTCACGGCCGCCGATTTCAGCCGCGACGTGCTGGCCCGCGCGTGCGGCGCGCTGGCCGTGCTGCCGGCGCCCGAGTGCGGCTGGTCCGACCTCGGCACCCCGGAGCGCCTCGCGCGCTACCGCGGGCTCGGTCACGGCGAGGTCGCCTGAGCGACGCCGTTTCCGGTATTGACGCCTTTCGGGAGTCTTTTTCTCCCCTTTCGCTCCCCGCACTCTGCCGGTAGCTTGGTGGTCGCATCGAGACCCTTCGGGCGTGCCGGGAGTGGACCATGAGCGACGATCGCGCCGCCGTCGGCGAGGCGCTGAACCGGGACCTGCGTCTGAGTGCCGCCGCGCAGGCCGAGCTGGAAGCGCTCGGGCTGTCCGGGGACAACCGACCCGTGGACGGCCTGGAGGCCGTGCCGGGGCGCCCGGCGCTGAACAAGCGGGCGATCCGCGCCCCGGACGTGCTCAACGAAGCCTACGACTACGAGCGGCCCGCGTCGTTCAGCCGCGGCATGCGCGTCGAGCTGCCCGGGGCGACGATGCTGTTCCTGTCCGGCACGGCCAGCGTGGACGAGCACGGTGCGACGGTGCACCCCGGCGACTTCGCCGCGCAGTGCCTCAGGACCTACCGCAACCTGACCCGGCTGCTCGCCGCGGAGGGCGCGAGCTGGCGCGACGTGGTCCGCACGAGCTGCTACCTGCGCGACATCGAGCGCGACTACGCGATGTTCAACGAGATCCGGACTTCGTTCATGACCGCGATCGGTCTCGACCCGCTGCCGGCCAGCACGGGCATCCAGGCCCGGCTCTGCCGCTCGGACCTGCTGGTGGAGATCGAGGCGATCGCGATCGTGCCGCGCGGCGCCGGACCATGAACGGGACGCTGCCCGATCTGAGCGTGCTGCGGCGCTCGTGGCCCGAGTACGCCGATCCGGCCGCGACCCACGTCGTCGAGGTGCGCGGGGTGCGCATCGGGGGGCCGGCCCCGGTGGTGATCGCGGGGCCCTGCGCCGTGGAGTCCCTGGAGCAGACGCTCGCGGTCGCCGAGGCCGTGCGCGCCGCCGGGGGGCACCTGTTGCGGGGCGGCGCGTTCAAGCCGCGCACCAACCCGCACTCGTTCCGCGGCCTGGGCGTCGAGGGGCTGGAGATCCTGGCCGAGGCGCGGCGGCGCACCGGGCTCGGCATCGTGACCGAGGTGCTGGACCCGCGGCTGGTGGAACGCGTGGCCGAGTCCGCGGACATGCTGCAGGTCGGCTCGCGATCGATGCAGAACTTCCCGCTGCTCGCCGAGGTCGGCCGCTCCGGGGTTCCGGTGCTGCTCAAGCGGAGCTGGAGCGCCACGCTCGAGGAGTGGCTGTGCGCCGCGGAGTACATCGCAGAGCAGGGCAACCGCCGGATCGTGCTCTGCGAGCGCGGCATCCGCAGCTCGTGCCACTGGAGCTACGCGCGCAGCGTGCTCGACCTCAACGTGATCGAGCCGCTGCGGAATGCGACGCCGTTGCCGGTGATCGTCGACCCGTCGCACGCGACGGGGCGCTGGGCGCTGGTGCCGGCGCTGGGCCGCGCCGCGCTCGCCGCGGGCGCCCACGGTTTGCTGATCGAGGTGGTCGCCGGGGAAGCCCAGCGCGCCGGGCTGGCCTGCGATGCCGAGCAAGGCGTGCTGCCGGAGGCGCTGGCGACCATCGTCGCCGCGACTCGCGAGCACGCGGTTTCCGGGGAGGTCCGGCGATGAGATTCCGCGGAGCGCTGTGGATCATCGCGGCGCTGGCGATGTCGACGTCGCCGCTCGCCCTCGCGGGTACCGCCGCCGTCACGATCGACTATCCCGCCGAGGGCACGCTGTTCCCGCCCGACATCGAGGCGCCGACCTTCCTGTGGCACGACGCGGACCCGCGGGCCGACCGCTGGCGGGTCACGATCGACCCGGCCGGGGAAGCCGAGCCGATCGAGGTCGAGGTCCCGGGCGATCCGCCGCCGCGCGGCGAGATCGATCCACGCTGCATCTCCGTCACCAACCGGCTCTACGAACCCACCCCGTACCAGGCCTCGGCGCGGTCGTGGAAGCCGTCGCCCGAGATCTGGGACGCGCTGAAGCGCGGCTCGGTCGCCGCCCCGGCGCGCGTCGCGTTCGTGGGCTACGCGGCCGCCGATCCGGCGGTCCCGCTGTCGCGCGGCACGCTGACGCTCCGTACCTCGAAGGACCCGGTCGGGGCGCCGATCTTCTACCGCGACGTGCCGCTGATGCCCTCGGCGACCCGCGAGGGAGTGGTCAAGCCGCTCGACCAGAAGGCCCAGCCGCTGATCGCGTGGCGGCTGCGCGACATCGCCCGCTCCGAGAGCCGCGTGCTGCTCCAGGACATGCCGAGCTGCGCCAACTGCCACAGCTTCACGGCCGACGGCGGCACGCTGGCCATGGACATCGACGGTCCGCAGGGCGACAAGGGCGCCTACGGGATCGTGCCGATCCGTCCCGAGACGGTGATCCGCGACCGGGACGTGATGACCTGGAACGCCTTCCCGGACAAGCCGCGCGGCCTGAACACGCTCGGCTTCATGTCGCGCATCAGTCCCGACGGCCGCTGGGTCGTTTCGACGGTCAACGAGGCGCTGTACGTGCGCAACTTCTGGGACCACCGCTTCTCGCAGGTGTTCTACCCGACACGCGGGATCCTGGCCGCGTACGACCGCAGCAGCGGCGAGATCCGCGCCCTGCCGGGAGCCGACGATCCCGCGTTCGTGCACTGCAACCCGGTCTGGACGCCCGACGGCAAGACGCTGATCTTCGCCCGCGGTGCGGCGCGCGACCCCTACGAGCGCGGGCGCCCGCTGGCGACCTACGCCGGCGATCCCAACGAGACGCCGATGCGCTACGACCTCTACCGCATCCCGTTCAACGACGGGCGCGGCGGGCGCGCCGAGCCGGTCGCCGGCGCCGCGGACAACGGGATGAGCAACGCGTTCCCCAAGGTCTCGCCGGACGGCCAGTGGATCGTGTTCACGCAAAGCGCCAACGGCCTGTTGATGCGGCCGGACAGCAAGCTGTGGATCGTTCCCGTCGCCGGTGGAGCGGCGCGGCCGCTCGAGTCCAACCTGCCGTTGATGAACTCGTGGCACAGCTTCTCCCCCAACGGACGCTGGCTGGTGTTCTCCTCCAAGAGCAACACGCCGTACACGCAGATGTTCCTGACTCACCTCGACGAACAGGGCCACGCTACCCCGGCG
>JBFKMV010000118.1:0-15988 GCA_041629655.1 Candidatus Polarisedimenticolaceae bacterium
ACGCCCGCGGTGTCCGGGCCCTCCACGACGTCGATCCACCCGCCGAGTCCGAGCTGCGCCAGGATCGGTGCTCCGAAACGGGCCGGCTTGTTGCTGGCGACCGCGAGCCGGAAGCCGCGGCGCCGCAGCTCGTGCAGCGTTTCGGTAACGCCGGGCAGGGCGTGGGTGTGCTCGGCGAACACCTCGGCGTAACGCCGGCGGAACTCGGCGACCGCGGTCTCGACACGGTCGGCGCCGACCAGCTCCGCGACCAGACACTCCAAGCCCCGCCCGACGTGCCGGCGAACGGTCTCCTCGGGCAGCGGGGCCATTCCGAAACGCTTCCGCGCCGCGTTCAGGCTGGCCGTGATCGCCGCGTAGGAATCGACCAGCGTTCCGTCGAGGTCCAGCACGAGCCCCGCCACGCGCGCAGGGTCGAAGACCGGCGGATCCGACAGCGCGGCCTCAGGCACGGGGCGGAACGGGCGGCTTGGCGCGGCGCAGCGCCGCGTGGTGTCGCTTCAGGTTGAAACGGCCCTGGTCGCAATCGAGGCAGCCGCCGCAGGTCTTGAACTTGGTTCGCACCGCGCAGTCGCGCGACGGATACCAGACCTCGTAGCGCAGGCAGAAGAAGTCGTCGTCGGCCTCGCGGGCGACCTCGCGAGCGCGCGGTGAAACGGTGGCGTAGAGATCGAGACCGGGTACGCCCACGATCGACGACTCCTGATCGGACTTTCAAGCAACGAGCGCGCAGTATAGCATGGTGCGGTGCGGGCGCCCTGTCGCCCGGGGAACGGAGCATGCAGCAGGAACGCCGTCATCGCGTCGGGATCCTGGGCGCCACGGGTCTGGTCGGTCAGCGACTGGTCGAGCGGTTGCACCGTCACCCGTGGTTCGAGCTCGTCGCGCTTGCCGCGTCCGACCGCTCGGTCGGCCGCTCGTACGGCGACTGCGCGCGGTGGTCGCTGGCCGAGGATCCGCCGCCGGCGTTGCTCGACCGCACGGTGCGCCCCTGTCGCCCCGCCGACCTCGACGATTGCGATCTCGTCCTGTCCGCGCTGGACCGCGCGGCCGCAGAAGAGATCGAGCCGGAGTTCACCGCCGCCGGTTTCGCCGTGATCAGCAACAGTGCGGTGTTCCGGCAGGCCGCCGACGTGCCGCTGGTCATCCCGGAGGTCAACGCCTCGCACCTGGCGCTGCTCGACACGCAGCGCCGCCGCACCGGTGGCGGCTTCGTGGTGACGAATCCCAACTGCTCCACCACCGGTCTGGCGCTGGCCCTCGCCCCGCTGCACCGCGAGTGGGGGGTGCGCCGGGTGGTCGTGGTCACGTTACAGGCCCTCTCCGGAGCCGGTCTCGACGGTCCGCGCGGGCTGGAGCTGATCGACAACGTGATTCCCTGGATCCCGGGAGAGGAAGAGAAGATCGAGAGCGAGCTGGGCAAGATCTTCGGCGACGTTCGCGACGGGACGATCGAGCGGCTGCCCGTCGCCGTGTCGGCGCACTGCCACCGCGTGCCCACGCTCGACGGGCACCTGGAAGCCGCCTCCGTGGAACTCGGCGACACGCCGTCGCCCGAGGAGGTGGCCGGGGTGCTGGCCGGATGGCGCGGCGAGATCGCCGACCTCGAGCTACCGAGCGCTCCGCGACCGCCGATCATCGTGCGCAGCGAGCCGGACCGGCCGCAGCCACGGCGCGACCGTGACGCGGCGGGCGGCATGGCCACGGTGGTCGGCCGCATCCGGCCGTGCCCGGTGCTGACGATCCGTCTGGAGCTGCTGTCGCACAACGCGGTGCGCGGCGCCGCGGGCGGGACGTTGCTGAATGCCGAGCTGCTGGCGGCCCGGCGGCTCTTACCGGCGAGGAACCGCGCTTGATCGTGATGAAGTTCGGCGGGACGTCGGTCGCCGACGCCCGGCGGATGCTGCAGGTGGCCGAGATCGTTCGCGCACACCGGCAGCGGCGGCCGGTGCTGGTCGTATCGGCGCTGGCCGGCGTCACCGACCTGCTCGAACGGGCGCTCCAGGCGGCGCGGCGCGGCGAGGTCGAGGCTCTGGAACCGCTGCTGGCCGACCTGGCCCGCCGGCACCGCTGGGTCGCGACCGGCGCCATCGAGCAGGGCGCGGCGCGACACGACCTCAACCTGGCGATCGACGCGCTGTTCGAGGACCTGCGTCAGCTGCTGCGCTCGGTGCGGGTGCTGGGGGAGCTGACGCCGCGGGCCGCCGACGCGGTGCTGTCGTTCGGCGAGACGTTGTCGGCCCGGATCGCCACCGCGGTGCTCGCCGGGCGGTCGATCGACGCGGTGTGGGTCGATCCGCGCGAGGTGATCGTGACCGACGACCGTCACGGCCGCGCCACGCCGGACCTCGACCGGACCGGCGAGCTCGCCGAGCCGCGGTTGCGCGCGCTGGTCGAGAGCGGTCGCGTCCCGGTGCTCGGCGGGTTCGTCGGCAGCACGGCGGCGGGGGAGACGACGACGCTGGGGCGCGGAGGATCGGACACCTCCGCCGCCGTCCTGGGGTGTGTCCTGGGGGCGGAGGAGATCCAGATCTGGACCGACGTGCCGGGCATGATGAGCGCCGACCCCAAGACGGTGCCCGCGGCGCGGACGCTGGAACGCATCACCTTCGCCGAGGCGGCGGAACTGGCGTTCTACGGCGCCCGCGTGCTCCACCCGGCCACGATCGCGCCCGCGGTCGCGCGCCGGATCCCGGTGCGCGTGCTCAGCTCGCTGGATCTCGAAGCTCCCGGAACGTCGATCGTCGGCTCGACGAACGCCGGCGCCGCGCCGCTGGCCGCGGTGGCCTGGCGGGGCGGCGTCCGGCGCGTGCGGGTGACCAGCCGGCGGCTGCACATGGATCCGGGCTTCCTGCCCCGGGCACTGGCGGCGTTCGATGCGGCCGGCATGGTGCCGGACCTGGTCGTGTCCTCGGAGGTCGCGGTGACGTTGGTCGTTCGCGAGGACGGGGACGTGGAGCGGGCGCGGCACGGGTTGGAGGGGTTGGCGGACGTGGAGGCCGGCGAGCCGTGCGCGATGCTGACCGTGGTGGGCAACGGGCTGGCCCGGGACGCCGCCGTCCGCGGTCGCGTCCTGGCGGCCCTGGCGGCCCTGGAGCCGGAGCTGGTGGCGCTCGGCGGCTCGGCGCGCAGCGTCTCGGCGGTGCTGCCGGCCGATCGCATCGAGGACGGGATGCTGCGGATCCACCGGCAGTTCTTCGAGGAGGAACGAGCGCCGTGAACTACCTGTTGGTCGGTTACGGCCGGATGGGCCGCGAGATCGAGGCGCAGGCCGCGGCTCGCGGACATCGACGGGCGGCGGTCGTGGACCCGGCAGCGGCCGGCGCCGCATCGCGCATCGATGCCGCCGCGCTGCGCGGCGTGGAGGTCGCCTTCGAGTTCAGCCAGCCCGACCGGGCCCACGACAACGTGCTGGCCCTGGTCACCGCCGCGGTTCCGGTGGTCTGCGGAACCACCGGATGGACGGTGACCCCCGAGCTGCGCGCCGCGGTCGAGGCGGCGGGGACCGCGGCGGTGATCGCGCCGAATTTCTCGGTCGGGATGAACCTGTTCTACCGGATCGTCGAGCATGCGGCCGAACTGCTCGGACAGAGCGGCCTGTACGACCCGTTCGTCGTCGAGCAGCATCACCGCGCCAAGCTCGACAGTCCGAGCGGCACCGCGCGCAAGCTCGCCGAGCTGATCGCCGCGGCGGACCCGCGCGAGCCGGAACCCGTGCTCGGCGATCCCGGCGGGGCGCTACCCGGTCGCGCGGTGCACGTGGTGGGCGTTCGCGCGGGCCACGAGCCGGGGACCCACCTGGTCGGCTTCGACGGCGAGCACGACGTGATCCGGGTCGAACACCGTGCCCGCGGCCGCTCGGTGTTCGCGCTCGGGGCGGTGCTCGCCGCCGAGTGGGTCGTCGGCCGCTCGGGCATTCACGGATTCGACAGCGTCCTGGACGATCTGCTGGCCGGGCGGGGCGGCGGTCCCGGCGCTACCATGAACTCCGATCCGGATTCAGGAGGATCGACGACGTGACCCCAGATGCACGACCGATGAAAGGTGCGATGACGGCCCTGGTGACGCCGTTCACGGACGGCGGGGCGGTGGACGTCGAGGCGTTGCGCCGGCTGGCCGCCTGGCAGGTCGAGTCGGGGATCCACGGGCTGGTGCCCTGTGGCACCACCGGCGAGGGGGCGACGCTCGACGACGACGAGCACCGCCTGGTGATCGCGACGGTGGTCGAGGCGGCCGCCGGCCGGGTGCCGGTCGTCGCCGGCTGCGGAACCAACGACACGCGCCGCACGGTGCAGGCGGCGCGCCGCGCCGCCGAGGCGGGGGCGACCGCGCTGCTGGTCGTCTCGCCCTACTACAACAAGCCCAACCGCAGCGGGATGGTGGAGCACTACCGCGCCGTGGCCGGAGCGACCGACCTGCCCGTCGTCCTCTACAACGTGCCGGGCCGCACCGGACAGAATCTCGGCGCGGCGTTGATCCTCGAGCTGGCCGCGCTGCCCGGGATCGCGGCCGTCAAGGAGGCCTCGGGCGATCTCGACCAGATCGCCGCGGTGCTGGCGGAACGGCCGGAGGGCTTCGCGGTGCTGTCCGGCGACGACGCCCTGGCGTTACCGACCATGGCGCTCGGGGCCGACGGGATCATCTCGGTCGTCTCCAACGAGGCGCCGGCCGAGATGGCGGCCTTGACCGCCGCGGCCCTGGAGGGCGACTTGCGGCAGGCCCGGGAGCTGCACTACCGCCTGCTGCCGTTGATGCGCGCCAACTTCGCCGAGTCGAACCCGGTGCCGGTCAAGACCGCGATGGCGCTGCTGGGCCGCTGCGGCCCGGCGCTGCGGCCTCCGCTCGGGCCGCCCACCGAGGCGACCCGGGCGGCGCTGGAACGTGCGCTGGCGCTCGCCGGAGTCGCGCGTTGAGCCTCGCCGGGCTGCGGGCGGAGATCGAGCGCCTGGCGGCGCTGCCGGACCCGGACCGCGAGGCGGCGCGGGCCGCCGTGGCGCTGCTGCTCGAGCGGCTCGAGAGCGGCGAGGTGCGCGCCGCGGAACCGGCGGGCGCGAGCTGGCGGGTCAACGCGTGGGTCAAGCGCGGGATCCTGCTCGGCTTTCGCTGCGGGACCAATGCCACCGTGGAGTCGGGCCCGGTGTTCCACTTCCGCGACCGCGACACCTTCCCGACCTGGAGCCCCGGCAGTGCCGGGCGCAACGTGCGGCTGGTGCCCGGCGGGACGACCGTGCGTCGGGGCGCCTATCTGGCCGACGGCGTGGTGGTGATGCCGCCGGCCTACGTCAACGTCGGCGCGTGGGTCGGGTCGGGCTCGATGGTCGACAGCCACGCGCTGGTCGGCTCGTGCGCGCAGGTCGGGGCGCGGGTCCACCTTTCGGCGGCCGCCCAGGTCGGCGGGGTGCTCGAGCCGGTCGGCGCGCTGCCCGTGGTGGTGGAGGACGACGTGTTCGTCGGGGGCGGCTGCGGGATCTACGAGGGCTCGTGGGTCCGACGCGGCGCCGTGCTGGCCTCGGGGGTGGTGCTGACGCGGAGCGTCGCGCTCTACGACCTGCCCAACGCGACCGTGCACCGCGCCGCGCCCGGCCGGCCGCTGGTCGTCCCCGAGAACGCCGTCGTGGTGCCGGGCGCGCGGCCCGCGGCGGGGGAGTTCGCCGAGCGGCACGGCATCACGCTCCAGACGCCCGTGATCGTCAAGTACCGGGACGCGTCGACCGACGCGGCCGCGTCGCTGGAAGAGGCGTTGCGGTGATTCGCGCGGCGCGAAGGATGGAGGGGGTCGAGCGGACGCTGATCCGGCGGATCTTCGACTCGGCCCCGCCCGATGCGATCAACCTCGGCCTCGGCCAACCCGACCTGCCCACACCCGGGGTGGTCGCGTTGTCCGGCATCGCGGCGATTGCGGCCGGCCGCACGGCCTACACCAGCACCGCCGGCGACCCCGGGCTGCGCGAGGCCGTGGCAGCCGAGTACGCACCGTTCGCGCAGGGTCCCGAGAGCGTCGTGATCCACGTCGGCACCCAGGAGGCGTTCTTCGCCACCGCGCTGGCGTTGCTCGATCCCGACAGCGAGCTGCTGTATCCCGATCCCGGTTACCCGGCCTACCCGGTCGTGGCGCGTCTGATCGGGGCGAGCCCCAAGGCCTACCCGCTCCGGCCGGAACGGGACTTCGAGCCGGATCCCGACGACATCGAGAGCCGGCTGACGGACCGGACGCGGGCGGTGGTGCTGTGCTCGCCGGGCAACCCGACCGGCGCCGTGGCGCGCGCCGAGGACCTGGTGCGGCTGGCCACGCTGCTGGAGCGCCGGGAGATCGCCTGGATCTCCGACGAGATCTACGGCGCCTTCACCTACGACGGTCCGTTGCCCAGCATCTCCGCGGTGTCCCGCGAGGGCGGGGTGGTGATCTCCGGGCTGTCCAAGAGCCTGAGCATGACCGGTTGGCGGATCGGCTGGACGGTCGGGCCGCCGGCGCTGATCGAGCGGATCATCGCGGTGCACCAGTACCTGGTGACCTGCGCGCCCACGCCCTCGCAGCACGCCGCGCGCCAGGCCTTCACCGCTGCGGGGCGCGCCGAGACCGAACGCTACCGCGAGGTCTTCTCGCGGCGCCGGCAGCTGATGGCCCGGGAGCTGGCGCGGATCGAGGGGCTGTCGTTCAGCCTGCCGCGCGGCGCGTTCTATTTCTTCGTCGACGTGCGGCGCTTCGGCAGCTCGCTCGAGCTGGCGCGGGAGATCCTGGACCGGCGCGGGGTGATCACGATCCCCGGCGAGGCGTTCGGCACCAACGGCCGCGGCTTCCTGCGCCTGTCGTACGCGGCGTCCGACGACCACATCGTGCGCGGGGTGCGGGCGATCGGCGAGGTGCTGGCGCAGGCCGGCTGACGCGGATCAGCGGTCGGGGCTCGGGCTGGCGGACTCCGCGTCGCGCTTGGCCTGCAGCCGCTGCTCCAGCTCCAGCGCGGTCTGCCGTACCTGCTCCATCGTCTCCGGGTCGTCGTCGGCGTGGTTGCCGTAGTACTCGTACAGCACGGTCAGGTCGTCGACCGTCGCGTGCGGCAGCAACCCGCGGACCGCCGCCAGCCGGATCTCGCGACGCTCGGAGTGCAGCGCGTCCCGCAGCGGGGCGCCGGCCAGGCCGCCGATCTGGCCCAGGATGCGCGCCGCCTCGTCGCGCAGCTCGCCCGACTCGCCGTGGAGCACGTCGTTGAGGAAGAACCGCGCCCGCTCGTCGCGCATCCGGGCGATCGCCCGCAGCGTCACCGGCATCAGTTCCGGGTCCTCCAGCGCGGCGTCGATCATCGGCAGCAGGAAGACCTGGTTCGAGTAGCGGGACAGCTCCGGGATCGCCAGCTCGCGGCTGCGCCGGTTGCCGAACCACAGCGCCTCGTCCAGCGCGACGAGGTACTCGTTGGGGTTGATCGTCGTGTTCCGGTTGAAGGCCGCGATCAGCACCTCCACCGTCTCGTGCTGGTAGTCGGGACGCACCTCGGAGAAGGAACGGTGCAGCACCGGGATCGCGTGGCGCCCGTAGTTGCGCAACAGCCGCAGCGCTTCCTGGGCCAGCGCTTCGTCGCGGGCGTCCGCGGGCCAGGCCAGGCGAGCCAGCGCGGCGGCCTGCTGCTCGATGCTCCCGGCCGCCCGCAGCGCCTCCTGCACGACCGCCTCGGGATCCGTCTCCGGGGAGTCGGCGAAGACCGCGAGCCCGCAGCACGACACGGCGAGCAGCAGCAGGGCGAGGGGCGGGCGGTGACGCATCACGGGTCCTCCTGAGGTTCCGGCGCGGCGAAGCGTTCAGTATAACGGCGCGGCAGGGCCCGGGCCACGCGCGGCCGGGGGCGATCAACCGCCGCCGAACTTCTTGCGGAAGCGGTCGAACAGTCCGCCCGGGCCGGGATCGTCGGCGGCGGGACCGGACGATCCGGCGTCGCCGGGGAGCGCGGCGCGAACCTGCCGGGCGATCTCCAGGATCGCGGCGGTCTGCGGGGAGTCGGGGTTGGTGGCCACGATCGGCCGGCCCTGGTCGCCCCCGCTGCGGATCTCGGGATCCAGCGGGATCTCGCCCAGAAACGGCACCCCCATCCGCTCGGCCTCGCGACGACCGCCACCGTGGCCGAAGATCTCGCTGCGCTCGTTGCAGTGCGGGCACTGGAAGTAGGCCATGTTCTCGACGATGCCCAGGATCGGGACGTCGACCTTGCGGAACATGTTCACGCCCTTGATCGCGTCGGCCAGCGCCACGTCCTGCGGCGTGGTGACGATCACCGCGCCCGAGAGCCGGATCCGCTGCGACAGCGTGAGCTGCGCGTCGCCGGTGCCGGGCGGCAGGTCGACCACCAGCACGTCCAGGCGTCCCCACTCCACGTCGCGCAGCAGCTGCTCGATCGCCTTCATCACCATCGGCCCGCGCCAGATCACCGCCGCCTCGGGCTCGACCAAAAAGCCGAGCGACATGAAGCGCACGCCGTGGCGCTCGAACGGCTCCAGCCGTCGGCCCTCGCGGTTGAGCCGGGCCCGCTCGCGGACGCCCATCATCAACGGGATCGAGGGCCCGTAGATGTCGGCATCGAGCAGCCCGACCGCGTCGCCGCCGCGGGCCAGCGCCGCGGCCAGGTTGACGGCGACGGTCGACTTCCCCACGCCGCCCTTGCCCGAGGCGACGGCGACCGTGTGGCGCACCTCGGGGATCAGGCCGCTGTCCAGCGCTCCGCCCGCCGCGGCCGAGGGGCGGGCCGCTGTCCCGGCCATCCGCAGCCCGGGGCTGCCGCCGGCCGGTTTCGCGCCGCGCACGATGACCTCGGCCACGCCCGGCAGCGCGGCCAGCGCCTGGCGCACCGCCTGCTCGATCGCGCCGCTCACGGCGGGATTGCCGGCCGTCGGCGCGAGGTCCACGCCGACGCGATCGCCCTCGATGCGGATCTGCTTGACGATCCCGAAGGAAACGATGTCGCGCGTGAAGCCCGGGTACTTGACCGAACGAAGCGCCTGCTGAACGTCCTGCTCGGTCACGGCCATCGAATGCCCCTCGCGTCCCGCTGCGGCGTGCTCGCCCCGACTATACATCGCCGCGAACGGGCGCGCCCGGGCCACCGGGGGGCGGGGGAGGCGGCGTGCGGCTAGTACGTGTACGCGACGCCGAGGTAGTACCCCTCGTAACCGACGGAGCGATGGGTCCGCTCCGCCTGTTCGAGGGACGCCGCCGTGGGCCGCAGGTCCAGCGCCACCTCGTCGAAGTGCGCGTTGCGGAACCCGCCCAGCACCTGCAGTCCCCTCCAGGCCCACCAGCGGAAGCCGAGATGGGTTTCCAGGACCTGGCTGGACATCGAGGTGCCGTCGGACTTGATGCCGACCGGAACCGCGAACTGGCTGATGCGGTTGACCAGGAACTCGTTGGGGTTGAGCGGGTCCTGCGCGGTGAAGCGCGGCTCGTAGGGCGGGGTCAGGATCTCGGTGATCTGGCCGCTCTCGGTGACGGCGTAGAAATACGTCACGGATTCGAACGTCGTGTCGGCCCTTCCGCGGAGCACGCCGAGCAGGATGCCGGCCTCGGCCACCACGCGGTCCTTCCACAGTGGAACCGTGAACTCGATCCCGGCCTCGGCGCCGCGCCCGTTGTAGTCCGAGCGCATCCGCACCGCGTCGGGCTGCGGTTCGAGGTCGGGCCGCGGCCCCGAGACCAGCGGCGGCAGCAGCACGGGCAGCTCGGGGAGCAGCGCCAGATACTCCACCTCCTGGCTGCGGCGGTGGAAGAAGCGGCGCACGCCGACGAACCACTTGGCGCTGGCGCGCGGGTTCTCGAACGCGGGCCGGTAGTAGTCGAGGCGGAAGTCGCGGATCTTGGTGTCCGTGCCGGCGATGAAGGCGTCGGCCAGGCCGTCCTCTCCGAAGCCCGCCGAGGTCGGATGGACCAGCGTCTCCCCGAACTGGAACACCGCCGGAGTCGAATCGCTCAGTCCCTCGAAGTCCTCGTGGGAGTACCAGGTCAGCACGAGCTCGCCGAGGACGTTGTTGAAGTCGTACCCCACGCGGACCCGATTGCGGTTCTGCGTGCCGTGGGAGATCTGCATCAACCGGGTATCGAGCGGATCGTCGAAATTGATCCGGGACGCCGGCGCATAGTCCAGGCCGACGGGCTGGGCGACCCAGCTCCCGAACTCGGCGAAGAGCTTGCCGCGACCGTTATCGTCGGCGGCCTCGCCGGTCTCCCCGGAATCGGCGGTCTCTTCCTGGGCCCACACCGGCATCGCGGTCAGCAGGCCCAGCAGGCAGATCATCGCAAGCTTGCGCGGCGCGTTCAATGCACATCCCCCCAACTGGCTTCGGAACCGATACCCGTCAGCGCGCCGTCACCACGTACGACAGCGCCGCCCCCGGGGTCGACTGGGTCGCCTGCAACGCGACCTGCTGTCCGCCCACGCTCGCCCGGCTGACGATCGAGGGATCGCTGAGAATGTCGAGCCCGGGCGGCTGCCCCCCGCGGCGCGCGCGCACGACGACGGTGTCTCCCTTGCCGATGGTGAACTCGAACGGTAGCGGCGAGCGCGGGGGGACGCCCGCCCCCGCCGGATCGTTGAGGCCCTCGTTGCCGATCGACGCCAGGTTGGGGCAGTCGAAACGCTGCGGGCCGCCGGCCCCCTCGAACAGGAACTGATTGGCACTCGACATCCGGCGCGGGTTGAGGAACAGGAAATCCGCGCCGGGAGGGCAACCGCCCACGTTGGCCGGGCAGGCGGGGGACTGTCCCAGCAACACCCGGTCGTCGAACGGCGTCAGGTTCGAGCTCGGGGTCGAGCCGGACGTGACCGTGGTCATCTGCTCGGAAACCGTCGAGCCGGCGCGAATCACCTCGATCTCGACCGCGAAGTACCACGGCACGCTCCCGGCGCTGGAGGTGATCCGGTTGTTCATGTTGTCCCGCGACTCCCGGCACAGGATGCCGAACAGCTCCGGCTCTCCGTCGCCGTCCGTATCGTCGGGCTGGCCGTCCTTCGGGTTGGTGTCGTTGAAGACGTCCCAGAGGTCCCACATCGTCACGACGGCGTTGCTGGTCGTGAAGTCGACCGAGAACGTCTGGTCGCCCGTCACCGTGGGCTGCTTGGTGTCGCAACCGGCAGACGCCAACAGCAGGACCATGAGTGCCAGGGTCCAGTTTCGCTGCATCGGATTCGGCCTCCCAGGGAGAAAACGGGCCGAAAAGGTACTCGACTCCCCGGCACGAGTCAAGGCCGCTCGGCGCGGCGAGAAGGCACGTGCGGTGAAAGTTCCGCAGGTCCGAATCACGTGAGGCCTGTGATAGAATTTGCCGTCCTGGAGCCTCCCGGGGGGACCGATGAGCCGTTACACGACCGCCGAACGCGTCGCCGTCGAGTCCCGCCGGGTGGAGAAGGTCTACTCCGTGCTGGCCCGCGTCTACGACGCGTTCTTCGACTGGGCGCTCGGTCCCGGCCGGCGTCACGCCGTCGCGACGTTGCCGATCCGTCCCGGAGACCGGGTGCTCGAGGTCGGTGTCGGGACGGGGTTGTCGTTGCCGGACTACCCGCGGGACTGCCACGTCACCGGGATCGACATCTCCGAGCCGATGCTGGAGCGGGCGCGGGTGCGCGCCGCGGAGCTGGGGCGACCGGTCGAGCTGCGGCGGATGGACGCGCGCTCGCTGGGCTTCCCGGACGGGCAGTTCGACCACGTGCTCGCGCCGTACGTGATCTCCGTCGTTCCCGAGCCCGAGCGCGTGATGGAGGAGATGGCCCGGGTCTGTCGTCCCGGCGGAACGGTGCTGGTGGTCAACCATTTCCGCAGCCGCTGGCTGCCGCTGGGCTGGATCGAGCGCGCGTTGACGCCGCTCAGCCAGTGGCTCGGGTTCCGCATGGACCTGCGGATCGAGCGCATCACCTCGACGCCCGGGCTCGAGGTCAGAAACGTGGAGCGCGTCAACCTGCTCGGGATGTGGCGCCTGATCGAGATGCGCAAGCGCGGCGGAAACGGCGAACGCGCCTCCTGAGCGACCGCCGCTCAGTGATCGGGGTCGTCGCTGCGGCGGCGCGCCGGCCACTCGGCGCGCTCGATCCCGGCCGGGCCCGCTTCGCCCGACATGCTCTGCACCCGCCGCGCCTGACTCATCACGCGCGAGAACTGGCGTTCGATGTTCTCGCTGGTGACGGAGTTGCGCGTCAGCATCTCGAGCCCGCGGACCTTCTCCTTGAGCGCCGCGATCTCGAGCCGCTTGCCCTCCAGCTCCAGCTCGGCCTCGCGGAGGCGCCGGGTCAGCCGTCCCGCGTCGCCCGACTGACGCTGCCGGTCGTCGCGGATCGTCTCCAGCTCGGCCTGCAGCTCGAGGATCTTCATCCCGGCGGTGCGTACCATGCCGTACTGCACCAGCAGCTGCTCGTGCTTCATCTGCAGCTCCTGGTACAACGACAGCGGGACGGCCTCCAGCGCCGCCGGCGGCATCCGGGTCGCCGTACGCGCCAGGGCCCGCGACGCCTCCGGCCCGTCGCCGTGGTGCTCGTCGTCGGCCAGCGCGTGCAGGCCCGCCCGCGCCAGGTCGGCCTCCGAGACGAAGTACTCCGGACCGTAACGTCCGTCGCGCTTCTCCGCCCGCAGCCGCCCGCTGCGTATGTAACGCCGCAGGGTCGTGATGGAACGGGAGGTGCGATCTGCCGCCTGGCGTAGGTTCATGCGCGCCATCGAGTGGATCTTCCCGCGCCGCTCCGGCGGCGCCAAGCGTTTCTACCACATCCGGGGTGCGGCGGTACAGCACAAAGCCGTCGCGGGGTCGTCGGGCGGCGGTTGCCGGGTTCGCCGCGGCCAGTGTATTCTCGCCTGCATGGCGAACGAACGAGCCCCGCGCGCGGGCGAGCCGTCGCAGCGCGGCGCGCACTGGGCCGACGACATCGCGGGCCGGGTCGTCGAATCGGGCCGGCCCCCGGTCCTCTCGACCGGCATCTCACCGTCCGGTGAGATCCACATCGGAAACATGCGTGAGGTCGTCACCGCCGACGCGGTGTACCGGGGGCTGCTGGCGCGTGGGATCGCGGTGCGGTTCAACTACGTCTGCGACAATTTCGATCCGCTGCGGCGGGTCTACCCGTTCCTGGACCCGGCGACCTACGCGCCGCTGGTCGGCCGGCCGCTGTCGGAGATCCCGGCCCCCGCGGGCGACGCGCCGTCCTACGCCGAGCACTTCCTGCGCCCGTTCCTGGCTGCGCTGGCCGAGCTGCGGATCGACGTCGAGGTCGAGCGCGCCGACCGGATGTACAAGTCGGGCCGCATGACCCCGTACATCGTGCAGGCCCTCACCGCGCGCGACCGGCTGGCCGCGATCCTGAACAAGGACGCCCCCGACTGGTCCCCGTTCAACCCCTGGTGCCCGGACTGCCGGAGGATCGACCAGGCGCGGGTGACGGGCTTTTCGGCCGACGACGAGACGGTGCGCTACGCCTGCGCCTGCGGCTCGTCGGGCAGCGTGCCGATGGCCGGCGGCGGCAAGCTGACCTGGCGCGTCGACTGGCCGGCGCGCTGGATGGCGCTGGGCGTGACCGTCGAGCCGTTCGGCAAGGACCACGCCAGCCGCGGCGGCTCCTACGACACCGGCGTCGAGATCGCGCGCGAGGTGTTCGGCGGCGAGCCGCCGTTTCCGATCCCCTACGAGTGGATCCGGCTACGCGGCAAGGGCGACATGGCGTCGAGCAAGGGCAACGTGCTCTCGATCTCGGCGATGCTCGAGGTGGTGCCGCCGGAGGTGCTGCGGTACCTGGTGATCCGCGAGAAGCCGCAGAAGACGATTCCCTTCGACCCCGGGCTGCCGCTGCTGCAGCTCGCCGACGAGGTCGACGACACGCAGGCCGCGGGCCGCGACGAGCGGGCGGTGGAGCTGTCGCAGGCCGCCGGCTTCGAGCCGCTGGGCGTGCCGTACAAGCACCTGGTGGTGGTCGCGCAGGCGGCGCGCTTCGAGGTCGCGAAGATCCTCGAGATCCTCGAGCGCTCGGGCTACCGCGGCGTGTCGCGTGCTGCCGTGGAGACCCGGCTGCGCTACCTGCGCAACTGGCTCGAGCGCTTCGCGCCGGAGGACCTGCGCTTCGAGGTGCAGTCCGAGCTGCCGCCCGTGGCGCGGGCGCTCGATCCGCTGCAAGTGCGGTTCCTGGGCCGGCTCGCCGAGCGGCTGACCGACGGCATGGACGGCGTGGCTGTCCACGAGCTGATCCACGAATTGAGACAGGAGTTCGACGACGCCGGTCCGGGCAAGCTGTTCCAGGCGATCTACCTGGTGCTGCTGGGCAAGCCGCGCGGGCCGCGCGCGGGCTGGTTCATCTCGCTGCTCGGCCCGTCGTTCGTGGCGGCGCGGCTGGCGGCGGCGGTGGAGGTGCTCGATGGACGCGGAGAGAAGACGGGTGCGTGAGGCGCGGGCCGGGCTGGCGGCGGCGGCGACGCTGCTGCTGCTGCTGCTCGTGACGGGCGGGGCCGCGGCGCAGGAAACCGAGCCGCAGCCGGAAGGGGAGCCGGCGCCCCAGGAGCAGCTGACCAAGGTGTACCAGATGTACGCCGAGAACTGGAAGTGGACGCCGGACACGATCCGGGTGCAGCAGGGAACGCGGGTGGTGCTGCAGTTCGAGTCCTACGACGCCCCGCACTCGTTCCTGCTCAAGAAGTACGGTCTCGACGTCAAGCTGCCCCAGGACTCGCGGGTCGAGATCGACTTCGTCGCCGACAAGAAGGGCACCTTCCGCTGGCGCTGCGGGAGACCGTGCGGCGACGGCTGCCCCAAGATGACCGGGAAGCTGATCGTCGAGTAGCCCCGAACGGGGGATTCAGCGCGCGCCGTCCTCGGGCGTCTCGGGCTCGTCGAGCAGCGGCGACGCGGCCAGCCGGTCGGCGGCGCCGTTCATCACCCGGCGCATCACGTGCTGCTGGATCCGCCACGCGGTTTCCAGCACCCGCAGCACCTGGCTCGACTGCTCGCGGAACACCGAGGCCAGCGCCTCGCCGACCGGGCCGTTGTCGTTGTCGCCGTCCTGGCTCTCCGCCAGCTCGTCCACCGCGTCGCGCACGATCTTGAGCGCCTCGTCGACCGTCCCGCGCTCGTTGATCTCGCGCAGCAGCACCGCCGTCCTGAGCAGGTCCGGCGACAGCCGGCGCTGCTCGCGGGAGCCGTTCTCCCAGTGCGTGCCGGTGAGCACCCACTCGACGCTGGTGTTGCCGACGCGCGCCAGCTCGATCAGCCGCTTGGGCTCCGGCACCACCCCGTGCTCGTACTTGTGGACGGCCGACTGGGTCGTGCCGAGCAGCCGAGCCAGCTCCCACTGGCGCAGGCCGGCCTCAAGGCGGATCTGGCGGATCCGCTTGCCCATCTGCGCCTTGTCCAGCTCCTGCATGCCGGGACTCCAGCCGGGATCGCCGGCCGGGGCCGGACTGTACGGCTCATCGGGGAATATAGGGGCGTGCATTCCGAAAGCAAGGCGCGATGAGGGGGCAGAATTTACGTGAAATATTTTGGAGTTTGGGGGAGCGCGCTCAGGGCACGCTCCTCACGAACAGCTCGTCGACCGACACCGTGTCCAGGTCCCGGTTGCCCGGCTCGCGGTCGGTGTCCACGACCCGGAAGATCACCGGACCGCTCAGCGTCGCCGGCAGCAGGGCGACCCGGTCGGTGTCGTCGTCGCCGAGCGGCAGCTCCTGGAGCAGCACCGCCGTGAAGCTGCCCCCGCCGTCGGTGGAGTACTCGAAGCGGAACGTGTCGGAGTCCGGGCTCGCCGTCCGGAACCCCTCCACGTGGAGCTCCAGGCGGCCGCCCGCAGGCACCGTGACCGTCCAGCGGTGCTCCAGCCGGCTGAAACGGCTCGCCGGGTTCCCCGACGACTCCTCCTCGGTCAGCGCCTCCACCGCGTCGTCCGAGGCGAGCGCGTCCGCGAGGCTCCCCACCACCGTCCCGAACACCGTCGTCTCGCTCTCCGGGTAGGCGTCCGTGTGCGGATGACCCTGGCAGGCGAAGGGGTCG
>JBFKMV010000119.1:0-15930 GCA_041629655.1 Candidatus Polarisedimenticolaceae bacterium
GGCAACGTCCCGGCGGGCACGTCCAGCCGCAGCTCCTGCGCCAGCACCACGTAGTGCGTGCCGAAGCCCGGCTCGCCCGCCGCGTTGTCGTCGTAGAGGTGCTCGTACACGCCGAGCAACCGCGCCTCGTCCAGCGCCCGCTCCACGCCCAGCTCCTCGCGCGTGATGCGGCGGAACGCCGCGGCGAGCCGCTCGTCCTTGCACACCCGCCCGCCCGGCACGAACCACCAGCCCCGCGCCGGAGCGTTGCTGCGCCGCCCCAGCAGCACCTCGTCCCGCGCGTTGCGCACCACCAGGTCGATCGAGACCAGCGGGGTGTGGCGCACGACCATCAGGAACGTCTCCGGATCCAGGCGTCGTGTACTCACCGGAGCACCGCAGGGTCAGTACGCCGCCAGCAGCCGCGCCGCCCGCTCGATCAGCGCCTCGCCGGGCAGGAACGCGTCCTCCAGCGGCGGCGAGTAGGGGACCGGCGCGTCCAGCGCGCCGACGATCCGGACCGGCGCGTCGAGGCTCTCGAACGCCTCCTCCTGGACCACCGCCGCCAGGCTCTCGCCGATCCCGCCGGTGCGCGAGTCCTCGTGCACGATCAGGAGCTTGCCGCAGTGGCGCGCCACTTGCAGCAACGCCTCGCGGTCGAGCGGCGCCAGGCTGCGCAGGTCAATCACCGCGGCCTCGATCCCGTCCGCGGCCAGCGCTTCGGCCACGCGCAACGCGACGTGCACGTAGGCGCCGTAGGAGACGATCGCGAGGTCGGACCCGGCGCGCCGCAGCGCCGCGCGGCCCAGCGGCAGCGGCTCGGGCGGCCCGTCGTCGAGCCGTTGCTTGATCCGCGGCTCGCGGTAGAGCTGGATGTGCTCGTAGTACAGCACCGGGTCCGGGTCGGCGACCGCTGCGGCCATCAGCGCCCGCGCATCGTGCGGCGTCGAGGGGACCACGATCTTGAGCCCCGGCGTGCGGTAGAACCACGGCTCGGTGTTCTGGCTGTGGTACGGGCCGGCGCGCCGCAGGCCGCCCCACGGCATCCGCACCACCATCGGCACCGAGCCGCCCCAGCGGTAGCGCGCCTTGGCCGCGTTGTTGACCAGCTGGTTGAAGCCGGTGGCGACGAAGTCGTTGAACTGGATCTCGCCGATCGGGCGCATTCCGGCCAGCGCCGCGCCCGTGCAGACGCCCAGCACGCCGCCCTCGGCCAGCGTCGAGTTGAGGATCCGGCCGCCGAACTCCTCGAGTAGCGGTCGCAGCAGCAGGAACGCGTTGCCGTAGCGGCCGCCCACGTCCTGGCCGTAGACGAACACGCCCGGGTCCGCCCGCAGCGCGTCGCCGACGCCCCGCATCACGCCTTCCAGGAAGGTGTTGCCCTTGCGATCGACCGGCGGCCCGCTCTCGACGGGCGGCAGGTCCACCGGCGACGCCGGCCGGCGATGTTCGAGCACCTCGACGAAGCGGCGCGGCTCCTCGCCCGCCACGACGTCCGCGCCGGCCTCGTCGCCGGCGGGCCACGGCGCCGCCACGACCCGCTCGGCGGCGGCGGCCACCAGCGCCGCGGCCTCGCGCTTGATCGCGTCCAGACCGCCCTGCTCGATCACGCCGTCCGCTTCCAGCCGCGCCGCGTAGGTCGGGATCGGGTCGCGCTGCGACCAGAACGCGTAGCGCTCCGGGTCGGCGTAGCCCTGCGGGGTCAGCTCCGGGTAGTCCCAGGACGGCGGCGGCTCCTTGCCCAGGTACAGCATGTCGTCGTGGTGCGCGTGACCGCAGATCCGCATCGCGACCAGCTCGATCAGGGCCGGCCCGGCCCCGTCTCGCGCGCGCTCGGCGGCCCAGGCGAAGGCCGCCGCGATCGCCTCGGGGTCCGTCCCGTCGATCGTGAACCCGGGGATCCCGTAGCCCGCCGCCTTGTCGGCGAACACCCGCACCGCCGACTGGTCCGGGACCGGCGTCGAGAGCGCGGTCTGGTTGTTCTCGACGCAGAACACCGCGGGCAGCCGCCGCGCGGCGCAGAGGTTGATCGCCTCGTGCCACTCGCCGAGCGACGAGCCGCCCTCGCCGATGAACGACACCGCCACGCGCGGCTCGCCGCGGAGCGCGAACGCCATCGCCAGGCCGGAGACGGTCAGCGCGGGGATCGACAACGGAGCGGTGGCGGGCACGATGCCCCACTGCATGTCGCCGATGTGGAAGTCGCGGCCGCGCATCGGCGGTCCGGCCTTGCCGGCCTGGGCGTTGAGCACCATGAACACGGTCTCGGCGTCCGGGCGCATCGCCAGCGCGGCGCCGAGGTCGCGGATCAACGGCGCCACGACGTCGCCGGTCCAGCGGCCGTCGTCGGCGCGCCAGGCCGCGCCGCGCCGCAGCCGCAGCGCCGCGCCGTAGATCGCCTCCTGGCCCAGCGAGCGAAACCCCTTGCCCTGGAAAGCGGCGTTGCCGTACCGCACGTCGCCGCCCATGAAGAACTGCTTGAGCTGGTTGTCGACCGCCCGCGTCAGCACCATCCCGCGCAGCAGCTCGACGCGTTCCTCGTTCGAGAGCGAGGCGGCGATCGCCTCGCGCCGCAGGAAGCCGTCGCAGTCGCGAACGACGTCCTCGATCGCGGCCCGGGCGCGCTCCGCGGCGCGCACGCCGGGAGTCGTGTCGGGCGTTCCACGCGGCGGCTTGACCGCCAGCGCCTTGCCCAGCCGGTGCCGCAGCTTGTTCCGCGCCTTGTCGATCGCCTCCGCGTCGCGCCCCGGATCCGCCGCGCCCTTGCCCAGGGCGCTGCGCCACGCTCCCAGCACCGCCTCCAGGGCGAACGGGTGCCGCTCGGTCACGAACGCGGCGAGCCGCGCCGCAAGTCCAACGCGGGCTTTGGTTTTGGTCGCCATGACCGCCGATCGTAACGCCTGCCCGGCGGCCGATCAAGACACGCCGGGCAACGATCAGGCATTGATTCCGGCGCCGGTCTGGCGCAAACTATGAGGTTTACACGACCGGAAACTCCGGACTTCCGGATCGCACGAGGCCTCCCCTCGATGCCGCGTAGCAACACCAGACGGCGCCAGGCGCCGGCCAAGGTTCCCGCCGCGCAGGAGCTGTTGACGGCCTCGCTCGCGCGCTGGGCCGGCGAGGAGATCGCCCGCAGCGGACGCAAGTACGCCCTGCTCGGTCGGGTCGAAGCGCTGCGGCTGTCGCCGGACGGGCGCAGCGTGGAGGCCCGCGTGCGCGGCGACCGGCCGGCGCCCTACGAGGTGCGGGTCGCGGCGCAGGACGGCGACGGGCTGCGCAGCCGCTGCACCTGCGACGACGTCACGCACCAGCTGTGCCGTCACGCCGTGGCGGCGCTCGAGGTGTTGCGGTTCCCGCTGCCCAGCGTGGACGAATCGTCGGCCTCGGCCCGGCGCCGCCGTTACGCGGGCCGGCTCGGCCGCGGGCGCGGGCGCATCATCCAGCACGCTCCGGTCAGCCCGGGGTTCGTGGTGCTGGGGGAGATGGAGCGCACGCTGACCCGCCAGGAGCGTGTCGAGCTGGCGCTGGAGGAGGAGCTCAAGGCACGCCGCATGCGGGCCCGTCGCGAGCGCGCCACCGTCACGCGGCTGCGCGGCCGGCCGGGGCCGCCGCGGTTCAGGGTCGAGGGGCGCAAGGGCGGCACACCGTACGTGGTGACCCTGCGCGGGCCCAAGGCCGACCAGCCGAGCTGCACCTGTCCCGACTTCGCGAAGAACGAGCTGGGCACCTGCAAGCACGTCGAGCGGGCGCGGAACTGGTTCGCGCGCAAGCGCAAGAAGCTGCGCGACGACCTGCTGTCGGTGTGGTGGCGTCCCCGGGTCTGGATCGAACAGCCGCCCGAGCCGCTGCGCGAGATCCGTCTCGACCTGCCGCTCGAGCAGTTGCCGCGCTCGCTCTCGCGTTACTTCGACGGCGAGGGTTGGCTGCGTCCCGCGCCGCCCGGGCGGCCGGCCGCCGAGTTCGCCGCCGAGGCGCTGGGTCTTGCCGAGCGCGTCGCGCGCCGCCGCGGCCTGCTGTGGGATCTCGATCCCACGGTCAAGGACCTGCTGGCGGCCGCCGCGGCCGAGGCCGGACGTGACCGCGTCCTGGAGCGGCTCGATCGCGACGGCGAGGTCTGGAGCCGCACCGTGCCGCATCTCGGCTTCCGGCTGCACCCGTACCAGGAACAGGGCGCGTTGTTCCTGGCGCGCTCCGGCCGCACCTTCCTGGCCGACGACATGGGGCTGGGCAAGACGATCCAGGCGATCGTCGCCGTGCTGCTGCTGCGCCGCGCCGCCGGCGCGCGCCGCGCGCTGATCGTCTGCCCGGCCTCGCTGAAGCACCAGTGGCGCCGTGAGATCCGCAAGGCCTGCGGCGAGCAGGCGGTGGTGGTCGAAGGTCGGCGGGCGCTGCGGCTGGAGAGCTACCGCGACTGGCGGCGCGGGTTCTTGATCCTCAACTACGAGCTGGTGCTGCGCGACCTGGAGCTGATCCAGGGCTGCCGGCCGGACGTGGTGGTGCTGGACGAGGCGCAGCGGATCAAGAACTGGGACACCAAGACCGCCAAGGCGGTCAAGCAGCTCGACAGTCCCCACGCCTTCATCCTCACCGGGACGCCGCTCGAGAACCGGCTGACCGAGCTGCACTCGCTGGTCGAGTTCCTGCACCCGCGGGCGCTGGGTCCGCGCTGGCGAATGCTCCCGTTCCACGCGATCACCGATCCCCAGGGGCGCGTGCTGGCCTACGAGGGCTTCGACGTGCTGCGCGGCAGGCTGCGCGGCTTCTTCCTCCGCCGCGAGCGCAAGGAGGTGCTCGACCAGCTCCCCGAGCGCACCGAGAACACGTACTGGACCGGAATGACCCCCGACCAGCGCCGGCCCTATCGCAAGCTCGCCCGCAAGGTGGCCACGCTGGTGGCCCGCAAGACCCCGCTCAAGCCGAGCGAGCTGCGGGCGCTGCTCCAGGCGTTGACCAGCATGCGCATCCTGTGCAACGCGCTGGGTCAGTACGAGTGGCGGCGGCACGAGCGGCTGGCGCTCGACGGCCACGCGGCGAGCCCCGCCGACGTCAAAGCGCTCAACTCGCCGAAGCTCGAAGAGTTCGTGTGCGTGCTCGAGGAGCTGCTCGACGAGTCGACGACCAAGGTCGTGGTGTTCAGCCAGTGGGAGCGGATGCTGCGGCTGGCCCATTTCATGGCCCGCGAGCTGCTCGACCGGCGCGGCGAGCGGGCCGAGATCTTCCACGGCGGCCTGACCGGACGCGCGCGCTCGCGGCTGCTCGACGCGTTCCGCGACGACCCCGAGCTGCGCGTGCTGTTCTCCACGGACGCCGGCGGCCAGGGGCTGAACCTTCAGGAGGCGGCCTCGGTGGTCGTCAACATGGAGGTCCCCTGGAACCCGGCGGTGCTGGAGCAGCGGATCGGCCGGGTGCACCGGATCGGCCAGCGGCGCAGCGTCCAGGTGCTGCACTTCGTGACGCGGGACGCGATCGAGGAGCGGGTCCGTCAGGTCGTCGAGGACAAGCGCGCGCTGTTCGAGGGCCTGCTGGTCGATGACGCCGACCAGGTCGTGCTGGACCGCGCCGACCGGTCGTCGTTCATCGAGCGGGTTCGGGTGCTGCTGGGTGACGCCGAGACGCCGGAGGGCGAGGACGCGGCCCCGGATCCTCCGCCGGGGCCGGCCTGACCGCCGCCGGGATCACCACAGCTCGAACTCGCGCTCCAACCGGACGCCGAAGCGGCGCTCGACCTCCCGCTCGACGCGCTCCACCAGCGCCAGCACGTCGGCGCTCGTGCCCCCGCCCAGGTTGACGAAGAAGTTGGCGTGCTTCGGTGAGACCTCGATCGCGCCGACACGCGAACCCTTCAGCCCCGCGACGTCGATCAGCCGGCCCGCGAAGTCGCCCGGCGGTTTGAGAAACACCGAGCCGCACGAGGCCAGCTCGGTCGGCTGTCCGCTCTTGCGCGAGGCGGCGTAATGCTCGAGACGCTGCCGGATCTCGCGCGGGTCGCCGCGCTCGAGCGCGAGGCGGGCGCCCAGCACCACGCCGGGCCGGCCTTGGAACGCGCTGGCGCGATACCCGAACCCGCAGGCCTGCTGCGGCACGTCGCGCAGCGTGCCGTCCGGCTCCAGGAATTCCACCGCCCGCACGCGTTCGCCGATCTCGAACTCGTGCCAGCCGGCGTTCATGATGATCGCGCCGCCGATCGTGCCCGGTATCCCGGCGCCGAACTCGACGCCCGCCAGCCCGCGTGCGGCGGCCTGGTTGGCCAGCACCGGGAACAACGCGCCGGCGCCGGCGACGACGCGCGTCTCGTCCCAGGCCACCTCGTCGAGCACCTTGCGCACCCGGAGCACCAGCCCCCGCACGCCGGCATCCCGCACCAGCAGGTTGGAGCCGTTGCCGAGCACCCGCCAGGCCACGCCGGCCGAGCGGGCCCAGGCGACGGCGCGCAGCAGGTCGTCGCGGTCGGCGGGCGTCGCCAGCAGCTCGGCCGGACCACCGATCTTCCAGGTCGTGTAGGCGGCGAGCGGCTCCTCGACGGCGAGCCGGCCGCGGAAGCCGGCCTCGCGAAGGGCCTCAGCGAGTCGGGTAGGTGGCATTGCGCCTCAGTCGGTCACCAGCACGATCTTGCCGAAGTGGGCGTTGCGCTCCATCAGGCGATGCGCCGCCGCTGCCTCGCCGAGCGGCAACGTGCGGTCCACGACCGGCTGCAGCCGCCCCGCGGCCAGCAACGGCAGCATCTGCCGGCCGAAGCGGCGGACCAGCTCGATCCGCTCCTCGAGGGGTCGCGAGCGCAGCACCGTCCCGACCACCGTGGCGCGTTTGATCAGCAGCGCGGCCAGGTCGACCTCCGTCGTCGCGCCACCCAGCAGGCCGACCAGCACGATCCGGCCGCGCGGCGCCAGCACCTCGACGTTCGTTCGCCACGCCGAGGCTCCGAGCAGATCGATCACCACATCGACCCCCGCGCCCGCGGAGGCGTCGCGGATCGCGCGGGCCAGGTCCGGCGCGGCGGGGTCCGGCGCCGCCAGCGCCCCCAGCGCCGAGAGCCGGCGTCGTTTGTCGGCGCTGCGCGACAGCGCGACGACCCGCGCGCCGGACGCGCGCGCGATCTGCAGCGCCGCCGTCCCGACACCGGATGCGGCCGCATTGACCAGGACGCACTCGCCGGGCGCCAGACCGGCCCGCAGGAACAAGGCGTCGAACGCGGTCAGGAACGCCTCGGGTACCGCGGCCGCCGCTTCCCAGGACAGACCCGGTGGAATCTCCAGGCACAACCGTTCGTGCAACACCACGCGCTCGGCATGACCGCCGCCGGCCACGATGCCCATCACGCGGTCGCCCGGACGCAACCGCGTCGCGCGCCCGCCGCACGTCTCCACCTCGCCGGCGAACTCGAGTCCCGGGACGTCGGCGGGAGCCCCCGGCGGCGCGGGGTAGAGGCCTCGCCGTTGCAGCAGGTCGGCGCGATTCAGCGCCGTGGCGCGGACCCGGATGCGCACCTCCTCGGGGCCGGGGTCCGGATCGGGGACCGTGCGGTACTCCAACACGTCGGGCCCGCCGTGCGTGCCGATCACGATCGCCTTCATCGGGCACGAGCATGCCACAGCCCGCCCGCGCTGTCAGGAGCCGCAGTTTCTTGCGCACTCCGCGGCCGGTTGTGGCAGAATGCTCGGGCACGCACGGGTCGAACATCGCCGGCGAGGAAGACGGCGCCCGTCGCCACTGGCGGGTGTCGGGTGCATTGCGTCCCTCCCGGGGGGGAAAATTGGAAGACGGCACCGATCGCACCGAGGAGACACCGGGAGCGTCCGAGCCGGCAGAGGCGATGCCCGACAGCGGACCCGCCGAAGCCGCCGCCGAGAGCGAAGCCGCCGCCGAGGTCGAGGCCGCCGAGCCTGCCGCGGCGGCTGCCGAGGCCGAACCGGCGGAGGCCACCGCCGACGCGCCCCGTCGCCCACGCACCCCGCGCGCGAAGCCGCGCGATCCGGCACTGGCGCGAGCGTTCCGATCGCACCGGCCGGTCCAGGGCCGCGTGGTCGGGGTGATCAAGGGCGGCTACGAGGTGCGGCTCGGCCGCAGCCGCGCGTTCTGCCCGCACTCCCAGATCGCGCTGCACCGCGTCGAGAACGCCGAGGAGATGGTCGGCAAGTCGTTCCTGTTCCGCGTCAGCCAGTTCCGGCGCGGCGGCGAGGACGTCGTCGTGTCCCGCCGTGCGATGCTGGAAGAGGAGCGGGCCGACGAGGCGAAGGCCGTGCGCGCGGCGCTGCTCGAGGGCGCGGTCGTCCAGGGCCGCGTGTCCGGGGTGGCGAACTTCGGCGCATTCATCGATCTCGGCGCGGGCGTGATGGGGCTGGTCCACATCTCCGAGCTGTCGCATTCCCGCGTGTCGCGCGTCCAGGACGCGGTCAAGGTCGGCGACCTGGTCGCCGTGCGGATCCTCAGGCTGGACGGCAAGCGCATCTCGCTCAGCCTGCGCCAGGCCAGCGAGGACCCGTGGCAGAAGGTCGCCGAGACGATCCGCCCCGGGGCCGTGGTTTCCGGGACCGTGCTGCGGCTGGCCGACTTCGGCGCGTTCATCGAGCTGGCGCCGGACATCCAGGCGCTGGCGCCGGCCCGGGAGTTCCCGCCCTCCACCGACGGCTGGAGCGTCGGGCTCGAGCCCGGCAAGCAGGGCCAGTGGCTGGTGCTGTCCGTCGACCCCGCGGAGCGGCGGATCGCGGTGGCGCCGGCGCCGGAGGACCCCGCGGCGGCGCAGCTCGAGCTCGAGCAGGGCGCCAAGCTCACCGGCCGCGTCCAACGGGTCGAGAAGTTCGGCGTGTTCGTGTGGCTCGCGCCGGGCAAGGTCGGGCTGATGCCCGCGGCGCTGTCCGGCACTCCGCGCAACACCGATCTCGCGCGGGAGTTCCCGATCGGCCGCCCGCTGGAAGTCGAGGTGCTGGAGGTCGACGAGGCCGGACGGCGCATCCGGCTGTCCAGCCCGGGACAGGCCGCCAAGGCCGCCCGCGAGGAGGGAGCGCGGGGGCGCGGCCGCGGTCCCGGTCGTTCGCGCGAGTCGCGGCGGCGGCAGGAGCGCGAGGTCGCGTCGCCGCAGTCCGGCGAGCCGCAAGGCACCTTCGGCACCGCGCTGGCGGACAAGCTCCGCGCCGCGCTGGACCGCGCGAAGTAGCCGGCCCGCCCCGGATCAGGACGCGGAGCGGCGGACGCGCGTCGGCATCGCGCTGCGGCCCACGCCGGCCGGCTTGCCTTCCAGCGCCTCGCGCACCAGCGCCTCCTGCTCGGCCACGTGTCGCTGGTGCGACCCCGTGGCCGGGCTCGCGCTGCGGGAGCGGCCGACGAACTGCAGCGTCTGGTCGTCGCCCAGGTCCTGCCGCATGCGATGGCTGAGGAAGCTCCAGGCGCCCATGTTCTTCGGCTCTTCCTGGACCCACACCACGTCCCGCACCGCCGAGTGCCGTGACAGCACGGCGCGGATCCGCTCGCCCGGATACGGATAGAACTGCTCCAGCCGGGCGATGGCCACGTCGTCGATCCCGGCCTCCTGCCGCCGGGCCAGCAGATCGTAATAGACCTTGCCGCTGCAGAAGACGAGCCTCCGCGCCGCATCCGCGGACGCGTCCGGCCCTTCGATCAGCTCCTGGAACTCGCCCGAGGCCAGCTCCTCGACGGTCGACACGCAGTCCTTGTGCCGCAACAGGCTCTTCGGGGTGAGCAGAATCAGCGGCTCACGCGGCTCCAGCACGGCCTGCCTGCGCAACACGTGGAAGTACTGCGCCGGCGTGCTCGGGTAGACGACGCGGATGTTGCCGTGGGCCGCCAGCTGCAAGAACCGCTCGAACCGGGCGCTGGAGTGGTCCGGCCCCTGGCCCTCGTAGCCGTGGGGCAGCAGCAGCGTGACCCCCGAGCGCTGGCCCCACTTGGCGTCGGCGGAGCTGATGAACTGGTCGATGATCACCTGGGCGCCGTTGACGAAATCGCCGAACTGCGCCTCCCACAGCACCAGCGCTTCCGGGTCGTCGACGCTGTAGCCGTACTCGAAGCCCAGCACCGCGAATTCCGACAGCAGGCTGTCGTAGACGTAGAACGGAGCCTGGTCCGGGGCGAGGTGGGCCAACGGGGCGAACGGCGCGGCGGTAAGGTAGTCGTAGAGCACCGCGTGGCGCTGGCTGAACGTGCCGCGCCCGCTGTCCTCGCCGCTCAGGCGGACCGGCCGCCCTTCCAGCACCAGCGAGCCGAACCCCAGCGCCTCGGCCAGGGCCCAGTCGATCCGTCCCTGCTCGAACCGCTCGCGGCGGCCGGCGAGCTGCTTGTCCAGCTTGGGGTGGGTCCGGAACCCCTCGGGACGCCGTTCCAGGCCGTCCAGCACGCGCTCCAGCACCTCGCGCTCCACGGCGGTCCCGCGCGCGCGGTCGGTACCCGGCTGCACCTCGTCCGAGACCTCGGGCAGCTCGACCTTGACCTGCTTGGGCTCGAGCTGGCGCACGTCCTCGTGCACGGACTCGAGCCGCTCGCGGAAGTCCTGGAGCGCCAGCTCCGCGGTGTCGGGATCGATGTCGCCGCGCCGCAGCAGCTGCTCGGTGTAGAGCTTGCGCACCGAACGGTGCGCCTTGATCTTCGCGTACAGGATCGGGTGCGTGTACGACGGATCGTCGGCCTCGTTGTGGCCCCAGCGGCGGTAGCACACCACGTCGACGACCACGTCGCGCTTGAAGCGCTGGCGGTAGGCCAGCGCCAGGCGGATCACCCGCACCGCGTCCTCCGGCTGGTCGCCGTTGACGTGGAAGATCGGCGCCACCATCTTGGCCAGGTCCGTCGCGTACGTCGACGACCGGGCGTCCCGCGGGCCGGTGGTGAAGCCGATCTGGTTGTTGACCACGATGTGGACGGTGCCGCCGGTGCGGTACCCCGAGAGCTGGGACAGGTTGAACGTCTCGGCCACCACGCCCTGCCCGGCGAAGGCCGCGTCGCCGTGGATCAGCACCGGGAGCACCCGCGAGCGCTCGCGGTCCCCGAGGCGGTCCTGGCGCGCGCGGACCATGCCCTCGACCACCGGATCGACCGCCTCCAGGTGGCTCGGGTTGGAGGCGACCCGCACGGTCAGCTGCTTGCCCGAACCCGTGCTGTAGCTGCCCGAGGCGCCGAGGTGGTACTTGACGTCGCCCGAGCCGTGGGTCGTCTCGGGATCGCCGTAACCCTCGAACTCCTCGAAGATCTGCCGGTAGGACTTGCCGACGATGTTGCCCAGCACGTTGAGCCGGCCGCGTTGCGCCATGCCGATCACCGCTTCCTCGACGCCGGCCTCGGCGGCGTCACGCAGCAGGAAGTCGAGCATCGGGATCAGCGTCTCGGCGCCCTCGAGCGAGAAGCGCTTCTGTCCGATGTAGTTCGAGTGCAGGAACTTCTCGAACGCCTCGGCCGCGTTGAGCTTGCGCAGGATCTCCTTCTGGTCCTCGAGGTCGAGCGCGGTGGCGGGCGTGCTGCCCTCCATCCGCTCCTGGAGCCAGTGGCGCGGCTCCGGGTCCTGGATGTGCATGTACTCGACGCCGATGTGGCGGCAGTAGGTCTCGCGGACGGTGTCCACGATCTCGCGCAGCGGCAGCATCCCGCTGGTGCCGCCCAGCCCGCCGGCGATGAACCGGCGGTCGAGGTCCCAGACGCTCAGACCGTAGTGCGACAGCTCCAGCTCGGCGTGCGGCAGCGGCTCGTAACCCAGCGGGTCGAGGTCGGCCCAGAGGTGCCCGCGCACCCGGTGGGCCCGGATGAACTGCAACACGCCGGCCTGCTTCTCGATCGCCTCGGTGTTGCCGGCGCCGGCGAACACCGCGGGGTTCTGGTCGCCGGTCCACGGCACCGGCTCGTGCGGGACCGTGAGCTCCTTGAAGATCCGTTCGTAGAACCGGTCCTCGCCCTGCAGCATCGACCCCAGCGTGGCCAGGAAGGCGCCCGACTCGGCGCCCTGGATCACCCGGTGGTCGTAGGTGCTGGTCACGGTCATCAGCTTGGACAGGCCGAGCTCGCTGATCACCTCGGGCGCCATCCCGGCGTACTCGGCCGGGTAGCCGATCGAGCCCACGCCGATGATCGCGCCCTGGCCGGCCATCAGCCGCGGGACGGACATCGCGGTCCCGATCATGCCCGGGTTGGTCAGCGTGATCGTCGTCTCCTCGAAATCGGAAAGCTCCAGCTTGTTGTTGCGGGTTCGCAGGACCAGGTCGTCGTAGGCCGCGACCAGCTCGGGGAAGCTGAGCCGGCCCGCGTCCTTGACGTTGGGCACCAGCAGCAGGCGCTCGCCCCGCCGCTCGACGTCGATCGCCAGGCCGAGGTTGAGGCTCGTGCGCGTCAGCCGATGCGGTTTGCCGTCGCGGTCCTCGAAGCCGGCGTTCATGCCGGGATGCCGCTCGACGCCGCGGACGATCGCCCAGGCGATCAGGTGGGTGAACGAGATCTTGGGTCCCGCCGTGCTCTGCTGGTGCAGGTTGATGACGCGGCGGTTCTCCTCCAGCAGCTTGACCGGAATGTCGCGGGCCGAGGTGGCCGTCGGCACGCGCAGGCTCTCGGTCATGTTCTCGGCGATGCGCGCGGAGATCCCGACCAGCGGCTCCGCGTCGGCGGCGGGCTTGCCCGGCGGACGGCCGGCCGCCGGCGCGGGCGGCGCCGGGGCGGCGGTGCCCGGGGACGGAGGGGCGGTGCTGGCGGCGGCGCGGGTCGGGTCAACGGGCCGGTAGTCCGCGAAAAACTCGCGCCACGCCTCGCTGACCGACTCGGGGTCGTCGCGGTAGCGGGCGTACAGCTCGTCGATGTAGCCGAGGTTGAAGCCGTAGTTGCTCATTCCGCGCCATCGTAGTGCCTGTCGCCGGTGCGGGGCAACCGGGACGCGGCCGGGCCGCCGCGCTAGACTCGCTATGGGACCGAACGCCCCGGAGGACCCACGGCTTGCCCGATCGACGTCCATCGTTGGCGCTGCCGGCCGCCGTGCTCGCGCTGGCTGCCGCGGGCTGCGGTGGGCCCGTGCGCACCGAGCACAGCTTCGAAGCGCTCGGCCGCCCCGTGCGGGCCGAGCTGTACACGGTCACCGAACGCGGTGCGGGCCAGCTCGCCGACGAGCTGCGAGCGGCGCTGGAACGCGCGCGGCTGGAGCTCGGCGACCACCCCGACGGCGAGCTGGCGCGGCTCAACGCCGCCGCCCCGATCGAGAACTACGTCGTTTCGAGCCGCGACCTCTACGGGTGCATCACGCTCGGCCTCGACTGGGCCCGCGCCAGCGACGGCGCGTTCGATCCGGTGCGCGGGGCGGACTGGCGCAGCGTGCGACTGTTCAAGGAGGCGCACGCGATCCGGTTCCTGTACCCGGGCCTGCGTATCGAGCTGGACGGGATGCTCGAGGGCTGCGCGCTCGACATCGCGGTGCGCAACTTCGCCCGGGTCGGGACGCGCGCCGGCCGGGTCGAGCTGGGCGGCGTTCAGTATGCCTGGATGCCGCCTCCCGGACGCGAGAGCTGGTCGGTGCCGCTCCACGATCCGGCACGTCCGGAGCTCGTGATCGGGACCGTCGAGACGTTGAACCGGGCGGTGGCCGTGGCGGGCAGCCTCGACCCCGCGCCGGCGGGCGGCGACGACGCGGCCGGCCGGGACGTCCAGGCGGCGCTGGCGGTCGCGGACACGGCCGCCGACGCCCAGGCGATCGCCGGGGCGCTGCGGGCGATGGACGGTCTGCGGGCCGGCGCCCTGCTCGAGCGGGCCCGGCGCACCGAGGCCTTGCTGCTGGTCCGCCGCGAAGAGGGGCTCACGCTGCTGGTCTCGGGGTCGCTGCGCGAGCGGCTGCAGCTGGACGAGGGCTACCGCGAACGGCTCGGCGGCCGGGTGCGGTTCATCCTCCCGCCGCTCGAGTTCCCGTAGCTCCGGCGGCGTTCTGATACACTGCTGCGCCCTGGCTTTACCGGAAAAAACAACCATCGGAAACCGGCGCGGGCGCCGTCGTTCGCCCATTCCGAGGAGGGCCCGAACGTGCAGGAGCTGCTTCAGTCCCTGGGCATCCGATCCGACAACCCGGGCGCGTCGACGGGCGAGTGGATCGCCACGAGCGGCAAGGAACTCACCTCGACCAACCCCACGACGGGCGAGCCGATCGCCAAGGTGCGACAGGCCACGCTCGAGGACTACGAGCGCGTGATCGGGGCGGCCACGGCCGCCTTCGAGACCTGGCGGATGACCCCCGCGCCCAAGCGCGGTGAGATCGTGCGCCAGCTCGGCGAGGAGCTGCGACGCCACAAGGAGCCGCTCGGCCGGCTGGTCGCTCTGGAGAACGGCAAGATCCTGTCCGAGGGCCTCGGCGAGGTCCAGGAGATGATCGATATCTGCGACTTCGCGGTCGGTCTGTCGCGCCAGCTCTACGGGTTGACCATGCACTCCGAGCGCGCGCGCCACCGGATGTACGAACAGTGGCATCCGCTCGGCCCGATCGGGATCGTCACCGCGTTCAACTTCCCCGTGGCGGTCTGGGCCTGGAACGCCGCGATCGCGGGGGTCTGCGGCGATACGATGATCTGGAAGCCGTCCTCCAAGGTCCCGCTGTGCGCCCTGGCGGTGCAGGGGATCGCCAACCGGGTGATGGAGCGGAACGGACTGTCCGGCATCTTCAACCTGGTCGTCGGCTCGTCGCGCGACGTCGGCCAGCGGCTCGTGGAGGACCGCCGCGTTCCGCTGATCTCGGCAACCGGCTCGTGCAAGATGGGCCGCAAGATCGGCGAGGTGGTCAGCCAGCGGCTGGGCCGCACGCTGCTCGAGCTCGGCGGCAACAACGCGGTGATCGTGATGGACGACGCGCGCCAGGACCTGGCGCTGCGGGCGGTGTTGTTCGGCGCCGTGGGCACGGCCGGGCAGCGCTGCACGACGACCCGGCGCCTGCTGCTGCAGAAGGGGATCGCCGGCTCGTTCGTCGAGAAGCTGACCGCCGCCTACAAGAAGGTGCGGATCGGCGACCCGCTCGACGAGCGCACGCTGATGGGGCCGCTGATCGACGAGGACGCGGTCGAGACGATGCTCGACGCGATGAAGCAGGTCGAGCAGCAGGGCGGCGAGTTGATCTACGGCGGCAACCGGCTCGACCGGCCGGGCAGCTTCGTCGAGCCGACGCTGGTCCGGGCGCGCACCGAGATGCCGATCGTGCAGGAGGAGACCTTCGCGCCGATCCTGTACGTCACCGAGTTCGAGACCCTCGACGACGCCATCGCGCAGCACAACGCCGTGCCGCAGGGCCTGTCGTCGTCGATCTTCACGACGAACCTGATCTCGGCCGAGACGTTCCTCAGCCACGTCGGCAGCGATTGCGGGATCGCCAACGTCAACATCGGCACCTCCGGGGCCGAGATCGGCGGTGCGTTCGGCGGCGAGAAGGAGACCGGCGGCGGCCGCGAGTCCGGCAGCGACGCGTGGAAGATCTACATGCGTCGCCAGACCAACACGCTCAACTGGGGCAGCGAGCTGCCGCTGGCGCAGGGGGTCGAGTTCGACGTCTGAGACCGGCCGGACCCGGAGGAGTTGGAAGTCCACCTGGTGTTGACAGACCGGCGGCTTCCACGTATCTAACCGGGGGCCGGCGACTCGCCTGGCCGCCACGACCCGACCGACTCACCCGGGGGGATTCATGTCAGACCGCTCGCTCGCTCGAATCCGTGCGCTCGCGCGCCTGCTGGCCGCGTGCTGTCTCGCCTTGGCCGTCGTTCCCGCTGCCGCCTACCCCGGACCGTCCTGCCCGAGCGTGCCCTCCGGCATCGAACTCCAGCCCGGGGAACTGCTGCGATTCGGCGACCTGACGTTCGGCGTGGCGACCGGCTTCAGGCCCGAACCGTCCGCGGCCCGGCACGGGTCCGCGGAAACGCGCGGAACGCTGGCGATCGACCTCGTGGTCAGCGTGATGGACCCCGAGACCCGACAGCCGCGCATCGGCAGCATGGTGCCCGGCTTCGA
>JBFKMV010000120.1:0-15705 GCA_041629655.1 Candidatus Polarisedimenticolaceae bacterium
GGTCAGGCTGATGAACAGCTTGCTCCAGATCAGCTCGCGCAGGATCAGGATCGACTCCTCCGACTCGTACAGCCGGTGGATGAAGTCCAGCGTTTCCAGCGACAGGTCGATGATCAAGGCGTACAGCAGGAACGAGGCCAGCTTGTTCAGGCACGGCATGTCGAGCGGCTGGCGGCGCATCAACGTCGTCACGTAGTACAGCAGCAACACCAGCGCGATGCCCGAAACGATCGCCGAGAACAGGAACACGATCGGCATCAGCACGCTGCTCCACCACGGGTTGGCCTTGATCGAGCCGAAGATGAAACCGACGTAGCCGTGGAGCAGGAACGCCGACGGAATGCCGATCAGCGTGATCACGTGCACCGTCTTGCGGTCGAAGGCGATCGCCTTCTCCGACACGTCGCTCGAGCCCAGCGCGAGCACCCAATACAGCAGCTTCTTCAGGCCCCGCGCCTCCATGCGCCAGCGCACCATGTCCGCCCGGTACTCGAACCAGATCTCCATCAGCAGCACGACCATCAGGTACCAGGCGTAGACGAACCCGAACATCGCCATCGCCGACTTGAAGTGCGGGGTGAGGAAGATCTGGAACGAGCGCTCCGGGTGCCCGAGGTGCGCCAGCAGCGGCAACGGGGCGACGATCAGGAACGCCAGCGCCGTCAGCATCGCCAGCCGGTAGGTCGGCTCGACCTCCTTGACCCGGAACACCTTCTCCAGCGAGGCCAGGATGAAGGCGCCGGCGACCAGACCGGTCAGGTAGGGGTAGATCACGACCAACAGGCCCCAGTGCAGCTCGATCTCGTTCGGGTAGATGAAGCCCGTGACCTGGCTCATGGCCTCGCCGAGGCGTTCCAGCAGCTCGCTCATCTCAGCGCACCTCGCCGTCGAGATTCGAGTAGATCACCTTGGGTTCCGTGTTCAGCTCCGGTTTCAGCACGTGCAGGCTGCCCTGGCGCCGCAGCCGCTCCAGCGGGCTCGAGCGCGCGTAAAGCTCGCCGAACACGCGGGCCTGGGTCGGACAGACCTCGACGCACGCCGGCTGCAGGCCCTGCTTGATCCGGTGGTAGCAGAACGTGCACTTGTCGGCGACGTGCGTCCGCGGGTCGAGGTAACGCGCGCCGTAGGGACAGGCCTGGATGCAGTAGCGGCAACCGATGCAGTAGTCGTCGTCCACCAGCACCACGCCCTCGGGCGACTTGTAGGTCGCGCCGACCGGGCAGACCTGCACGCAGGGCGGGTTGTCGCACTGGTTGCACAGCTTGGGCACGAAGAAGCTGCGCACCACGTCGGCCTTCTCGTCCAGGGGGGGAAATCCCCGGATGCCGCCGTCCGGGCTGTCGACGGTCGCGTGGCCGCGCCGGTCGACGGCGTAACGCTCGACCCAGGTGCGATAGAAGAACGGCTCGCGCGGGACGTCGTTCTCGTCCTTGCAGGCCTGGACGCACAACCCGCAGCCGATGCAGCGGTCGACCTGGATGCCCATCGCGTAGTAGTGGCCGTCCTCGGCGGCCCCCTCGCCGGCCGCGTCGTCGTGGGCCCGTGCCGGGGTCGCGAACGGACCGGCCACGCCCAGCAGCAGCACCGAGCACGGCAGCAACCCCTCCAGGAACTCCCTGCGGTCGTAGTCCTTGCTCATCGACTGCCCTCCGGGCTGTGCGGGTAGTGGCACTGCCAGCACAGGTAGCGTTCGCCGTGGCTCGCCATGTCGACGCGCGGGATCTCGGCGGACACCGCCGCGCCGCCGGCGTGACACTGCCCGCAGAATTCCCGCTGCGTCGGTTTCTTGGGCAGGTAGGCGCGCGGGTTCTCGCGGTGCTGCGCGGGGGCCTCGTGGCAGGTCTCGCAATCCAGCGACCAGTGGTGCGATACCGACTTCATGCGGTAGATCGCCGCGTGGCAGGCCGAGCACTCGCCCGGCACCTCGGGCGGCGTCGGGTCGTGCGGGTCGTGGCATTCCACGCAGGCCTGCAGCGGGTTGTGCAGGCGCTCGATGATCTGCGGAAACCCGGTCGGGCGCGCGGTGAGATAGTCGTGACAGCGCAGGCAGGCCGTCCGGCCCGCCGGCACCTGGGGCGCGTGCGACGTGGGATCGTTGGCGTGGTCCGCGGCGGGGCCGTGGCAGCCCTCGCAGGTCAGCCCGTGATGGTACGAGGCCGCCTTCACCTCGGCCTCGTCGACGTGGCACTCCGCGCACAGGGCTAGCCCGCCGTAGCGCGGCTCCTGCGCGGCGTTGACCTCGAGCGATGCCGCGCGATAGTGCCCGAGGTCGCCGAACGTCTCGGGCACGAAACGCGAACGAACCATCAGCAGCACGATTACCGCGACGACCGCGACGAACGCGAGCCGCACGATGGGTCCTGGCAATAGGCCGATCTTCATACGGGCTCTCCCGGTTCGAACCGCCGCAAGGATAGTGAAACGTGAGACCGTGGGCCCTCCGAAGGGGCTTCCCTCGGAGGACTAAAACCGTCGACAATCTCCACTAGCGAAGGGCGACTGGCCCGGAGGATCGGAAAGAGCGAGATTGACCGGATGAGTCTCGACGGTTCGACATGGGTCTGGCTGCGCGGCGTCGGGCTCGTCGCCGGGGCGGCGCTGTTCTGGCTGGCCTACTTCGACCTCAAGGACTCGTTGCGCAAGGAGCCCCGACGGCTGCTGGTGCTGGCGTTCCTGCTCGGCGCCGCGGCGGCCGCGGCGGCGCTCGGCGGATACCGCGTCGCGGAGCTCGCCGGCGTGCCGGACCAGCCGGGCCGGAGCTGGGGCGCGATCCTGCTCTACACCTTCGGCGTCGTCGGCCCGCTCGAGGAAGGCGCCAAGTACCTGGTGGCCGTGGCGATCGTGTTCCGCTGGCGCGAGTTCGACGAGCCGATCGACGGCCTGGTCTACGCCGCGGCGATCGCGATCGGCTTCGCCTCGGTGGAGACCCTGCTCTACGCGCCGTACCTCGGTCCCGCGGAGACGCTGGCGCGCGCCGTCGCCTCGCCCCTGACCCACTCGCTGTTCGCCGTGGTGTGGGGCCTCGGCATCGGCCGGGCCAGGTTCGTGGCGCGCGGGCGCGCGGAGCGCCTGGCGTGGCACGGCGGCTCGTTGCTGGCGGCGATGCTGCTGCACGGGCTCTACGACGCGTTGCTGCTGGCCTGGAACGCCACCTACACGGCGAGCGGGACGATCCTCGTGCTGTGGCTGTTCCTGCTCTGGCGCGCGCGCGCGGCCCGTTCTCGTATAGTCTCCGCGGGTGGCCGGGGGTGAGCATCCTCGTCGATGGCGGATTCTCGGGCTGCTGGCGCTGGCCGAGCTGCTCGGGATGTCGCTGTGGTTCACCGGCAGCGCGGTGGCGCCGCGGCTCGCCGAGGCGTGGAGCCTGGACGCCGCGAGGACCGGCTGGCTGACGACCGCGGTGCAGCTCGGCTTCGTCGCCGGCACCGCGCTGGCCGCCGCGCTGAACCTGGCCGACGTGTTGCCGGCCCGGCGCTACTTCGTGGCCTCGGTGCTGCTCGGCGCGGCCTCCAACGCGGCGTTGCTGGTCGTTCCCGGGTACGGGACGGCGCTGGTCTCGCGCTTTCTGACCGGCGCCTTCCTGGCCGGCGTCTATCCGCCGGCGATGAAGATGATCGCGACCTGGTTCCGCTCCGCGCGCGGCCTGGCGATCGGCACGATCGTGGGGGCGCTGACCGTCGGCAAGGCGACGCCGTACCTGATGCGTGCCTTCGAGGGCGCCGGCATCGCGGCGGTGGTGCTCGGCGCGTCCGGCGGTGCGCTGCTCGCCGGCCTGCTGGTGCTGGCCGCGTACCGCGACGGCCCGTACCCCTTCGAGCGCCGGCCGTTCTCGTGGCGCCTGGTCGGCAGCATCGTCCGGCACCGCCCGACCCGGCTGGCCACGCTGGGCTACCTCGGCCACATGTGGGAGCTGTACGCGATGTGGACCTGGATCCCGGCCTTCATCGCGGCCGGGCTCGCCGAGCGCGCGGCGGCGACCGGAAGCGCGCCTGCCGCCGGGCTCGCCGACCTGCTGGCGTTCGGCGCGATCGCGGCGGGAGGGCTGGGCTGCGTGTGGGGCGGCTGGCAGGCCGACCGCATCGGACGCGAGCGACTGGTCAACCTGGCCATGGCCGCCAGCGGCGCCTGCGCGCTCCTGATCGGCGTGTTCTTCTCCGCCGAGTGGTGGCTGCTGGCGGTGATCGCGTGGACCTGGGGTTTCTTCGTGGTCGCCGACTCGGCCCAGTTCAGCACGCTGGTCACCGAGGTGGCACCGCGCCACGCCGTGGGGACCGCGCTGACGCTCCAGACCTCGGTCGGGTTCTTGCTGACGATGATCACGATCCAGCTCGTCCCCGAGCTGGTCGGCTTCGCCGGCTGGCGCTGGTCGTTCGCCGTGCTGGCCCTCGGTCCGGCGGCGGGGATCGTCGCGATCCGGCGGTTGGAGCGCGAACGGGAAGGAACGCGGTGAGCACGGCGACGCAGGCTGACGACCGCAGCGCGCGGCGGCTGGCCCGGGAGGGGCTGTTCCAGTCGCTGGCCCAGGGCCTGTCGGAGAGCTATCTCAGCGCCTTCGCGCTGTTCCTGGGCGCCGGCGGGCCGGTGCTGGGGCTGGTCTCGGCGCTGCCCACCGCGTCCACGGCGCTGGCGCAGTCGGTCGCCGGCCGGCTGGCCGCGACGCGGCGCTCGTTGCGGACGCTGGTCGCGCGCGCCTGGTCGAGCCAGGCCGCGGCGCTGGCCGCGATCGGACTGTGCGTGCTGCTGCCGCCGTCGCTCGCCATCGCCGGGCTGTGCCTGCTACTGCTCGTCGGCTGGGGCGCCGCCGGTCTCGCGGTGCCGGCCTGGATGACGCTGGTCTCGGACCGCGTGCCGCGGGAACGGCTGGGGTGGTTCTTCGGCCTGCGCGGCGCGGCGCAGCAGGCGGGCGTGCTGGTGGCGATCGTGGCCGGGGGCATGCTGCTGTGGGCGCTGCGGCGGCAGGACCTGGAGGGCTTCGGTTTCGCGGTGCTGTTCCTCGCGGCGGCCACGGCCCGCTTCGCCGGCAGCGCGATGCTGCGCGGGGTCGCCGACTCCGCGCGGACGGCGGCGGCGCCGCGCTCCCGGATCCGCGACGCGCTGGGCTCGTCGGCGCGCTTCCGGCGGCTGGCGATCTACCTGTGGCTGCTGCACCTCGGGACCCACGCGGCCACCCCGTTCTTCGTTCCCTACATGCTGGCCGAGCTGCGGCTGTCGTACGCGCAGATCGGCTTGCTGCTGGCGGTGCCGGCCGCGGTCAAGATCGGCACGATCCGTTTCTGGGGCCGCCTGGCCGACCGGGTGGGGCCGGGCCCGCTGCTGCGCCTGGCGGGCTGGCTGGTGGTGCCGGTCCCCGCGCTGTGGGTCGTGTCGGGAAGCCCGTGGTGGATCCTGGCCTGCCAGGTCTTCTCGGGGTTGGTCTGGGGCGCATTCGAGGTCGCGCAGGCCTCGGCGCTGCTCCAGACCACGCGCGGCCGCGCGGGTGCGGTCGCCGCGTTCCACCTCGTCGACGGCGCCGCGATCCTCGCCGGGTCGCTGATCGGGGGGCTCGTGGTGCGGTTCGGCGTCCCGGTCGCCGGGTCGGGCTACCTGGCAGCGATGGTGGCTTCGGCATTGTTGCGCGCCGTGCCGTCCGCGCTGCTGCTGTGGCGCGTGCGCGGGATCGGGCGACCGATGTGGTCGCACCTCCGCATCCCGCTGCGGCTGTGGTCGGTTCGCCCGACGCGCGGGATGTCGCTCCGCGCCTGGGGGGAGCCGCCCGACGACGAGGGCGGCCCCGGCCCCACGCCGCTCAGCGGACCGTGAATCGCGTCGGCAGGATCAGTCCGGACTGCTCGGGCCACGAGATCTCGCGGCTGAACGCTACCGACATTGCGCCGTCGGGCGAGGTCTCGTAGAGCCAGCGGTCGGCGGGACACACCGCGGAGGGCAGCTCCTCCGGCGCCGCCGCCGGGTCGTCCAGCGCCAGCACGTGCCCGGTCAGCTCGAGATCCAGCTCGAGCCGCCGCATGCGGTCCACCGCGTTGGTCAGGTTCGGCACCAACGAGTCGCCGACGATGTTCCAGCGCGGCACCTCGACGTTCAGGTCCGCGCCCTGGGCGGCGAGGTCGCTGTCGCACAGCACCTCCAGCCCGGTCAGGTTGGCCAGCCGCTCCCGGTACTCGTCGCTGACCTGGGCGAGACAGTAGCGGTAGTACGGTTTGGCCACCGTGGCCAGCACCCGCTGCGTCATGCCCCCTGATTCCAGGTCCTCGCTGCCGTCGAGCTGGGACCAGACCCAGCCCTCCATGCGCAGCGCGGTCATGAACGAGTCCCGGAAGTCGTGCTCGCCGAGCCGCGAGCGCCACACCGCGGGGACGTCGCCGAGTTGGCGCAACGCGCCCGCGTGCATCCGCGCGATCGCCATCGAGACCAGCTGCTCGATCAGGGTCGGATCCTCGCGCAGCGCGACGTTGAGCCGCCACCCCGCCTCGAGGTCCTCGAGCGCCGTCGTCGCGTCGCCGCGCGCGGCGCGCGCCAGGGCATCCGCCAGCAGCACCCGCTGCAGCTCGAGGTGCCCGAGCAGGTTCGGGATCGGCGCGGCGAACAGCCGCTCCAGCTCCATCTCCCAGCGCGGGGTCGGGCTCGACAGCAGGTGCCGGCGGACTGCGTCGAGGTCGTCGCGACGCTCGTCGAGGAACGCCGTGACCGCGGGCGGGGCCGGCGCGACGCCGCGGGCGGCCCGGTCGAGCTGCTCGTCGAGCCAGCGTCGCAGCTCCACCCTGACCTCGCCGTACCGTTTCTGCGCCGCCTCGTCCGGCCGCGTGCGGTCCTCGAACGCCCGCGGCGCGATGTTGATCCCGACGCCGGCGCTCAGTCGCTCCAGCTCCAGGGCGGCCGCGTTGGCCTCGCGCTTGGGGAACCGCGCCAGGATCGCTTCCCGCGTCCCCAGCGTTTCGACCCAGCGTTCGCTGACCGTCTCGGTCTTGGCCGCGGCGGCCCACCACAGCGCGGCGAAGACGATCAGCAGCAGGACCAGCACCACGACCAGGATCAGCAGGATCGCGACGGCACCGCGGTCCCCGGACGGCGGGGGGTATCCGCTCATCGGGATCTCCTTTTTCGGGAAGATACGGACGCGGAGCGGCCGGCGTCTAGCCCGAGCGCCGGGCGGCGCGATGGGCCAGGAAGCGCTCCCGGCAGGCGCGGGCCTGCTCGCGGACGTCCGCGAAGCCCGGCAGGGCCCGCACGGCCCCGAGCAGCGGGTCGTTGTTCAGCAGCGGGTAGCTGCAGTAGTTCTTCTCGATCGCGGCGCGCAGCATCCGCAGCGCCCGCTCGGGCTCGTCGCAGAAGGCGAGCATCGACGCGCTCCAGTAGAGCTGCTCGGAATCGCGGACCGTGGACCAGAACTGCTCGTACCCCGCCGCGAACTCCGGGTCCGGCACGGGCCGGTTCTCGATGCAGGCCAGCAGCCAGTCGCCGAACGGGTCCTGGGGCAAGGTGCGTCCGATCTCGGCGGCGCGCCCCAGCTCCCCGGTGCGCAGGGCCACGCCGATCTGGTTGCTGCGCGACCACTCCGACGACGCGTCCAGGGCGAGGAACTGCCGCGCCCGGTCGTACTCGCCCGCCATGTAGGCCGTGATCCCGCAGGAACGCCAGCCGGGATTGGTGGGGTCGAGCGCCAGCGCCGCATCACACTCGCGCAGCGCCTCGTCGAGCAGGCCGGCGTAGCGCAGCACGTAGCCCAGCACGAAGTGCGCCTCGGGACTGCTCGGGTTGCGCGCCAGCAGCGTTGTCGCCTCGTCGTAGGCGCCGGTGAGATCCCCCTTCTCGACCTGGAGCACGATCAGCCGCAGCGACGCGCCGGTCAGGGTCGGATCCAGCTCCAGCGCGCGGCGCGCCGCCTGCTCGGCGCGATCGTGGGCCTCGTGGCCCCCGAAGGCGTAGTTACCGTCGTAGTAGTAGCGCACCGACAGCTCGGCCCACGCCGGGGCGTAGGTGTCCTCCAGCGCGACGGCCTGTTCCAACAGCTCGATCGCGCGCTTGTTCGGTTGCGGGTCCTTGCCGGTTCCGAGGCCGCGCATGAACAGCCGGTAGGCCTCGGGATTCTCGGGCAGGTCCGCTCCCGCCCCGCCCGGCGCCGCCGCGCCGAGCTGCGGGAGCAGCCCGCTCTCGATCCGGCCGGCCACGGTGCGCCGCAGCGCGATCAGATCGTCCGACTGCACGGGCAGGCTCTCGCGCCACAGCACGCGGCTTTCTTCGACGTCGATCGCCTCCAGCGTCAGGTGCAGCTGCTGGCCCTGCTTGAAGTACTGGCCGGTGACGATGTTGGCCGCCCCCAGCTCGCGGCTGGCCTGTCCCGGATCGACGACGGCTCCGGCGTAGCGGGCGGTCATGGCGAAGGGGCGCACGGAGAGCGACGGCGCCCGGCTGAGCGCGGTGGTGATCTCGTCCGGCACGGCCAGCCGCAGGTAGTCGATCGACTCGTCGCCGCTGAGGTTCTGGAACGGCAGCACCGCGATGCTCTGTCGCTGCTCGGCGCCGGCGGGCGCCGGCTGCCGTCCCTTGAGCAGCCAGCCGGTCACCGCCGCCGCGCCGACCAGCAACAGCACCGTGGCCGCCAGCCCGATCAGCCGCGACGGCCGGTGCGGAGTCTCGGCGGCGGGCACGGCGGCCGACGATCCGGTCATCGCCGGTGCGTCCAGCTCGCCGGACTCGACCTCGCGCCTGAGGTCCTGAAGCTCGTTCCGCACGTCCAGCACCGACTGGTAGCGGCGCTCGGGGTCCTTCTCCAGGCAGTGGCGGATGATGCGGCCGAGGTGGCGCGGCAGCCCGGCGCGCAGCTCCTGCACCGGCTGCGGGTTGTCGCGCAGGATCGACGACATCAGCTCGACGGAGGAGTCGCCGCCGAACGGCCGCCGGCCGGTGGCCATCTCGTACAGCATCACGCCCAGCGAGAAGATGTCGGCGCGGTGATCGACCGCCTTGCCCTGCAGCTGCTCCGGCGCCATGTACGGTACGGTGCCGACGACGACGCCGTCCTTGGTCAGCGACTCGTCGGCGGCGCGCGTCTCTTCCTGCTCGGCCGGGGTTCCGGGCGCCGGCTCCGGATGCTCGAACATCTTGGCCAGCCCGAAGTCGAGCACCTTGACCCGGCCCTCGGGACCCACCATCACGTTGGCCGGCTTGAGGTCGCGGTGGGCGATGCCCCTGGCGTGGGCCGCGGCCAGCGCGTCGGCCAGCGGCACGGCGATGTCGAACAACCGCCCGAGGTCCAGGCCGCCGCGCCCGATCACGCGGTCCAGCGGCTCGCCCTCGGCCAGCTCCATGGTCAAAAAGTGCACCCCCTCGGCCTGCTCGACCGAGTGGATGGTGACGATGCCGGGGTGGCTCAGCGCCGCCACCGCGCGCGCCTCGCGCTCGAACCGCTCGAGACGCGTCGGCTCGGAGGCCATCTGCTCCGGCAGCACCTTCAGCGCAACGCGCCGCCCGAGCTTCTGGTCCTCGGCGAGATAGACCTCGCCCATCCCGCCCTGCCCGAGGCGTTCCACGATCCGGTACTGGTTGAGCGTTCGTCCGACCACGGAGAGAGAATACCCCAGCCACGAGCCGTGTGGCGACGGGCGGCGGATTCTTGCCGCCCCCGGCAGCGACCTGCCGACTGCGCCTCGGAGCGCGCCGGGATTCACTCGATTTCCGGCCTCGTGTGCACTGGCACGCGGCGTGCTCTACCTGACGCCCTTCGAACTTCACGGAGAGCGCGTGATGGAAACGAGCTTCGATCCGATCCTGTCCAGTGCCGCCGCCGCCGAGCGCGCGAAGCAGGAAGCGTTGTTTGCACCCAAGGAGCTGGGCCGCGAGGAGTTCCTGCAGCTGTTGATCGCCAAGCTGGAGAACCAGGACCCGCTGGCGCCCTCCCAGGACACCGAGTTCATCTCGCAGCTCGCGACGTTTTCGAGTCTCGAGCAGCTGATCTCCGCCAACGACAACCTGGAGAACCTCGCCGTCGGGCAGGCCACGCTGGTCAACTCCCAGGCGTTGGGCCTGATCGGCAAGGACGCGCTCGTCGCGGGCACCGACAGCGTCAGCATCCGCTCCGGCAAACCGGACACGCTGGTCTACACGCTGCCCAAGCCGGCCAGCCAGGCCACGCTGACGATCTACAGCTCGGACGGCGCGCCCGTCCGCACCTTCGAGCTCGAGCGCACGGCCGGCGGCCGGCACGTCCTGGAGTGGGACGGCCTGGACGACGACGGCAACCCGGTCGGCGACGGGGAGTACCGCATCGAGGTCAACGCCGCGGACAGCGAGGGCGAGCCGATGGAGATCGCCCTGTTCCAGTCGGTGCGCATCGAGGGTGTCACGTTCGTCAACGGCGCGATCGCGCTGATTTCCGGTAATCGCGAGATTCCATTCGATTCCATCGTCGAGTTCCGCGCGGGAGATTGACGGAACCCGACTCCAAGAGGAGGAAGCAAGATGTCGTTCAGCTCGTTCTACGCCGGCCTGTCGGGTCTGCAGGCGAACGCCAACCGGCTCAACGTGATCGGCAACAACCTGGCCAACGTCAACACCGTGGGCTTCAAGTCGAGCCGGGTGACGTTCCAGGACATCTTCAGCAGCACCGGCAGCGGCGTGAACCTGGCGGGCAACCCGCAGCAGGTCGGACGCGGCGCCCAGATCGGGGGCATCGACCCGGTGTTCGCGCAGGGCTCGCTGCAGTCGACCTCGCTGCTGACGGATCTGTCGATCCAGGGCAGCGGGTTCTTCGTGCTGCGCGGGCCGCAGGGCGGGCTGTCCTTCTCGCGCGCCGGGAACTTCAACTTCGACCGGGACGGCAACCTGGTCGCCCCGAGCGGACGGATCGTCCAGGGCTACACCCAGCAGAACGACGACGGGTCGATCGTGGCCTCGGGCGCGCTGTCGAACATCAACATCCCGGCCGGCCTCAGCTCGCCCCCCCGCGCCACGAGCGAGTTCAACGCCTTCGTCAACCTCGGCGCGGACTCGATCGTCGACGATCCGGTGACCGTGGGCGTCGACGAGGCGGAGACGTTCTCCACGTCGATCGCGATCTACGACTCGCTGGGCGGGCGGCACAACGTCACGCTCACCTTCACCCCGATCGACACCGATGCCGACGGCAAGCAGGACGAGTGGCAGTACGAGGTGACCGCGCCGGGAGACGAGATCGTCGGTGGCGTCGCGGGCACGCCCTTCGTCCTCGACTCGGGCACCGTCGATTTCGACTCGGACGGGCAGCTGATCGCACCGGCGGGCAACGTCACGATCACCGTGCCGGGCTGGACCAACGGCGCCGGCGCGCAGGACGTGACCTGGGAGCTCTACGACCCGCAGGGTGACGGCATCATCACCGGCTTCTCGGGCCCCTCGGCGATCTCGTCCTCGAACCAGGACGGCTACGGCCTCGGCGTGTTGCGCACGCTGACCATCGAGCAGGACGGGTTGATCTCGGGCCTGTTCACCAACGGCGCCTCGCTCGAGCTGGCCCGCGTCGCGCTGGCGACGTTCAACAACGACAGCGGCCTGCTGCGCGACGGCCAGAACGCGTTCCTGGAGACCAACACCGCCGGGCTGGCCACGATCGGCTCGCCCAACTCCGGCGGCCGCGGGATCGTCACCGCCAACACGCTGGAGCTGTCGAACGTCGACGTGACACAGGAGTTCACCGACCTGATCATCAGCCAGCGGGGCTACCAGGCCAACAGCCGCATCATCACGACCACCGACGAGGTGATGCAGGAGGCGTTGAACCTCAAGCGTTAATCCCGATTCCAGCGTTCTCGAGCTTCTCTCTTCGGCGGCTCGGGGCACCTCCGGGGCCACCCGTTTCCTGGCGGGTGGCCCTTTTTCGTGCTCTCCCGAGGACCCCGAAACCCGGCCTCCGGCCTCGCGTACAATCCGGAATAAGACGGACGCGTCGGGTTGTTGGCGTTTTCAAAGCACGTTCGCGGGGCGCACCCCGGAGGAGGTTCGAGATGAGGAAGCTCGGATTGACGATCATGGTCCTGGCCGCCGTGGCGGTGGCGCTGCCGATGCCGGCCGACGAGGAACCGTGGTTCGACCTGACCAACTGCGCGATGTGCAAGAACCTGGCGGCCGAGGAAGGCCTGATGGACAGCATGAAGTGGGAGGTCCACAAGATCGACAACGGCATGCTGTCCGTGGCGGTGATCCCCGCCGAGCACCAGGCCGCATTCGCCCGGGCCGGCGAGAAGATGGAGGCCGTGGTGGGTAAGATGCAGCAGGGGGAGCAGCTCCCACTGTGCGGATTCTGCAAGTCCTACGGCAACCTGGCCATGCACGGGGCGAAGTCCGAGGAGATCCACACCAAGGCCGGACACATCAGCCTGACCACCTCGAGCGACGCCAAGGTGGTCGCCATGATCCACGCGCACGCCGACCGCACCAACGCCGAGTACGAGAAGTGGCTCGCCGAGCAGGGCGCCGGCGGCGCCGGCGCCGGCGACTAGGTCGCTCCGGTCGCGGGCCGCGGTCGTCGCGCGCTAGCGGTCCACCTCGCGGACCCGCTCGGCGGTCCGGCCCGCGCCGTCGGTCACGGTCAGCGTGACCTTCAGCGGGAACTTCGCCACCAGCAGCTTCTTGCCGTCGAGGGTGAGCCTCCACGACACGGTCGCCTCGGCGGCCGGATCGGCGGCGGCGGCGAGCCAGGCCGCGAGCTCGTCGAGCTGATCGACCCGTTTGACCTCGATGCCTCGTGCGTCGCGGACCAGCAGCGAGGCGCGGGTGAGGCCGGCGCCGCCGACGCGGCCCTCCAGCCGCAGGTCGCGCGCCAGCACCGAGCCGCCCCAGCGGGCCGTCGTGATCTCGGCGGCGGGTCCCGCGGCAGCGGGTGCGGGCGCCGCGGTTTCCGGTGCGAGCTCGTCGGCGGGCGGTGGCGTGGCCGGGGTGCCGGGAGCCGGCGGAGTCGGTTCCGGGGTCGGCCGGATCCCGAGCCGTTTCTGGAGCTCGTCGCGCACGCTGTCCTTGGCGCGGTCCCGGATCGCATCGCGGGCGACCGCCTTGAGATCGACACCCGGCGTCGGCGCGCTGAACGGACCCGAGAGCGAGAACGGCAGCTCGACCCGCGCGGCGCGCGAGCTCCAGAACGCCTCGGCCGCGCGACTTCCCTCGGCGCGCATCGACGCGCTGATCTCCGGCGAGAACGCCAGCACGAACTGCCCGTCGAGCAGCGCCGTCAACAGGTCCAGCTTGCCCTTGCCGCTGAGCTCGAACTCGGTCGACTCCAGCAGCAGCCCGTCGAAGGCCAGCTTGCCGCCCTCGATCCGGAGACCGCTGATCAACCGGCTGAACTCGGTCCCCTCGGTGGCGGCGCGCTTGCTGATGCGCTTCAGGGTCGTCTCGCCGAACAGCCCCGAGACCTTGGACAGCGTCTTGAGCACGTCGAGCTTGCCGACGCGACCCTCGCGCACCTCCATCCCGCCCTGGCCCTGCATGCCGCGCACGATCGACTCGTAGTCCAGGCCCCGGCCGCGGGTCTCGATCCGGCCGGAGAAGCTGCCCGTCAGCAGGCCGGGGCTGCCGAGGTTGTCGGTCAGGAAGGCGTCGGTGTTCACGCCCTGCGCCTCGCCGCGGATGTCGAACGCCGGCTGCGGCGTGGCGAAGCTCGCCGCGACGGTGCCGCGGTACGTGCCCTCGTACAACCCCACGCTCACGGGATCGAGCGTCACGACCCCGCTCTCGTAGCGCATCCGGGTCTCCAGGTTCGCGAAGTCGAGCGTCTGGAAGGTGCCGGACGCGATACGGATCGTGCCGTCGAGCAGCAGGTCGGGCGGGCCCGCGGCCGCCGCGTCCGGCGTCGTTTCCGTCGCGGGGTCGGTGCGCAGGAACGAGAACAGCTCGCCCAGGTCGGCGCGCTGCGAACGCAGCTCGAACGCGACGCGCGGCCGCTCGAATCCCTCCAGGGTCACGCGCCCGGCGACGTCGCTGCCGCCGACGACCCCGCTCAACGAGGTGATGGCGACGCGCTGGCCCTCGAGCACCACGTCGGCGCCGACCTTCTCGAACGGCTGGTCCATCAGCGCGTGGCGGAACGTGAAGTCGCGGAGCTTGGCGCTGCCCTGGAGGTCGGGCAGGCGGTCCTCGCCGTACAGGCCGCGCACCCGCGCCTGCACGTCGACCGGCGTCGGCGACGCGAACGAGAACGGGAGGTCCGAGGCCACCAGCGAGAGCAACGCGGCCAGCCGGTCGGCCGAGATGCGGGTCGGCGCCAGCGTGAGGTCGACCCGGCGCAGCCGGCCTTCCTCGCGCAGCGTACCCTTCAGCTCCAGCCGCTCCCCGCCGGTTTCGAGCGCCAGCGACCGCAGCTCGAGATTCGCGCCCGCGTCCCGCGCCGCCACGTCGAACCGCGCGTTCAGGTCGAGCGGCATCGTGCGTGACGAGCCGTCGGGCGCCGCGAGCGTGACCCGCGCGCCGGCGACGCGGAACGTCCCCGCGACGTCGGGCCGGCCCGGAAGCGCGCCGGCTACCTGGAGCTCCAGCGCGGCGCCGGCGGAGCGTCCGGTGAGGTCGATCGCGCCGGCCAGCGCTTGCCGCACCAGCGGCGCGGGAATCGGATCGATGCTGACGGACAGCTCGGCGGGGAGGTCCTCGCTTCCCGTGGCGCGCGGCCCGAGCCGCCCGCGGACCGCCAGCTCGCCGCGCTGGCCGCCGCTCTCCAGCGTCGCGCCGAGATCGATCCGGGCCGGGGCTGCGCCGGGGAGCCGGTCCAGCGTCAAGCTCAGCTGCTCCAGCGCCAGCGCCAACGGCTCGCCTGCGCCCGAAGCGTCCCGCACGCGGATCGTCGCCTCACGCAGCTCGAGCCCCGACAGCTCGAACGCCGGGCCGGCCGCGGCGTCCTGTTCCGGTCCCGCGGGGACGGACGGCAGGTTCCAGCTTCCGTCCTTGCCGCGGCGGAGGTTCAGCTCGAGGCCCGTCACGCGCACGTCGGACAGCGCGGTCCGCGACGTGGCGCCGAACGACGCGTCGAGCCGCGCCTCGGTGGAGAACGCCCGCTGGCCCAGCAACCCGTCGGGCAGCGGCATCAACGCGGCGAGCACGTCGGCGAGCGCCGCGGGCGCGACGTCGCGCAGCTCGATCCGGCCGGCCACGACCGTCGGCTGCCCGACGGGCGGCGCGAGCGGACCGGCGCGGCCCTCGAAACGCAACCGCGCCCCCGGCGCGCCGGCCAGCCGGGTGTCGAGCTGCAGCTCGAACGGGCGGTCGGGTGAGAGACCGTCGAGACGCAGCCCGAGGCCCTCCAGCCCGATCTCGAGCGGGCGCGCGCGACCGGCGCCGGCGTCGCGGATCAGGATGGTGCCGTCGGTGATCCGCAGCGACTCGACCCGGAACGCCGGCGTGCCCGGGGTCGCGGGGCCCGGGCCGTCACCGTCGCCCGGGGCCAGCAAGCGCTCCACGTTCCAGCCGCCGTCGGCCCCGCGCTCCAGACGCAACCGCGGAGCCTGGACCACGAGCGACGTGACCTCGAGACGTTTACGCAGCAGCGGCAGCAGCCGGGCGCCGACCCGCAGGCTCTTCGCCGAGAGCAGGTCTCCGCTGCCCTCCTCCGGAAGCGCGCCGACGGCCAGGTCGTCCACGCGCACGCCGAACACCGGCCACAACGACAGCTTCATCTCGCCGAGGCGGACCTCGCGCCCCAGCGTCTGCCGGGCGTGCTGCTCGATGGTGGCACGGTAGCGGTTCACGTCGACC
>JBFKMV010000121.1:0-15535 GCA_041629655.1 Candidatus Polarisedimenticolaceae bacterium
AGCGCGTCGGTGGTGCTCGTGCCCGCGATCGGGCCGCCGACGCAGGTCTGGTTGTAGTCCCACGCGTCGGCCGGCTTGCGCCAGCCGCGGTAGAGCCGGAACGGACCCGTCACGCCGTCGTCGCTCCAGGCGATCGTGGTCTCGGCGCCCTGGTCGACCGTGACCGAGTCGCCGACCTCGGGAGGCGGCCCGTTCAACGGATCGTTCGGCGCGCAATCGCAGGCGTCGCCGAGACCGTCGGCGTCGGCGTCTTCCTGCCCGGGGTTCGGGTCGGCCGGGCAGTTGTCCTCGGGGCAGGTGTTGCCCGGGAAGCCGGGATCACCCGCGCCGTCCGCGTCACTGTCGGTGCAGAGGTCGCATGCGTCGCCGATGCCGTCGGCGTCCGCGTCCTCCTGGCCCGGGTTCGGGTCGGTCGGGCAGTTGTCCTCCGGGCAGGTGTTGGCGGGAAAGCCCGGGTCGCCGAAACCGTCGGCGTCGCTGTCGGTGCAGGCGTCGCACACGTCGCCGATGCCGTCGGCGTCCGCGTCCTGCTGCCCGGGGTTCGGGTCCGCGGGGCAGTTGTCCACCGCGTCCGGGACCCCGTCGCCGTCCATGTCCTCGGTCACGTCGCAGGCGTCGCCGACGCCGTCGCCGTCGGTGTCCTGCTGGTCCGGGTTGGTCGTGTCGGGGCAGTTGTCGCAGGCATCACCGTAGCTGTCGCCGTCGGCGTTCTCCTGGCCCGGGTTCGCGAGGCCGGGACAGGTGTCGATCGCCTCCTCGGTGCCGTCGCCGTCGGCGTCGCTGCCCACGCTGGGACAGGGGTCGTTGTTGGGCCGCGGCGTCCCCTGCCCGTCGTCGCCCATCCCGGATTCGCTGCAACCCTCGCGCGTGATCAGGTAGTAGAACAGGTCGCCGCCGTCGAGCGGGGTCAGCGGGTCGGTGGTGCTGGTGCCCGCGATCGGGCCGCCGACGCAGGTCTGGTTGTAGCCCCACGGGTCGGCGGGCTTGCGCCAGCCGCGATAGAGCCGGAACGGGCCGGCGATGCCGTCGTCGCTCCAGGCGATCGTCGTTTCGACGCCCGGGTCGACCCGGACGGAGTCGCCGACCTCGGGCGCCGGCCCGTTCGTCGGGTCGTCCGGCGCGCAGTCGCACACGTCGCCGAGACCGTCCGCGTCGGCGTCCTCCTGCGCCGGGTTCGGGTCCGCGGGGCAGTTGTCCTCGGGACAGGTGTTGGCCGGGAAGCCCGGGTCGCCGGCGCCGTCCGCGTCCAGGTCGGTGCAGGCGTCGCAGACGTCGCCCAGGCCGTCGCCGTCGGCGTCCTCCTGACCCGGGTTGGCGTCGGACGGGCAGTTGTCGAACGCGTCGCAGATCCCGTCGACGTCCGCGTCGGCCGGATCGTTCTGGCACGTGCCGTCCGGCGCGCAGCTGTCGACGGTGCAGACGTCGGCGTCGTCGCAGTCCGCGGCCACCGTGCACTCGGTCTCGCGCAGGATCTCGATGCCCTTGATCGCCGGGTTCTCCACGCCGTGGATGAACTCGATCGTGATGCCGCCGCCCCCGGCCACGGTCACGAGCGCCGCGCGGCTGACGGGAACGCACGGTGCGGTGTTCGGATCGCAGGTTCCCCCCGCCGCGGCGACCGGGTCGAAGTCCTGGAGCTGCCGCGGCACCACGCCGTTGATCGCGACCGAGAACACCCGCGTCCCGGGGTTGACGGTCCCGCTGTACGAGTTCATGAACAGCAGGTTGACCACGTAGCTGCCGTCAGGCACGTCGAAGCTGTAGATCAGCTCGGGCGACCCCGCGGGATCCCAGTGCTCGCAGCGCGCCAGGTCCTCGGTCTCGGCGCCGGTGCAGCCGAACACCGCGGTCGCGTCCACCGGGCAGCCGTTGGCCAGGTCGCAGCTCGAGGCGTTGCCGGCCTGGTTGTAGCCGGTGGGGAATTCCGGCGCGCCGTAGTCGGCGATCCAGGTCTCGCCGCGACAGTCGAGCTTGGCGCCGCTACAGGCATCGCTCGACGTGCTGTCGGTGTTGATGCGGATCTCGTTGCCCGAGCCGGCGTCCACGGCCACCAGCCCGAAGCACTCGTTGAGCGCCTGCGCCGGACAGGGGTCGCAGACGTCGCCGGGGCCGTCGTTGTCGCCGTCGGTCTGGTCGGCGTTGGCCGCGTCCGGACAGTTGTCGTTCACGTCCGGCACACCGTCGCCGTCGCGATCGGCCGCGGGTCCGCCGCCCGCACCGGGGCCGCACTCCTCGCAGCCGAACTCGAACGCGTGGTGGTGCGTCGCGGACGGCGCGCCGCCGGCGACGTGGATCCGGTCGGGGATGCCGTCGGCGGGATCGCCGATGCGCACGGGCCAGATCCCGTGGTGCGTCTCGGGCAGGTTGTCGACCAGCCGCCAGGTGTCGGCGGCCGGATCGTACTCCTGCACCTTGGTGCCGCTGCACGGGCTTCCTTCGCCGCCGATGATGTAGATCCGGTTGTACATCACGACCGCGCTGCCCATGCCCGAGCAGCCCTCGAGCAACGGCGCGCCGAAGCTCCAGCCGTCGGTGCCCGGGTCGTAGATCTGGACCTCGGTCCGGCCCTGGCAGGCGGTGTTGCTGCCGCACTGCCGCCCGCCGAACACGTAGAACCTCCCGCCGAACGCGGCACCCGCCGCGTGGTCCACGGCCACCGGCAGCGGCGCGATCTCGAACCAGTCGTCGTCGGCGATCACGTAGCGGAACGCGCGGTCGGTGTTGTTGCCGGGCGGGGCGTTGCCCGAGCAGTTCCCGGTGCTGCCGCCCACCGTGCCGTCGCAGGTGCAGTTGACGCTGCCGGTGCCGGTGGTGTTGCACAACCCGCCGGCGATGTAGATCTCGTCGCCCAGCAGCGCGGCCGCCACGGCGCCCACGTTGAGGCCGTTGTCGGTGACCGTGCCCTGGTGATCGCCGCCCGTGCAGTCCTGGGTCGACCCGTTGCAGCCGACGTGGCTCAGGTGGTTCCCGGCGGGGTCGTTGATGCCGTCGTAGAACCAGGTGTCGTGGTCGAACGGGTTCAGCCCGCCGATGGTGTAGATGCGGTCGCCGACCTCGACGGCCGCCTTGTGGTTGCTGTCCGGCGGGCCGGTCAACGGGAACGGCGGGTCGGGCGGCGCGCCGGGGGTGCCGGGGTCGTTGCTGCTGGCCCAGCTGTTCGCGGCGACGTCGTAGCGCAGCACCTCGGTCGTCCCCTGCTGCCCGAACACGAACAGGTAGTCGCCGCCGCCGATCGACAGCTTCCCCGCGGCCAAGTCGCTGCGCGCCGCGGGCAGCGCGGCGGGGACCGGGGGCAGGTCCCACTGACCGCTCTCGAGCACGATGCTGCAGTAGCGGAAGAACTCCGCCAGCGCGGGGTCGGGCTGCTCGACGGGGCTCAGGTAGGTCAGCTTGCCGTTGTCGTAGTCGGCCACGTAGATCGTTCCGTCGGGTCCGACGGTCACGTCGAGCCCGGCGGCGCCGTTGAGGTTGCCGGTCCCGACGTGGGTCGCCGCGAGACCGTCCGCCGACAGCTCGAAGCGCCGCAAGCTGCCGGGACCGCCCGTGACCAGCAGGTCACCGTCCCAGTCCGAGCAGAACGATCCGGGGAACCGCTCGTCGAACAGCGAGCGGTACTCCTCGATGCCGTCGAGCAGCGCGCCGATCTCCGCGATCGGCTGCTTGTACAGGCCGCCCGGATCCTCGCCGGGCTCGGGCGGCTCGCCGTCGGCGAAGTAGTAGCACTGGACGTCGTCGCCGCAGATGGGTTCGGTGCACAGCGACGAGAGGTCCACGCAGGTCCCGGAGCTCGCACAGTCGGAGTTGAACGTGCAGTCGTCGGTGCCGTCGGTGCCGCCCTGGCACTGCAGGCCGCTGGGGTTGGCGCGGTAGGGGTTCGGTGACCCGTAGTAGAAGCCCTGCTCCATCAGGTTCAGCTCGTCCCCGACCGGGCTGATCACCGGCTCCTGGCACGGGCAGCCGAAGGTGTTCGCCGCCGCCGCGCAGTCGTCGCGGAAGCCCGGGTTGGCGTCGTTGTCCGTGGCGTAGAGCCGGCCGTTGGAGTGCCACACCAGGTCGAACGGGTTGCGCAGCCCCGAGGCCCAGACCTCGATGTCGCAGGGGTCCTGGGTGTTGCCGCCGCCGCAGTCGCCGTCGAACGCCGGATCGGGCGTGCCGTCGGCCTGTTTGAAGCAGGCCATCAAGAGCGCGCTCGACATGTGCGATTCCGCGTGCGCGCTGTCGTAGCCGGCGTTGGAGTTGTTGCCCTGGACGAAGTACAGGCAGCCGTCGGGGCCGAACTCGAGCCCGTTGGTCTGGTGGTCGAAGCTCGAGCGCGGCAGCCCGGTGATGAAATCCTCGTCGACGCTGTAGGAAGCGCCGCCGTCGCTGCTCACGGCGCGGGCGATCTTGCCGGTGAACGGCGAGTCGTTGTCGTCGGCGTAGGCCAGGTAGAGCTGCATCTCCCCGCCCGGGTCGGAGGCGGGATCGAAGGTGATCCCCAGCACCGCGTTGACGCCCGTCACCGGACCTTTGAGGTCGATCACCACGTCGTTGCTGACGACCGTCTTCGTGCTGTCGAAGCAGACCCGGTAGACCTGGCCGGAGAAGGCGTTGACGGCGTAGACGCAGCCGTCGGCGACGCTGCCGGGGTCGGGATCCTCGGGACCGAACGTCAGCACCGTGGCGTTGCCGATGCCCGTCTGGAGGTCGGTCAACGGACCGAATCCGACCGCCAGCGCGGCCGATACGGGGAACAGCAGCCACAGCGCGAGCACCACACCCGCGCGCGCACACACACTCCAGCCCGAGCGCTGGCCCTTTCGCCTCACCGGTGATCCCCCCGAGATACGGCGCGCCGACGGCCCTGCTTGCCGTAGCGGCGCCTGACGGAGTCGCCCCGACGCCTCTAGATGTACGATCCTTCGCGGGTGAGGCAAGCCGGAAAACGCAGATCTTGGCGACTTTCCGGGCCCTTTGACCCCCGGCGGGGGCTCCGCTAGGCTGGCGCCGGTGTTCGACCGCCGGGATCTGATCGTCGCCGCGGCGTTGCTGCTGCTGACCTGCGCCGTCTACGGCGCGTCGCTTCAGGCGGGCTTCTACTCGGACGACTACCAGTGGTTGGGGCGGATGAGCCCGACCCTCGAGCGCCCGTCGTACCTGTTCACGGTCATCTACCGCGACTTCAACCCCGTGCTGCACGCCAGTTTCCTCGTGGACTGGATCGTGGGGGGCGGCAGCGCGAGCGTGTTCCACGCCCAGTCGATCCTGGTCCACGCGCTGAACGCGGTGTTGTTGCTGCTGCTGTGCCGGCGGCTGGGTGCGGGCCGCGGGGTCGCGGCGGCGGCCGCGTTGACCTGGGCCTGGAACGTCCGTCTCTCGGAGGCGGCGATCTGGCCGGCGGCGCGGGGTCACGCGCTGGCGACGTTGTTCGTGCTGGCGACGTTCCTGGTGCTCGGCTCGCGCGTGCGGTGGCGCGATGCGCTGGCGCTGGGGCTGTGGGTGCTGGCGCTGTTGAGCAAGGAGACCGCGCTGTTCGTCGTCGTGCTGCTGCCGTTCTTCGCCGGTGACCCGCGGCGGCGGTGGAAACCGTACGCGGGCTTTGCGACGGTCGCCGCGGCGTTCGTCGCGTTCAACTTCCTGGCCAAGCCGAGCTTCCACACCTCCGAGGCCGGCGCCGGATTCCTGGCGCTGAAGATCCCGTTCATCCTGTTGCGGCCGTTGGGGCTGGGCGAGCAGTACGCCTTCGACGTCGCCTCGTTCGCGCTGGTACTGCTGGCGCTGGCCGGCGTGGCCTGGCTGCTGCGCCGGCAGCCCACCGCCGTGCTCGGCCTGTGCTGGGTCGCCGCCTGCCTGGTACCGGTCGTCCCGCTGGACAAGCTCTCGTCACGCTACCTGTACCTGCTAGCGGTCGGCTATGCGTTGGTGTTGTGCGGCCTGATCGCTTGGCTGGACGAGCGGTTTAGGGGCGCGGCGGCGCGGCGCCGGGTCCGCTTCGTCGGGGTGGCCGTGCTGATCCCGATCCTGGCGCTGAACGTGGTCCGGGTACAGCGCGAGATCGGCGACTACCAGCTGCTCGCCGCCCCCTACGCCGCGTGCGTCGAGGCGCTGGCCCCGGCACTGGCCACGCTCGAGGCCGGCGAGACCGTCACCGTGATCGAGGTCGGCCCGCGCGATGCCGTCAGAAGACTGGGGGACAGGATCCGCCGGCGAGGGAACATGAGCAAGCTGATCCCCTTTCGCCCCCACGGCATCGGCGGCCTGATCGCCCTGGACGACCTGCTCAACGTGACCCGGGAGCGGACACCCGGGATCCTGGGTTATCGGATCGGCGACCCCGCCGGAGCGACGAGGCGGCGCTATTTCGCCTACGACGGCGAGCGCGTCCAGGAGATCCGGCCGTTTGCCGACGACGCCGTGGACCCCCGGGTCACCTTTCACGCCCGCTGGGGCGACGCTGTGGGCTACTTCGAGAAGTAGGTGCTTTTCGGCCGGCCCGACTGACGGTATGCTTCCGCCGGGGCGGCCCGCTGCCGCCCGGAGGGAGGATCTCGGAATGCGTAGCTTCGATCGCTGGAGTAAGGCGTTGATCGTGTTGGGGCTGGTGACGCTGGTTGCCGTCGGCGTGGTGGCGCTGCTCGCCCCGACGGCCGAGGCCAAGGGCCCGTGCCGCTGCCCGATGATCTACGCCCCGGTGGAGTGCAAGGGCGGCAAGGTGTTCGCCAACCAGTGCCTGGCCGACTGCCGCAACGCCAGGGACTGCGTGCCGATCGGAGCGATCTAGCGCAGTAGCGCTCCGGACGACATCAGCCCAGCAGCCCGTTGGCCGCCAGCCAGCGATGGGAGTCCTCGACCATCGTGCGCAACGGCACCGGCGCGTAGCCCAGCACCCGCACCGCCTTGTCGCTCCGGCAGCGCACGTTCGACGAGGCCAGCGCCGCCATCTCGGGCGAGATCAGCGGCGGCTTGCCCGTCACGGCGGCGACCGCGGCGCCGAGTCGTCCGAACAGCTTGACCACGAACGGGGACACCGTCTTCGTGGGTAGCGGCTTGCCGCACAGCTCGGCGGCGATCCGCGCCAGGTCGAGGTACGACGCGTCGACGCCGCCGAGCAGGTGGTTCTCGCCGCGCCCGCCGCGCTCCACGGCGCGCAGGTGGACGCGCACGACCTCGCGAACGTGACAGAACGAGCCGCTGCCCGGCGGCACGCCCTTGAACTTGCCGGCGTGGGTCTGCCGGATCACCGCGGCCCAGCCGGTGCGGTCGTAGGGCCCCATGATGTTCGCCGGGTTGAGGATCGTCGCGTCGAGCCCCCGCTCGATGCCGCGGCGCACCTCGACCTCGGCCAGCGCCTTGGTGCGCAGGTAGCCGATCCAGGAGCGCGTGGCGTTCTCGGGCGTCGACTCGTCGACCGGATCGTCGTGCATGCCGAACGCCGCGATGGACGAGGTGTGGACCAGGCGGCGGGCGCGCTTCGCCAGCGCGGCCGCAACGACGTTGCGCGTGCCCCCGACGTTGATGCGCTCCTGCTCGGCGTTGTTGCGCGACCAGAAGCTGAGATCGGCGGCGGCGTGGAACACCGCGTCGGGTGTCTCCGGCATCGCGCGGAGCAGCGAGTCGGCGTCGGTGATGTCGCCGACCGCGAAGCGGACGGCGTCGGTTCCCGGCTCCCGGAGCGGCTCGAGCCGCGAGCTTTCGCGGTGGAGGACCGTGGCCGTCCAGCCCTCCTCGACCAGGTGCCGGATCAGGTTGATGCCGACGAAGCCGGTCCCGCCGGTGACGAACGCGTGGGGCATGAGCGGATTGTAGCCCGGTCAGCGGCTACAGCGGTCGATCAGCTCGCCGTAGCCTTCGCGGACCGGGTCCTCGCCCAGTCGCCGCAGCCGGGTCAGCTCGGCCCGGGCGCGCACGCCGGGATCGTCGACACCCTGAAGCGCCGCCAGGTGCAGCCACGAGCCCAGCCGGTCGCAGACGCGCCGCAGCAGCAGCGTGTCCTGCTCGCGCAGGCAGCGTTCGAAGGCCTCGCGGTCGCGTCGCAGCGCGTCGCCACCCAGGCGCTCCTCGAGCGCGGCAAAGAACCCCGCGTGCATGCCCCGCCCCGACCCGTCGCGCAGCACCTGCATGCGCAGGGTGTGGTGGGTTCCCTCCCAGTTCTCGTAGACCACGTTGTCGCGCAGCAGCCGCGGCAGCACGCTGAAGCTCTCGATGGTGCCGTTGCCGCCCAGGATCTCGATGCCGCGGTTGATCGCGCCGTGCGCGATGACCGCGGTGCGCACCTTGTTCAGGTTGAGGCCGACGCGTAGGAAGGACCGCTCGGCGTCCGACGCCTCGCCGGCGTCGGCACGCTGCTGCACCTGGGCGAGCCAGAACGAGCCGGCCAGCGCGGCCTCGGCGTCGGCCAGGATCGCGGCCAGCGTCTCCTTGACCAGCGGGTAGCGGATGATCGCCTCGCCGAAGGCGCGGCGGTGCTCGGCGTAGCCGCGCGCGACCAGGTACGCGCGGTGGGCCAGTCCCGCGCAGCCGAACGCGTTGTACAGCCGGCTGGTGTTGATGATCAGCTCCATGGTGTTGCGGAAACCGTTCTCGAGCGGTCCGAGCGGCTCGGCGCGGGCGCCCGCGAAGTCGATCTCCGCGGTGACCATGGTCCGCGTGCCGAGCTTGTCCTTGAGCCGCCGCAGCCGGAAGCCGTTCGGTTGCCCGTCGACCTCGCGCGGCACCAGGAACAAACCCAGGCCGTCGGTGCCCCCGGCCGCGTCGGGTGGCCGGGCCGTGATCAGGAACAGCTGGGCGTCGGCGCTGGAGCAGAACCACTTCTCGCCCTCGATCCGCCAGCTTCCGTCGCGCTGCGGCACGGCGCGCACGGCGTTGGCGCCGACGTCGGAGCCGCCCTGCACCTCGGTCAGGAACTGCGCGCCGGCGTAGTGCTCGCCGTAGACCGGCCTCAGCAGCCCCGGCAGCCATGCCGCGCGCTGCTCCTCGGTGCCGAGCGCCTGGAGCGCCCGGATCGCGCCGGCGGTGCAGGCCAGCGGGCAGTTGTGCCCGCCCTCGCCGACGTGCGAGGAGAGGTAGAACAGCGACAGGATGAACGGGTGCGGGTTCGGCCGCTCGGCGTAGGCCGCCATGATCCCGCTGCCGTAGATCAGCTCGCCCGCGCGGTGGTAGCTCGGGTGGTGCGCGAACCCGGCGACGTGGCGGCCGGCGCGATCGTGGGTCGCAAGCTCGGGCATGTTGCCGGGGCGGTTGTTCTCGACCACCGCGTCGTCCAGCGGTCCCGCGGCGACGGCGCCGAAGTCCCGCAGCGTCCCCACGCGATCGCCGAGACCCGCCCGCTCGACCAGGATCCGGAGCAGCGTGTCGGCGTCGTAGAAGTTCTTCGGTTGCGCGGCAATCCACTCGGACAGCGCCGCGCGGCCCTCTTCGCCGGTGCTCATTTTTCAGGCTCCCGTGCCGGAATCGTAGCACGCTGCGCCGGAGTGCACGCGCGGTGTTTCGTACCGGGAGCGTCCCGTGATAGGCTCGTCGGATCGTGAAATTTGCGGCCTTGTTCCTGGCCGGCGCCGCCCTGTGGACGCTGCTGGAATGGGCGATCCACAACGGGCTCGGCCATCACGGCAAGGGGCGAAACCCCTTCGGCAAGGAACACCTGCGCCACCACGCGACCACCGACTACTTCGCGCCCCCGTGGAGGAAGGCGCTGGTCGCGCTGATCGTCGCCGGCGGGATCTGGGCCCTGCTGCAGCTCGCGCTGCCGGCGCTGGGGGCCGCGGTGATGACGGCCGGCCTGCTGGCGGCCTACGTCGGCTACGAGGTGATCCATCTGCGCTGCCACACCCGTCCGCCGCAGGGCCGCTACGGCCGCTGGGTCCGCCGCCACCACTTCCACCACCACTTCCAAAACCCGCGGGTCAACCACGGCGTGTCCACGCCGATCTGGGACCTCGTCTTCGGAACCTACGTCCCGGTGACCGGCCCGGTGACGATCCCCCGCCGCGCCGCCGTGCCGTGGTTGATCGACCCGGAGACCGGTGACGTCCGCCCGCGGTTCGCCGCCGACTACCGAACGATCCGACGCGGGGCCGCACGGTAGGCCGACATCGCCGTCGGCCGGTCGTCGTTCAGCGTGCAAGCGATACGAAGCGGTTGACCTGGCCGTCCGCTGCCGTTAGAGTTCGGGCAACTTTGCTGAAGCGATGGAGGAATTGCTGATGCGATTACGTGTGGGGAACGTGTTGTGGATGGTCGTGGTGGTGGCACTGGCGGTATCGACCCCGGCCCTGGCCGGGGGAGAGGCCAACGTCTTCCTCGGTCAAAAGGACGTCAAGGACCTGGACGACGATCTGGACGAGTTCGGCGTCGCGCTGACGTTCGGCGGGGACTGGCCCGTCGCCATCGCGGTGGACATCCTGCGCGGCGACATCAGCGAGAGCTACACGTACTATTACGTGGGCGACGGGGGGGTCTACACCGCGAACGCCGAAGCCGAGGTGTTGGAGGTGAACCTCGGGGTCCGCAAGACCTTCCTGGACGGCAAGGTGCAGCCCTACGTCGGCGGCGGCGTCGTGTGGGCCGATCTCGATTTCTCGGTGAGCGTCCCCGGCCTCGGCTCGTTCTCCGAGAGCGACAGCGGCGTGGGCTTCTGGGGTAACGCGGGCGTGCTGTTCCGGATCGGGGAGCGCTTCAACGTCGGCGTCGACGTGCGCCGCTCGGACGTCGACGCGGATATCGAGGGCGAGAGCGTCGAGATCGGAGGCACCCACTACGGCGTCTTACTCGGGTTCCGCTGGGGCGGTTAGAGCAACCGCCTGACAGCGGAACGACACGGATGATCACGAACGGCCGGCGGTGCGATGCCGCCGGCCGTTTTCGTTTGCCGGCGTCGCTGCTGCTATGCTCTGCTCGTTCATGAATTCGTCACGCCATGAACCGGGATTACGAGGTTCAGGCAGGGTCGTCGTGCTGATCCTGCTGGCCGTTCTGGCCGCCTTGTACCTGCTGGTCGGGTTGCACCGCGTGCCGGCGGACGCGGTCGCGTTGCGGGACTCGTGGATCCGTTCCGGACGCGTGCTGGGGCCGGGGACGCATGCCACGTTCCCCGGTCTCGAACGCGTCACCGAACTCGATCCGTTCCGTCGCCGCGGCCGGTTGGCCTTCGCCACGCCCGAGGGGGCGGAGCTGGACCTGGTCCTCGACCTCGATCAGAGGCTCACCGCGGACGGGGCCACGCGCCTGCTGGCAACGAACGGCGGGGAGGTGTCCTACCCCGCCCTCGAGGCCGCGATCGATGCGCTGGTGGTCGACGCGATTCGCCGGGCCACGCCGGCGGGCGATCTCCCGCAGCTCGACTCGCGGACCCGTGCGGCCGTCGAGCAGGCGCTGTCCCGCTTCGGCGATCCGCCGGAGACGCTGCGGCTGGACTACGACCCCGAATCGCCCGTATCGCTGGCGATCCGGGAGAGCGAGGCCTGGCGGCGGATTCGCGAGCAGCGGCACGACACCGCCACGCCGATCCTGGTCGTCGGCCTCGACGGGGCCGACTGGCAGATCGCCGAGCCGCTGATGGAGAAAGGCCGGCTGCCCAACCTGCGCCGGCTGCGCGAGCGCGGGGCGTGGGGCAACATCAAGGCCCTGACCCCGGTGCTGAGCCCGCTGCTGTGGACCAGCGTGGCGACCGGGGTGCGGGCCGACCGCCACGGGGTGCTGGACTTCCTGGTTCGCGACCGCGCCAGCGGGCAGCTCGTTCCGGTCAACAGCCGCTTCCGGCGGGTGCGGGCGCTGTGGAACCTGTTCTCGGAAGCCGGATCGAGCGTGGACGTCGTGGCCTGGTGGGCCACCTGGCCCGCGGAGCCGATCCGCGGCCATCTCGTCACCGATCGCGTGGCCTATTCGCTGTTCGACTACGACGTGCCCGCGGACGGGCTGGGCACGACCCATCCCGCGCGGTACTTCGAGCAGCTCCGCGAGCGGCTGGTCGCCGAGGACGAGATCACGTTCGAGGACGTCTCGCGCTTCGTCGACGTGACTGCCGAGGAATTCGCGGCGGCGCGGCGGCGCATGCGCGAGGACCGGGCGCGCGCGGTTCGCGAACCGCTCAACCACCTGGTGAAGGTGCTGGCCGCGACACGCAACTATCATCGCATCACGCTCGACCTGATCGAGCAGGGGCAGTCCGATCTCACGGCGGTCTACTACCAGGGCATCGACGAGGTCTGTCACCGCTTCATGCACTTCATGCCTCCGCGCCTCCCGCAGGTCGATCCACGCGACGTCGAGCGCTACGGCCGGGCCGTGGAGCGCTTCTACGAGTACCAGGACGAGCTGCTCGGCGAGCTGCTGGAGGCGATCGACCCGCGGACGGCGGTGGTGGTGCTGTCGGACCACGGATTCGTGAACCGCGCCGACCGGCCACGCGGCGAGACCGCCGACATCGAGGGCAAGCCGGGCCGCTGGCACCGTCCCTACGGCGTACTCGTCCTCGCGGGGCCGGCCATCGAGCGTAAGCGGTTGGATACCAGCTCGCTGCTCGACATCTTTCCGACGGTGCTGTACCTGGCCGGCCTGCCCGTTCCCGCGGACGCCGACGGTCGCGTGCTGGACGCGGCGATCCGGCCCGGGTTCCGCGAGCGATTCCCGCAGCGCGAGATTCCGACCTACGAAGTGACCCCGTTCCGGCACGGCAGCGCGACCTCGGCTCAGGCGATCGCGGCGGTGGACCGCGAGATCGTCGAGAACCTGCGGGCCCTCGGTTACATCGGCGGCTCGGGAGAGTCGTTCCCCGAGCAGGAGCTGCCCGCGGCTGCCGGAGGATCGGCCGACCCCGGCGCGCCGACGGTGACGGCCCACTCCAACCTGGCCGCGGTGTTGCTGGCCGCGGGAGACCTCGAGGGGGCCGAACGCGAGATCGACGCGGCGCTCCGGATGCAGCCCGGGTTCGACGTCGCCCGCCGCCAGTCGTTCACGTTGCGGGTCGGCCAGCAACGCTACGACGAGGCGCTCGAGGTGGCCGAAGCTCTGGTGAACGGAGGCGAGGACCTCGACCCGCGTTTCCTGGCGCAGATCGCCGACGCCTACCAGGCGGCCGGCAGGACGGCCGAGGGCGTGCGGGTGTTCCGCGACAGCGTCGGGCGCGGCCGCTGGGCGCATGGCTCGGCGCTGGCCCGGCTGTCCCTGGCCAACGGGGACGCGACAACGGCCGAGCGCGCGGCGCGCGACGTGCTGGCGCGCGACCCGCTCAACGAGGACGCGATGGTGACGCTGTTCCGCCTGGCGCAGGCCCGCCGGGACCTGGCCGCGCTGGAACCGCTGCTGCGCGCGGCGCTCGACCGCAACCCGCGCGCCGTGATGCACCTCAACTGGCTGGCCATCGCCCGGGAGAGCGCCGGGGACATACAGGAAGCCAGCGCGTTGCTGCAGCGCGCCCTGGACTCCAACCCCGACCACGGCCCGTCGATGGCCAACCTTGGAGCGTTCTACAGCCGCCACGGACGCGGCGCCGAGGCGATCGAGCTGTTGCAGCGCGCCCTGCGCATCAATCCCGATAACGCCGAGGCCCGCATCAACCTCGGATCCGCGTTCGCGCGGGAAGGCCGTCTCGAAGAGGCGATCGTCGAGTTCCGCCGCGCGCTGGAGGACGGCGAGCCGCGCACCGACCTGTTCAATGCGTTGGCCCGCGCCCACGGCAGCCTCGGCCGGCTGTCGGAGGCGGCCGAGTGGCTGCGGCGCTCGCTGGAGCTGGACCCCACGCAGGCCGAGGTTCGCAGGACCCTTGCGCAGCTGGACGCACGCGCCGGCGCGGCCTCCTGAGCCCGATCGCGGCAGCCGTGCAGCGGTCAGGCGCGCGCGCGACGATCGACGGGCCGCACCACACCGTTTTCCTGGTAGAGTCGCAGCCAGACCCGGCGCGACCGTCACCTCGACGACATCGGAACCGCCAGCAGCTTCCAGGACCCGCGGGTCAACCACGGCGTGTCCACGCCGATCTGGGACCTCGTCTTCGGAACCTATGTGCCGGTGACCGGGCCGATCCGCGTGCCGCGCCGCGCGGTGGTACCGTGGCTGATCGATCCCGAGACCGGCGAGGTGCGAGCGGAATTCGCCGCCGATTACCGCCGCAAAGCAACCGGGCCCGACGACTTCCGCCGTCAGTAGATCAGGATCGGCAGCGCCGGGTTGTTCTCGTTGGCCGAATAGATGGCCGAGTTGGCGTTGGCGCCCTCGACCTGCTCCAGCACCTCGCCGAACGGGTTCGCCGCGTCCGTCGGATCGACCGTGTACCAGACGGCGACGGCCACCGGCAGCTTCATTCCCGTGATGTCATGCCGCAGCCGTTGCGCCTCCGTCAGGAACTCGTCGGAGGCGACGGTGGCCCCGGCGGGAACACCCGGCCAGCGTTCGGTGACCTTGAGCGGGCCGATGATGATCTGCTCGTCCCGTTCGCCGCTGTCGATGATCCAGGCCTCGTATTCGACGTCGAACGGGCCGGCATCGACGTCGCCGACGTTGGCCACCTTGCCGACGAACTCGACGAACTGCGGCGTCGGAACCTGACGCTGGATGTCCGCCCGCACCGGCACCAGGTCGGGTAACCGGACCATGTTCTCCAGGCGGTCGGCGTGGCTGGCCTGCAGGTCGCTCATCACGCGGTCGAGGCCGGCGCGGAGCGCCTCCGGGGTGAGCTCCGCTCCCGCGGCGGGACCGTCGTCGGACGGGCCGGGATCCTCATCGGCGGATTCATCGCCGCCGGAGCGCGCGCAAGCCGACAGCGACACTGCGACCACGAGCATCACGACCAACGGATGCCATCTCATGAGAGCCTCCCTGGGGATCGGAGGTGATCGAGGAACGGGTTGCCCGGATGCTACCACGGCGGGGCGCCGCGCGTGCCGGGCTCCGTGGTAGAGTCGGCAGCAGATCCGGCGCAACCGCCACCACGGTCACCCCGGCTTGCCGCAGCCGCTTCGCTGAGGGCCGGCATGAGCGATGAACCCACATCCGGCAGGCTCCGTGCTGCGGCCGCGGTGCTGGTCCTGTTGCCGTGGACGGGCCTCGCGGCGCAGCTCACCGGCGGGCTGACCGTCGAGGTGACCGACGAGCAGGGGCCGCTGTCCGGCGCGACGGTCACGCTGAGCCACCCGGAACGGCGCGTGCAGCCCTACCACGAGCGGACGGACCGCGAGGGCCGGGCGTACTTCCCGGTGCTGCCGGCGGGCGGCGGCTACGTGGTCGAGGTCGCCCACACCGGCCGCGGCACGGTGCGCATCGACGAGCTGCGCGTCACCTCGAGCAGTAACAGGGTCGTCCCGGTGATCCTGACCGAGCAGTACACCGAGGAGGTGCGCGTGCGGGAACGCCCGCCGGTGGTCGATCTCGAGAAGAGCGCCACCTCCACGAAGTTCACGGACGACTTCATCCAGGACCTGCCGGTGCTGGGGCGGTTCTACCAGAACGTGCTGACGCTGGCGCCGGGCGTGCAGGACGCCAACAACGACGGCAACCCCAACGTACACGGCTCGCGGGCGCGCGACTTCAAGGCGCTGGTCAACGGCGTCTCCAACGTCGATCC
>JBFKMV010000122.1:0-15214 GCA_041629655.1 Candidatus Polarisedimenticolaceae bacterium
CCCCCCCCCCCCCCCCCCCCCCCCCGGCCCTCGGGAAGCGCCGCGATCTGCCGGGCGCGCTCCAGCGCAACGCGGTCCAGCGCGGGACGATGCTCGAGCCGCGGAGCGCCGGCTGCGGCCCGGCCGTTGCCGATCCGCTCCAACAGCGTCTCGACGATCGGGTCGGGCGAATCGCCGGTGGGATTCGCGACGGACGTCAGCAACACGACCGCGACGATTCCGAGGACGGCGAGCCGCTGCCGCCGGATCATGCGTCCGGCTCCCGGCGCTTGCGCCCGCGCAGCCCCTGCCACAGAAAGACGATCGCGCCCGCGGACAGCGCCACGTCGGCCACGTTGAAGATGCCGGTGCGCACCGGACCGACGCCGACGTTCATGAAGTCGCGCACGGCGCCGAGCATCACCCGGTCGATCAGGTTGCCCAGCCCCCCGGCCGCCACCAGGGCCAGCGCGATCACCTCTGCCGTTCCGACGTCGCGCCCCCGCGCCGCGTAGATCAGCACGACGACCACGAAGATCCCGACGACGATCACGAATAGCCACACCTGGACCAGCGCCGGCAGCGCCGAACCCAGGCCCAGGAAGGCGCCCTTGTTCTCGATGTACAACAGGCGCAGCGTATCGCCCAGCAGCACGATCGCCGGCTCTCCGGCGAGCTGCCGCGCGGCCAGGACCTTGGTCGCCTGGTCGGCGGCGGTGCAGGACAGCACGATCGTGGCGATGACGGCGAGGCGTTTCGAGGGGCTCATCGAGGGACTGATGGTACCTCACTTGTCGCCGGCGTCGAACGGGCTTAGATTCTCGGCATGCGCAAGATCAGCGGTCTCGGCGGATTCGGCATGATCATGCTGGTCGTGGTGCTGGCGATCGTGCTGCTGCTGGTGGCGCGGCAGTGGCAGGCGTTGGCCCCGACGGCGATCCAGGTCACCACCGACCCCGACGAGGCGTACGCCGTCGACGATCACGGCGACCCCGAGGCGGGCGAGGCGATCCGTTCCGGACAGCTCCCCGACCTGAACGAGATGCGCCAGAGCACCTCCGACCACGCGGACCGCCTCGAGGACGCCCTGAAGGAGATCGATTAGCTCTCCTGCCTGCGCCCCGCCGTGCGGCGGCCCCGGATTGCCCCTGCTAGAATGAGCGGCCGAAAACGGGTCCGCGCCGAGGGAAGCACCATGTCGAACGCTCTGTTTCAGGTCCCTGTGCCCACCAATGAACCCGTGCTTGAGTATCGTCCCGGCAGTCCGGAGCGACGGGAGCTCGACCGCCAGATCCGACGCCTGTCGGGTCGTGTGATCGACATCCCGGCGCGGATCGGCGGCCGCAAGGTGCGCACCGGCCGGACCGCCGATGCCGCGATGCCGCACGATCACGGCCACGTGCTGGCCAAGTGGCACAAGTGCGGCAAGCGCGAGGTCGAGCGGGCGATCCGGGCCGCGCTGGAGGCGCGCCGCGAGTGGTCGCGCATGCCGTGGGAGCACCGCGCCGCGATCTTCCTCAAGGCCGCGGACCTGCTCGCCGGCCCGCACCGGCCGGTGCTGAACGCGGCGACGATGCTCGGCCAGTCGAAGACGGTGCATCAGGCCGAGATCGACTCGGCCTGCGAGCTGATCGACTTCTGGCGCTGGAACCCCTATTACATGCAGGAGATCTACGAGGAGCAGCCGGTCTCGGGCCCGGGCGCCTGGAACACCATCGAGCACCGGCCGCTCGAGGGTTTCATCTTCGCCGTCACGCCGTTCAACTTCACCAGCATCGCGGGCAACCTGCCGACGGCGCCGGCGATGCTGGGCAACACCGTGGTCTGGAAGCCCGCCTCGTCGGCGGTCTACTCGGCGCACTTCATCATGGACGTGCTCGAGCAGGCCGGCCTGCCGCCCGGCGTGATCAACATGGTCCCGGGCTCCGGAGGCGACGTGGGCGACCCGGTGCTGGCGAGCCCCGACCTGGCCGGGATCCACTTCACCGGTTCGACCGGAGTGTTCAAGGGGATGTGGTCCACGATCGGCCGCAACATCCACGACTACAAGTACTACCCGCGGATCGTCGGCGAGACGGGCGGCAAGGACTTCGTGTTCGCGCACGCCAGCGCCGACATCCCGTCGCTGGTCACCGCGCTGGTGCGGGGCGCCTTCGAGTACCAGGGTCAGAAATGTTCGGCGGCCTCGCGCGCCTACATCCCGGCCTCGATCTGGGAACGCGTCAAGAAGTCGCTGCTGGCGCGGGTCGCCGAAATCGGGATGGGTGATCCGACGGATTATTCGAACTTCATGGGCGCCGTGATCGACGAGGGCGCGTACCGCACGATCACCGGCTACATCAAGCACGCCAAACGCTCGCCGCAAAACCGCATCCTGGCCGGCGGCGGTTTCAGCAGCCGCAAGGGTTGGTTCATCGAGCCGACCGTGGTGCAGGCCCGCTCGCCCGAATCGAAGCTGATGAAGGAAGAGATCTTCGGCCCGGTGTTGACGATCTACGTCTACCGCGACCGCGACCTGGACAAGGCGCTCAGGCTCTGTGACGGGGGCTCGCCGTACGGCCTGACCGGGGCGGTGTTCGCACAGGACCGCGCGGCGATCGTCAAGATCGCCGACGCGCTGCGCGACGCCGCGGGGAATTTTTACATCAACGACAAGCCGACCGGGGCGGTCGTCGGGCAACAGCCGTTCGGCGGCGCGCGCGCCAGCGGGACCAACGACAAGGCCGGCAGCGTGCTGAACCTGCTGCGCTGGGTCAGTCCGCGGTCGATCAAGGAACGTTTCGTACCGCCGACCGACTTCCGTTACCCGTTCATGCAGCGCGAGGAGTAGCCGGGCGGGCGCATCCGGGGTCAGCCCGGATCGCGGGCCCCGTCCAGCACCTCGCGGACCCGCCGCAGCAACGACGTGCGGCCGAACGGCTTCTCGAGGAACTCGACGCTTCGCTCGTCGACCCCTTGTGAGGCGATGACGTCGTCGGGGTATCCCGAGACGAACAGCACCGGCAAATCCGGCTGGCGGCGTTGCAGCGACTCGGCCAGCTCGCGGCCGTTCATCTCGGGCATCACCGCGTCGGTCACCAGCAGGTCGATCGGCCCACCGAGGTCTTCGAGCAGCTCGATCGCGCGCCGGCCGTTCTCCGCGGCCAGCACCCGGTACCCGACGCTCTTCAGGAACTCGCAGGCCAGCAGCCGCACCTGGTCCTCGTCCTCGCAGACCAGGACCGTCTCCTCGCCGCGGACTTCCGGCAGCGGCGGGGCGGTCTCGGCCTTCGACGCGGGCTCGCTGACCGCGGGCAGGAATACGCGAAACTCGGTGCCGCCGCCCGGCCGGCTGTCGACGGTGATGAAGCCTTCGGCCTGGGTCACGATCCCGTAGACCGTGGAGAGCCCGAGCCCGGTCCCCTTGCCCATCGGCTTGGTGGTGAAGAAGGGCTCGAAGATGTGCCCCTGCACGTCCGCGGACATGCCCGTGCCGGTATCGCGCACGGTGAGCTTGACGTAGCGGCCCGGCCTCGCCTCGGCGGGCACGTCGGCGGCCTCGAGGTCCGTCATCGACGTCTCGATCGTCAGCGTTCCGCCGGAGGTCATCGCGTCCCGCGCGTTGAGCGAGAGGTTCACGATCACCTGCTCGATCTGCGAGGCATCGGCGTAGATCCGGTCGACCCCGGACGCCAGCCGCATCTGGAGCTGGATGTTCTCGCCGATCAGACGGCGCAGGATCTGCTCGACGCTCTCGGCGGCACGATTGGGATCCAGCACCTCCAGCTTGCGGACCTGCTTCCGGCTGAATGCCAGCAACTGGCGCGTCAGCGCCGCCGCGCGCTGGCCGGCCCGCTGGATCTGTTCCAGCAGCGCCAGGTCGGCTTCGCCGGGTGCGCGCGACGCGGATCGGGTCAGCGACTCCTTCAGCACCTCGGCGTTGCCGAGGATCGCGGTCAGCAGGTTGTTGAAGTCGTGGGCCACGCCTCCCGCGAGCTGTCCGAGGGCCTCCATCTTCTGGGAGTGGCGCAACTGCGCCTCGAGCCGGGAGCGCGTTTCCTGGGCCTTGCGCTCCTCCGTGACGTCCCGCATGAAGCAGTAGTGGCCCCGGAAGCCGTCGGCCTCCTCGGTGGCCAGCATGAACACGTGCTTGTGGAAAACCGAGCCGTCCTTGCGCAACGCCCGCGCCTGGAACTCGGCCTGTCCCTCGCGCTCGAGTTGAGCGGCGGCCCGTTGCGCGACCGGCAGGTCGTCGGGGTGGACCGTGACCTCCCACGTCCGGCCCAGCAGCTCTCGCGGCCCGTAGCCGGTCATCGCCGCGTACGGCTTGTTGACGACCAGGTAACGACCCTCGTTATCGAGACACGAGATCCCGGTCATCGCGCGCTCGATGGCCGCGTTCATGCGGCGCATCAACCGCTCGGTGCGCCGCTGCTCGATCGCGATGTCGGCCAGTCTCGCGGCACCCTCGAGCAGCTCCAGCTCGCTGGCGAACGGGCTGCGGCGGACGCGACAGAACACGACCAGCTCGCCCAGCACGCGGTCGTGGCCCGAGCGGATCGGCTGGGCCCAGCAGGACCGCACCCCGCGCCCGCGCAACGGCTCGCGGACCGCGTCGGATTCGATCCCGGTTTCGATGTCCTCGATCACGACCAGCTCGTTGCGATAGGACGCCAGCCCCAGGCCCGTCGCGCTTCGAGACGGCGCCGTCGTCTCGAGAACCGCGGCCACCTCGCCCGGCAGATTCGGCGTGGCGACCAGCCGCAGCAGCTTGCCGTCGTCGTCCAGCACCGCGACCGCGGTCATCACCCCGACGAGCTGGTCATCGACCGAGCGGGCCAGCCGGCCCAGCAGCTCGTCGAGCGGGCGGCCCTCGGCCAGCTCCCGGAGGAAGGTGTTCTGCCTGGCCTGCAGGTTCTCGACCCACTTTCTCGCCGTGACGTCGCGCGAGATGATGATCGCGCCCGTGGCCTGACCGTCGTGCAGCACGGGGCTGATCCGGCCCGCGAACCAGCGGCGGTAGCCCTCCGGGTGCACGCTCTGCGTCTCGTACTGTTGCTGCACGCCCGTATCGAACGCCGTCTCCAGCGCCGACTCGATGACATGACGGGCCTCGGGCGGCGCCCATTCGTAGAGCCCGGTGCCGATGACCGATTCGGGTCGCATCCCCTCGGGGACGCGGTTGATGAAGGTGATCCTGCGGTCGCGGTCGACCCGCAGGATCAGGTCCGGCGCGTTGTGGATGATCGAGCGCAGACGGGCTTCGGAGTCGCGCAGGTCCTCGGCCGTTCGCGCTCGCTCGGGGCCAGGACTCCCGGATTCCTCAAGGTCGGCCAACGGAGCTGCTCCTCCTCCTTCCGAAGATAACACCTAACCCGGCCGGCGGCGCCCCGCCGTGACGGTCATTCCCCCAGCAGGTGCGCCGAGACCGTGCGCAGGTGCGGATCGGCGCGGTGCTCGTAGAGGTAGATCCCCTGCCAGGTGCCGAGCGTGGGCCGACCGTCGCCGACCGGGATCGACAGCGTGGTCGAGGTCAGGGCGCAGCGCACGTGCGCCGGCATGTCGTCGGGCCCTTCCAGCGTGTGCCGGAACAGCGGATCCCCGTCGGGAACCAGGCGGGCCAGGAAGCGCTCCAGGTCGTCCTGCACCTCGGGCGAGGCGTTCTCCTGCACGATCAGCGACGCCGAGGTGTGGCGGACCTGAAGCGTCAGCAACCCCTGCCGGATGCCCGTTGATCGCACCCAGGCCACGACCTCGTCCGTGAAGTCGTAAAGGCCGCGTCCGCGGCGGCTCCGGATGCTGAAGGCGTGTTGCTGCTGTCGGATGGCTCGCTCCCCGGGTCGGCACGGAGCACGGAGAATAGCTCCCGGACCCGGCCCGGCCAACCCGCGGGAAGAAAGCCGGTCCCGGCGGCGTTATCCTCGGGGACCGTCGCCGGAGCGGCGGCGCGGGAGGAGCCGGCGCGAATGACCGAATCCGGGCCCCGGAGCACAGGCGGACGTTGGCGGCCGGTCGTGCTGGTCGCGGCGATCGTCGCCGTGCTGGTTTCGGCCAAGCTGTTCGGGCTCGGCGAGCGGCTGGTCTTCTTGCGCGAGTGGATCGAGGGCCTGGGGGCCTGGGGTCCCGTGGCGTTCCTGGCGCTGTACGTGGTCGCGGTCGTGGCCGCGATCCCCGGCTCGGCGATCACGGTCGCCGCCGGGGCGCTGTTCGGCTCGGTGCTGGGCACGATCCTGGTCAGCATCGGCTCCACGGTGGGGGCCGGCCTGTCGTTCCTGATCGGCCGCTACTTCGCCCGCGGCGCGGTCGAGGGCTGGCTCGGCGCCAACGAGCGCTTCCGGAAGCTCGACCGGATGACCGAGCGCCACGGGGCCGTGATGGTCGCGCTGGCGCGGCTGGTGCCGCTGTTCCCGTTCAACCTGGTCAACTACGGCTTCGGGCTGACGCGCGTTCCTTTCTGGACCTACCTGTTCTGGTCCTGGCTGTGCATGCTGCCCGGTACGGTCGTCTACGTCGTGGGCGCCGACGCGCTGACGCGCGCGATCGCCGACGGAACGGTGCCGTGGATGCTGCTGGGTGCCCTGGTCGTCGTGATCGCGGCGCTGCTGGTGCTGGTCCGGTTCGCTCGCGCCCGGCTGGACGAGGGGGCGGCGTGACCGAGCGTCGCAACCTGAGCGTGGCGATCGAGGCCCGGCCGCGCGACGAGCACGACGCCGAGCTGCTGGAAAACGTGCATCCGCCCGGGTGGCGCAACCCCGAGCCGGCTCGCCGCTACAACCTGGTCGTGATCGGGGCCGGCACGGCCGGTCTGGTGACCGCCGCGGGCGCGGCGATGCTCGGCGCGCGGGTGGCGCTGATCGAGCGCGGACGGATGGGCGGCGATTGCCTGAACGTCGGGTGCGTTCCTTCGAAGGCGCTGATCGCGTCCGCCCGGGCCGCGGCGGAGCCGCAACGGGCCGCGGCGCTGGGCGTCGAGGCCGGTGACCGGGCCCGGGTGGATTTCGCGGCCGTGATGCGGCGGTTGCGACGGCTGCGCGCCCGGATCAGCCACCACGACTCGGCGCAGCGATTCCGCAAGCTCGGTGTCGACGTGTTCCTCGGCGATGGCCGTTTCAGCGGTCCCGACACGGTCGAGGTCGAAGGGGCCCGGTTGCGCTTCCGCAAGGCCGTGATCGCCACCGGCGGGCGGCCGTTCGTGCCCCCGATCGAGGGGCTCGACGCGACGGGCTACCTGACCAACGAGACGGTGTTCGACCTCGCCGAGCGGCCGGGACGGCTGCTGGTCCTGGGTGGCGGGCCGATCGGCTGCGAGCTGGCCCAGGCCTTCCGGCGGCTGGGCAGCCAGGTCACGCTGGTCGAGCTCGAGCCGCGCATCCTGCCGCGGGAGGACCCGGACGCCGCCGAGATCGTCGCCGGCGCGCTGCGCCAGGACGGCGTGGACCTCCGGACCGGCGCCAAGGCGGTCCGTTTCACGGGCGACGGCAGCGACAAGACCGTGCACCTGGAAACCGGCGAAGGACCGCGCCAGGTCGCCGTCGACGAGGTCCTGGTCGCCATCGGCCGCGCCCCGAACGTCGAGGGCCTGGGGCTGGAACGGGTCGGTGTGGAGTACGACCGCCGGGGAGTCAAGGTGGACGACCGGCTGCGAACGACGAACCGGCGGATCTTCGCCGCCGGGGACGTCGGGCTGCGGCACCAGTTCACCCACACCGCCGACGCGGCGGCGCGGATCGTGCTGCAGAACGCCCTGTTCCTGGGCCGCAAGCGGCTGAGCGCGTTGACCGTGCCGTGGTGCACCTACACCGACCCGGAGCTGGCCGGCGTCGGCCTGGACGCCGGCGAGGCGGCGCGGCGAGGCGTCGAGATCGACACCTTCGAGGTCGCGATGACGGAGGTCGACCGCGCGCTGCTGGAGGGCGAGGACCGCGGCTTCGTCCGGATCCGCACCCGCCGGGGCACCGACCGGATCGTCGGCGCGACGATCGTGGCCGCACACGCGGGCGAGATGATCAGCGAGGTCACCCTGGCGATGGTCGCCGGCGCGGGGCTCGGGGCGATCGGCAACACGATCCACCCCTACCCGACGCGGGCCGAGGCGCTTAAAAAGGTCGCCGATGCGCGTAACCGGAGCCGCCTGACCCCCGGGGTGCGCCGCTTGCTCGCGGGCTGGCTTCGCTGGACCCGCTAGGCATTCCCCGCGAAAAAAGGGTGCGCGAATCGGTCTTCGGGGCTTGCACCGCGCGGGCCGGGATGCAATATTTTAAAGTATGCATGGTATTGAAGGACAGGACGCGGCTCGCATGAGCGGCCTGCCGCCCATCGAGCTGGACGAAAAGACCTTTCTCGAGGACAATTTCGCGCTCCCGCCGCTGCCGGAGGTGATCGGCCGGCTGCTGGAGCTGCTCGATTCGAGCGAGGCCACCGCCCGGCAGGTCGGCGAGCTGCTGACCACGGACGCCAGCCTCGTCGCCCAGGTCCTGCGGGTCGTCAACTCCGCCTACTACGGGCTGCCGCAGCGCATCACCGACGTCAAGCACGCGGTGGCCTACCTCGGGCTGGGCGAGGTCAAGCGGATCGTGACCGCGCTGGCGGTGATGAAGGGACTCGAGCCACCGAGCGTCGAGGACTTCAAGCAGTTCTGGGAGCACTCGTTCTACACCTCGCTGACGGCGCGCGTGATCGCGCGGCGGTTCGAGCCGAGCCTCGAGACCGAAGATCTCCAGATCGCGGCGCTGCTGCACGACGTCGGCAAGCTGGTCTACATGCGGTTCTTTCCGGATCACTTCGCCACGATGGCGGCCTATGCCGAGTCCGAGCAGCGGTTGCTGATCGACGCCGAGGCCGAGTTCGGCCTGCCGTCCCACCGCACCTTCGGCGTGCTGCTGTGCGAGCGCTGGGCGCTGCCCCAGCCCGTGCAGCAGGCCTGCGAGCGCCACGAGCTGGACGACCTCGAGGGTCTCGTGGCCGGAGAGGCAGCCGGCACGACACGGACGCGCGTGGTCTGCGTGGCGAACCTGCTGACCAACCTGGCCACCGCGCAGTTGCGTGACGACCTGCGGCAGCGGATCCAGGACGGCGTGAAGCTGGCGCTGGGTTGCCCGGACGACCAGCTGCTGGTGCTGATGGGCGAGGTCTACGACCTCAAGCAGGACGTCGCCGACTTCCTCGATCAGCTGTAAGCGCCCACAGCTCGGCCCGTTCCGGATGACGCCGCGCGGTGCCCTGCCGCTCCAGGTGGCGCAGGTGCGCCAGCGTCTGGCCTTCCCGGAGCAGCGCCGGCAGCGACGGCGTCTCCGAGTAGGCCCGCTCCGCGATCTCCGCGACGCTCTTCCAGGCGGTCGACAGCCCGCGCAGGACCCGCCCCTCGCGGTCCCCCCGGTGATCGATCACGCGCTCCACGGCCCGGGCCGGCAGCGGCGGGCCGTGCGCGGGCAGCATGCGGCTGCGCCCGGTGTCGCGAATGCGGCGCAGCGAGGCCAGGTAGTCGCCCATGTCCCCCTCGTCGGGGTGGATCAGGATCGTCGAGAACCCGCTCAGCAGGTCGCCGGCGATCACCGCGTCGCGCTCGGGGACCTCGAACGCCAGGTGTCCGACCGCGTGGCCCGGGGTGTGCAGGGTCCGCAGCGTCACGCCCCCGAGGTCGATCACCTCGCCGTCGCGGATCTCGCGGGTCGCAACGCCGGCGGGCGCGGCCAGCGTCTCCAGCGTGCGGGGATGCGCCGCGACGGGCACGTCCAGCGTTCGCGCCAGCGCCGCCGCGCCGGAGATGTGGTCCGGGTGGTGATGCGTCAGCACGATCGACTCGAGCGGCACCCCGCCCTCCCGCCGGCGGTCCACCAGCCGGCGCAGCCGTCCCAGCTCTTCCGGCCGGTCGGAGCCGGGATCGAACAGCACGAACCGCTCTCCGCCCGGCATCCAGACGTTGGTGTGCGTGGCGGGCGGGATCGTCCGCGTCCGCACCGGCAACACCCAGATCCCCGGCTGGAACTCGATCTGCGGCAGCTCGTCCTGCTCGTGGTTGACGGCGAGCAGGCGCTCGGCCAGGCTCGCCAGCGGCTCGCGCTCGTCGGCCGCGGCGAGCGTCCGCAGGATCGGCAGGCAGGGCGGCGGAACCAGCGCCTGGCCGCGCTCCCACTCCTTCAGCACCACGCCGGCCGGAGCGAAGCGCAGCAGGTCGATCTCCTCGGGCCGCGGCGGCGCGGCGGGCGGCTGGGCACCCGCCGGCAGCGCGCCGACGAAGAACAGCGTACGGAACCGGACCGGGAACATCGGGGGCGTCGTTCGCTCACCGACGGCCAGCCAGTCCTGCGCCGGAATGGCCAGTCCCGTCTCCTCGAGCAGCTCGCGCGACGCGCAACGGGCGTGCGCGCCGTCGCGGGCCGGCTCGTCCGCCTCGTCCAGCCTGCCGCCGGGGAACGCCAGGTGACCCGGCATGAAGCGCGAGCGCGGCGAGCGCCGCCCGAACAACACCTCGATCGGCCCCCCGGCCGGCCGCCGCAGCACGACCCCGAGCGCGCTCTCGCGAGGCCGGGGAGCCTCGGCCTGCGGAGCCAGGTCGACGTAACCGCTCATCCACGATCCTCCCGTCGTCGAGCCGTGGCATTCTATACACCGCTCCGCCGCGCATCCGGTCGTGTATCCTGAGTCGCCCGCGCAGTCGCGGGCAACCCGGCGAGGATACGGATGGACCACCCGGATCTCCCATCGATCTACGAGCTGTTCGAACGCACCGTCTCGACCTATCCCGACCGCGTCGCCTATCGCTACAAGCAGCAAGGCGCCTGGCGTGACATCAGCTGGCCCGAGATGCGGGAGCTGGTCCGCAGTGTCTCGAAATCGCTGCTGGCGCTCGGTGTCCGGAAAGGCCAGGCGGTCAACATCCTGGGCCAGACCCGGCTGGAATGGGTCGCCTGCGACTTCGGCACGACGTGCTGCGGCGCGGTGACGGTCGGCATCTACGCCAGCAACCTCGCCGAGGACTGCGCCTACATCGTCAACCACTGCGACGCCGAGCTGATCTTCGTCGACGGCCGCGATCAGCTGGAGAAGATCCAGTCCGTGCGCGCGGAGATGCCGCGGTTGCGGCAGATCGTGGTCTGGGACGGGGAATCGGACCCGGCGCGGGACGTGTTGAGCTGGAACGACTTCCTCGAGCGCGGACGCGAGGTGGAAGACCGGCTCGTGGACGAGGCCGGCCGCGCGATCCGGCCCGACGACCTGGCCTCGCTGGTCTACACCTCGGGGACGACGGGCCTGCCCAAGGGCGCGATGATCTCGCACGGCAACCTGGTGTTCGTCTCGTGGACGGCCGGGCAGATGCTGTACGTCGAGCCGCAGTTCGTGACCCTGCTGTTCCTGCCGCTGGCCCACGTGTTCGCGCGGTTGATCGTCTACGTCAACATGCGCGCCGGCAGCACGATCGCCTTCGCCGAGGACCTGACCAAGGTCGTCGAGAACATGCGCGAGATCCGCCCGCACTCGGTGCCCAGCGCGCCGCGGATCTACGAGAAGATCCACGAGCGGGTGATCGTCGGCGTCCGCGAGGCCGGCGGCCTCAAGCAGAAGCTGTTCGAGTGGGCGCTCGGCGTCGGCCGCGAGGTCAGCCGCCGGCAACAGCACAAGCAGCCGCTACCGGCGTGGTTGCGGCTCAGGCACCGGCTGGCCGACCGGCTGGTGCTGCACAAGGTCCGCGACGTGTTCGGCGGCCGGCTGGTCTACGCGATCTCCGGCGCGGCGCCGCTGAACAAGGAGATCGCCGAGTGGTTCCACGCCTGCGGCGTGCTGATCCTGGAAGGGATCGGCATGACCGAGAACACCTCGTTCACCAACGTCAACCCGATCGACGCGAACAAGTTCGGTACCGTCGGGCCGGCCGGGCCGGGGATCGAGTGCCGGATCGCGGAGGACGGCGAGGTGCTGTACCGCGGCCCCAACGTGATGCTGGGGTACTACAAGAGCCCCGAGGCCACGGCCGAGACGATCGATGCCGAGGGCTGGCTCCACACCGGCGACATCGGCACGCTCGACGAAGACGGCTACCTGACCATCACCGACCGCAAGAAGGACATCATCGTCACCTCCGGCGGCAAGAACGTGGCCCCGCAGCGGATCGAGCGGATGCTGCGCGCCTGCCCCTACCTGAGCCAGGTCGTCGTCGTCGGGGACAAGCGCAAGTTCATCTCGGCGCTGGTGACGCTGAACGCCGATACCGTCGGAAAGTGGGCCTCCGCCCAGGGCATCACGGTCTCCGCGCCCGAGCAGCTGGCCCGGGAGCCCAAGGTGCTGGAGCTGATCGGGCGCGAGATCGAGCGCTGCAACCACGAGCTGGCCTCCTACGAGACGGTCAAGAAGTTCCGCGTGCTGCCCCACGACCTGTCGATCGAGGGCGGCGAGCTGACGCCGTCGATGAAGGTCAAGCGCAAGGTGGTGGTGGACAAGCACGTCGCGCTGGTCGAGGAGATGTACCGGGGATGACCCTGCGATGAGGGTGTTCGAGATCCGGGAACGCTTCGGGCTCGACCGGCTGGTCGCCGCCGAGCGTCCCGACCCGCGGCCGGGCCCGGGGCAGCTGCTGTTGCGGATGCGCGCCGCGTCGCCGAACTACCGCGACCTGCTGACGGTCCGCGGCGAGTACAACCCCAAGCAGCCGCTGCCGCTGATTCCCTGCTCCGACGGCGTCGGCGAGGTGGTCGAGCTGGGGGCCGGGGTGAGCCGCTTCGCGGTCGGCGAGCGCGTCGCCCCGATCTTCGCGCAGGACTGGATCTCCGGCGAGCCCGCGTTCTCCAAGCTGCGCTCGACGCTGGGCGGACCGCGCGACGGTACGCTGGCCGAGCTGATGCTGGTCCCGGAGCACGGCGCGGTCCGCGTGCCGGCGCACCTGAGCGACGAGGAGGCGGCGTGCCTGCCGTGCGCCGGCCTCACCGCCTGGAGCGCCCTGGTCACCTGCGCTACGGTCCGGGCGGGCGACACGGTGCTGGTGCTCGGCACCGGCGGCGTATCGATCTTCGCGCTGCAGTTCGCGCAGCTGCTCGGCGCGCAGGTGATCGTGACCTCGAGCAGCGACGAGAAGCTCGTCCGCGCCCGCGAGCTCGGCGCCCGGCACGGCATCAACTACCTGAGCGAGCCGGCGTGGGGCCGCAAGGTCCGCGACCTCACCGGCGGCGAAGGCGTCGACCTGGTGGTCGAGGTCGGCGGGGCGGGGACGCTCGCGCAATCGCTCTCCGCGGCGCGCTTCGGCGGCACGGTCAGCGTGATCGGCGTGCTGGCGGGACGCAGCACCGACCTCAGCGTGATTCCGATCCTGATGAAGCAGCTGCGCGTGCAGGGCGTGATGGTCGGGCACCGCGAGGGCTTCGAGGCGATGAACCGGGCGATCGCGCTTCACGAAATGCGGCCCGTGGTCGACCGCGTGTTCCCGTTCGAGCAATCGCGGGAAGCGGTGGCGCACCTGGCGCGCGGCCGCCACTTCGGCAAGATCGCGATCCGGATCGCTTGAGTCGGGGGACGGGGATGCTCGGGCGGTTGACGAAGATCGCGGCCGTGGTGCTGGTCGCGCTGGTGCTGGCGGGAGCGATCGGCGCGCTGTGGTTGCGGCACACCCTGCGCGCCAGCCTGCCCGCCCTGGACGGCGAGATCGCCGTCGCGGGCCTGCGCGCCCCCGTGACGATCGAGCGCGACGGTCTGGGCATCCCGACCATCCGCGCCGCCGATCGCAACGATCTCGCGTTCGCGACCGGCTTCGTCCACGCGCAGGACCGGTTCTTCCAGATGGACCTGCTGCGGCGCGTGGCGGCGGGAGAGCTGGCGGCGCTGGTGGGACCGGCGGCGGTTCCGGCCGACGAGAACGTACGGCTCCACCGCTTCCGGACCCGGGCGCGGCGAATGATCGAGAGCGCCGCGCCGCGACACCTCGAGCTGATCCATGCCTACACCGACGGCGTCAACGCGGGTCTCGGCTCGCTCGGCGGCAAGCCCGTCGAGTACGTGCTGCTGCGGCAGGAACCCGGACCCTGGCGGCTCGAGGACGGCACGCTGGTGCTGCTGGCGATGTTCCTCGACCTCCAGGACGAGCGCGCGCGCGCCGACGCGGACCGCGGGCTGATGCGCGACGTGCTGGGCGAGCCGCTGTACGCGTTCCTGATGCCGCGCGGAACCGACTGGGACGCGCCGCTGATGGGTGAGCCGTACGGGGACCCGCCGATCCCGGGGCCGGAGGTCGTGGACCTGCGGACGATGGACGGCTGGTCGGCGCTGCGCGACACCGAGCAGGCGGCCCGTGCCGCCCCCGTCCTGCGCGAATCGCCGCTGGCGGCCGGCAGCAACAACTGGGCGGTCGACGCGTCCCGTTCCGCGCACGGCGGCGCGCTGGTCGCGGGCGACATGCACCTGGGGCTCGACGTGCCGAACGTCTGGTACCGCGCCTCGCTGGTCTGGCCCGGGGACGACGGCCAGCAGCACCGGCTGACCGGCGTCACGCTGCCCGGGGGGCCGGTGCTGGTCGCCGGCAGCAACGGCCACGTGGCCTGGGCGTTCACCAACAGCTACGGCGACTGGTCCGACCTGGTGCTGATCGAGCCCGACCCGGACGACCCGGACCGCTACCTGACTCCCGACGGGCCGCGCGACTTCGAGCGCGTCACGGAGACGATCGAGGTCGCCGGTGGTGCCCCGGCCACGCTGGAGATCGTCGAGACGATCTGGGGTCCGCTGGTGGACCGGGATCACCTGGGTCGTCAGCGCGCGCTGCGCTGGCTGGCCCACGACACCGCGGCCGTCAATTTCGGACAGCTCGGCATCGAAACGCTGCGCACCGTCGACGAGGCGCTCGCGCAGGCCAACCGCACCGGCATCCCCGCGCAGAACTTCGTGGCGGTCGACCGCGAGGGGCGCATCGGCTGGACCCTGATGGGGATCGTTCCCCAGCGGCGTGGCTTCGACGGCCGCCTGCCCGTCTCGTGGGCCGACGGCAGCAACGGCTGGGACGGCTGGCTCGAGCCCGCGGAGTACCCGCGGATCCTCGACCCGCCGGAGGGCCGGCTGTGGACGGCCAACGCCCGCGTGGCCGACGGCGATGCGCTGCTGAAGATCGGGGACGGCAACTACCCGCTGGGGGCCCGGGCGCGTCAGATCCGCGACGGCCTGCGGGCGCTGGGCAAGGCCGACGAGCGCGACCTGCTGAGCATCCAGCTCGACGACCGCGCGCTGTTCCTCGAGCGCTGGCGCGACCTGCTGCTGGAGCTGCTGTCCGACGAGGCGCTGC
>JBFKMV010000123.1:0-15138 GCA_041629655.1 Candidatus Polarisedimenticolaceae bacterium
ACCTGGGCCTGGGGCGGCGCGATGGGCATGGCCAAGGGCGTCGACGACATGGAGCAGAACGTCGCCCACGAGCTGGCGCTGTACCTCAGGAAATGCAAGACCGGGAGCATCCAGTAACGACGGGGCGGGCGCCCGGTGCCCGCCCGTCCCGACTACCCCTCCCCGCGCCTTCCTGATACTCTCTGCCCACCGAGGTCCCGTTCGATCCGTGACTCCGGGGCCGGGGCCGCGCGCCTCGCCTCGCAGGGGGTTCCATGAGCAAGTCGCGCGCGTCCGCCTTCGTTCTGGTCGGGTTGTTGCTGGCGCTTTCGGCGCTCCCGGCCGCCGCCCACACCGACGCCAAGGTCGAGGTCGAGGTGCTGACCCTCGACAACGGGATGGATTTCCTGCTCGTCCAGCGGCCCGAGATGACCACGGTCAGCGCGGGCTGGGTCGCGCACGTCGGCTCGGCCAACGAGCGGCCCGGCATCACCGGGCTGAGCCACCTGTTCGAGCACATGCTGTTCAAGGGCACGCACGCCATCGGCACGACCGACATCGAGCGCGACCTCGAGATCATCGCCGAGCAGGAGCAGATCCAGGAACGCATCCGCGAGATCTACCGCGCACAGCGCGAGCGCTGGCGGCGCGGCGAGATCGACGACCCGTTCGATCCGGCGCACCGCACCGAGGAGCAGGTCGAGCTGGAGCAGCGCTTCCAGCAGCTGATCGAGGAGCAGCGCGCGCTGATGATCAAGGACGAGTTCGACCAGATCTACACCGGCGAGGGCGGCTCCGGGATGAATGCCGGCACCACCGAGGACCTGACGATCTACTTCATCACGGTGCCGGCCAACAAGCTCGAGCTGTGGTTCTGGATGGAATCGGACCGCCTGCTCAACCCGGTGTTCCGCGAGTTCTACTCCGAGCGCGACGTGGTGCACGAGGAGCGGCGCCTGCGTACCGAGTCGACGCCGACCGGCAAGTTCGACGAGCAGTTCGACGCGATGTTCTGGGAGTCCCACCCCTACAGCTGGCCGGTGGTCGGCTGGCCCTCGGACCTGCGGGTGATCAGCAAGGAGCAGGCCGACGAGTACTACGACACCTACTACGCGCCGAACAACCTGACCGCGGCGCTGGTGGGGCGGTTCGATCCCGCCGAGGTCAAGGCGCTGGCCCAACGCTACTTCGGACGCCTCCAGCGCGGCCGGCGGGCGCCGCCGGACGTGGTGACGCTGGAGATGCCGCAGCTGGCCGAGAAGCGTATGAGCGCCGAGTGCGACTGCCAGCCGCAGGTCGAGGTGCGCTACCACAGCGTGCCGTTCATGCACGCCGACTCCTACGCCCTCGACGTGCTGGCCGGCCTGATGAACGGGCGCACCGGCCGGCTCTACAAGTCGCTGGTGCTGGAGCAGCAGATCGCCAGCAGCGCCTCGGCGGGCCAGGACTCGCGCAAGTACGCCGGCTCGTTCTCGTTCTACGCCGAGACCAAGGGCGACGCCGCGCCGCAGCAGCTCGAGCAGGCCTGGTACGAGGAGCTGCGCAAGCTCGCCGAGGAACCGATCCCGGCCGAGGAGCTCCAGAAGGTCAAGAACAACATCGCGGCCGACGCGTTCCGGCGTCTCGACAGCTCGTTCTTCCTGTTGCTGCAGCTGCTGTTCTACGACGGCCTGGGCGACTGGCAGTACCTCAACAGCTGGGCCGACAAGACGCTCGCGGTGACCGCGGAGGACGTCAAGCGGGTCGCCGGCAAGTACTTCACGCGGCCCAACCGCGCCGTGGCGCTGTACACGCGCAAGGCGGGAACGGCCGCCGAGCAGGACCTGCCCGCCGGGATCGCCGACCTGGCGCCCCAGCAACAGCAGATGGTCAAGGCCCAGATCCGCCAGCTGCGCCAGATCGACGACCCGGGCCGGCTGGGCGAGATCCTGGAGCAGATCGGCCAGCAGAAGGCCAACGCCCCGCCGGAGTTCGGCGCGGCGATCGGCCTGGTCGAGCAGTGGCTGCGTGAGCGGATCCAGGCGCTGAGCCAACCGGCCGCCGCGGCGGCCGGCGAAGGAGGTGCGCGATGAAGCGCCGCGTGGTGTGTGTCACGGTGCTGGCCGCGTTGGTGCTGGGCGGCGCGGCGTCCCCCGCCCTGGCCAAGAAGAAGGACAAGCAAGCCAAGGCGGCCCCGGCGAAGACCGCGCCGGCCGTGCCCGCGCACCCCGGCGAGCTGCGTTACGGCGAGCTGCAGTTCGAGGTGCCCCAGGCCGCGAAGTACCGGCACGAGCTGAGCAGCGGCATTCCGGTCTACGTCGCCGAGGACCGCGACCTGCCGCTGGTCGACCTGTCGGTGACGGTCCGCCTGGGCAGCTTCCTCGATCCGGCGGACCGCCGCGGGCTCGCCGAGCTGACCGGCAGCATGCTGCGCCGGGGCGGCACCGCCTCGATGACGGCCGAGCAGTTCGACGAGAAGGCCGACTTTCTCGCCGCGGACCTGTCCAGCTGGACCGACGGCGCGCAGGGCGGGGCCTCGATGAACTGCATCACGCCGGTGCTCGACGAGTGCCTGGATCTGTTCTTCGAGATGTTGCGCGCGCCGCGGTTCCAGCAGGACCGCATCGACGTCGAGAAGGACGACTGGCTGGAGGGGATGAAGCAGCGCAACGACAGCCCGGCCTCGATCTCGGGCCGCGAATGGGGCTGGCTGATGTACGGCCGCGACCACTTCACGGTGCGCGCGCTGACGCAGCAGGACGTCGCCGGGCTGACCCGCGAGGCGCTGGTCGAGTTCCACCGCAAGTACTGGCGCCCGGAGCTGATGCTGGTGGCGGTTTCGGGAGACGTCGACACCCGCTCGCTGCTGGGCAAGCTGGAGCGACGCTTCGCGGACTGGAAGGCCGCGGGACCGGCGGTGCCCTGGCCGCCGCCCGCGCCGACCCACGCGCCGGCGCCCGGCGTGTACCGCGTGGACAAGGACATCCCGCAGGGCCGCGTGGCGATCGGCCACCTCGGCGCGCAGCGCCGGAGCTGGGACGATCCCGACGCCTACGCGCTGGCCGTGATGAACGACATCCTGGGCGGCGGCGGCTTCACCTCGCGGCTGGTCAAGCGCATCCGCTCCGACGAGGGGCTGGCCTACAGCGCGGGCTCCGGCTTCGAGGTCGGCCAGTGGTGGCCGGGCGTGTTCCGCATGGGTTACCAGTCCAAGAACGCGACCGTGGCCTTCGCGGCCAAGATCGCCGTGGAGGAGATGACGCGGATCCGCGAGCAGGCGGTCAGCGAGGAGGAGCTGCGGATCGCCAAGGCCTCGTTCATCGACGTGTTCCCGAGGCGCTTCGAGTCGGCCGCGGACATCGTGGACACGTTCGTCGCGGACGAGTACGACGACCGGCCGCACGCGTACTGGGACACCTATCGCGATCGGATCCGGGCCGTCACCGCGGCGGACGTGTTGCGTGTGGCCAAGCAGTACCTGCACCCCGAACGGCTGGTGTTCCTGATCGTCGGCAACTGGGAGGAGATCGCCAAGGGCGACCCGGAGGGCCGGGCCACGATGAAGGAGTTTTACGGGGGCAAGGCGGAACGGCTGCCGCTCCGCGATCCGCTAACGCTGGAGCCGCTGCCCTGACCCGAACCTGCTCGCTCGAATCGCTGCCCGCCACGGGCCAGATTTGATAGCCTTGCCGGGGATGGGGCCGAGGGCGGCGGTGGAGCGTGAGCATCAGTTCCTGATTCGGTTGATCCGCGCGACGGTGCGACCGGGCTCCGTGCGCGCGGAGGCCCCACGATCGCTCGACCTGGCCCGGCTGGCCGAGGTGTTGCGCGGCCACCGGTTGCTCGCGACGCTCTATCCGGCGCTGCACGAGGCCGGCCTGCCCCCCGAGTGGGTGGACTCGCTGCGCGAGGAGGTGCGGACGCTGCGCTTCCGCAGCGCCGGACTGCTGCTGGAGCTGGGCCAGGTGGCCCGCGCGCTCGAGCGGGCCGGGGCGGGACCGGTGGTGCTCAAGGGCCCGGCGCTCGCGGTGACCGTCTACGGCAGGCGCGACCGTTTCTTCTCCGACCTCGATGTCCTGATCGACGGCGCCACCCGCGAGACCGCGTACCGGACGCTCCGCGAGCTGGGCTACGATTTCGCGCCCACCGACCGCCACGAGCTGTACTATGACCGCTATCACTTCCACCGCATCCTGCACAAGCCCGGGGTGATCCTGGAGCTGCACTGGGACCTCGCCCGCGGCGGCGACTTCTACGGCGTCGATCTCGCGCGGCTGCGCGGGCGGACCTCGGTGGTCCAGGCCGACGGCGGGGAGCTGCGCGTGCCGTCGGGCCTCGACCAGCTGCTCCACGCGGCGGTGCAGTTCCTGCAGGACGGCTTCTTCGATCTGCGGCGGGTCGTCGACGCGGCGTTGATCCTCGAGGCCGGCGGCGTCCCGGCGCGGGAGCTGGCCGAGACGGCCCGCCAGGCGCGGTTGCAGCACGCGGTGTGGCTGTTGCTTCGCCTGACCGAGCTGATCGCCGGGGTCGGAGCGCCGGAAGGTTTGGGAGACGCGCTGCGCCCGGGGCCCGTGCGCCGCGGCCTGCTGCGGAGCCTGGGGCTGCCGGCGCGATTGGTGCTGGGGCACGACCCGCACGCGTTCGCCACCGGCTTCCTGGCGCGGGCCCTGTCGGCCCCCGCCCCGCGGCTCGCCGCGGGCGAGGTGCTGCGCTACGTGAACCCGAACGAGTTCCAGTTCCTCGAGCAGGGGTTGCGGCCCGGAGAGCTGCCCGGGTTCGGCCGGCGCTGCGCGTTCGCGCTACAGCGCACGCTCGACCTGGGCAAGGTGGGATCGTACCTGGCGTGGCGCGTGGCCACCCGCTCGTCCACGGCCGGCTCGGGCCTGGTGCTGTGAGCGGGCGCGCGCTCGTTCAGCCGCGGTTCAGGGTGTCGCCGCTACCCCCGCCGATCGGAGCGATCGGGTGGACCGGCGCGGGGTCGAAAACGTAGACGCTCGCCTGGGCCGGTCCGATCTGGGCCAGCACACGCTCCAAGGGCATGCTGGAGATCGCCGGGCGCTGGTACGGCTTCTTGTGGCTGTGTTGCTGACTCATGGCCCTCGTCCTCTTCTTCCCCGGGTGTTCCTAGATCTCTCGGTAGCTCTTGCCCGGCCCGCCCTGGCCCAGCGTCCCCGCGCCGACGGGCGTGGGGTCGAAGACGTAGGCGCTGGCCTGGGCGGGTCCGAGCTGCTTCAGCAGCTCCTCTTGCTCCAGGCTCTTCACCCGTGGCGGGCTGTAGGGTTTCCTCGCTTTCCGGGGCCCGGGCGACTCGCTCATCGACGTCTCGCTCTTGCCCCCTGGTCACTCTCCAAGCTACGGGGTCCCGACCCTCTTTCAACGCAAAAATTCGGCACTTTCCGGTCGGAACGGCGACAACGATTGACACCCGGGCTCCCGGCGACCGCCTATACTGGCCGGTGCGAGGAGGAGACCGTGATGCCGGAAGCCTGGTTGCTGCTCGCGCTGTCGGTGGCCGGGAATCCCGCCGTGGTCCCGGGGGGCCCGGACCCGGGCGTGGAGCGGGTCACCGTGGTCCTGCCGGCCGGGGATCCCGCGGCGGGACGGCGGGCTTTTCTGGATCTCGAATGCGCGACGTGCCACCGGGTGACCGGCGAGCCCGGTTTTCCCGCACCCGTGTCGGCCCACCCGGGCCCGACCCTGGGCCCCGTCCAGGCCCTGCAGTCGCCGGAGCAGATCGCCTCGTCGATCCTGTATCCCTCGGCGCAGATCGCCGAGGACGCGCGCTCGCGCAGCGAGGACGGGCTGTCGCACATGGGAGACTGGAGCGGGGCGATGACCGTGCGGCAGCTGGTCGACCTGATCGCCTACGTGAGATCCCTGGCCGGGCGACCCTAGGGGGCCTCCGGCCCGACGGAACCTTCCGTGGCCGGGCCCCGTCATCCCTGGTGGCGGCGGCGGGAGCCCCGCCCGGCCCGCGGCCGCGGTCCACCGACGCTGGAGGTCGCCTGTTGCAGCTCGAGGCATTGCTGGAGCGTTGCCGCCAGGGGGACGAGCTGGCCTGGGAGGCGCTGGTGCGCCAGCTCCAGGGGCGCGTCTACGGTCTCTGCCGGCACTACCTCCGGGATCCCGAGGAGGCCCGCGACGTGGCCCAGGACATCTTCGTCCGCCTGTACCAGCGGCTCGACACCTTCCGCGGCGGCGAGACGTTCCTGCCCTGGCTGCTGCGGCTGGCGCGCAACGCCTGCATCGACCGCCTGCGCCGGATCAAGAGCCGCTCGCCGGCGGCGAGCGTGCCCGTCGAGGACGGGCCCGAGCTGCCCGCGACGGGGCCGTCGCCGGAGGAGCAGACCGAGGCCGAGGGTCGGCAACGCCTGGTCCAGCGCGCGATCGACCGGCTGAGCAGCAAGAACCGCGAGATCATCGTGCTCAAGGACATCCAGGGGCTGAAGCTGGAGGAGATCTCCGAGATGCTGGCGCTGCCGCTGGGCACGGTGAAGTCCCGCTCGAACCGGGCACGGATCGAGCTCGCCCGCCAGGTGCGGGCGCTCGACCCGTCGTACGGAGTCTGAGATGGTGTGCCGCACGTTCGAGGAGCTGCTCGAGGCGCTGCTCGCGGGAACCCTCGACCCCGCGACGGCCGAGGCGCTGGCGTCGCATCGCGACGGCTGCGCGCGCTGTCGCGAGCTGGAGGAACTCGTTCGCGCGGAGCCGCACGGCGACGACGACGCGCCGCCCGCGGACTTCGTCTCGGGCGTGCTGGCACGAACCAGCGGCGAAGCCTGCACCCGGGCCGCCGGAATGCTCCCCGATCATGTCGACGGCCGGTCGGACCCCGCCGAGGCCGAGCTGCTCGAGGGCCACCTGTCCGGCTGCGCGCCCTGTCGCGGGCTCGAGGTCGCGCTGGCTGCGCTCGCGGTAGACCTCCCGCGGCTGGCCGAGATCCGGCCCGACGAACGATTCGTGGACGACGTGCTGGCGCGCACCGTGCCCTGGCGCCGCCGCTTCGCGCGCGACCTCGCTCGCCGCTGGCAGGCCCTGCTGGCGCGGCCGCGGCTGGCCTGGGAGGGCGCCTACCTCGGCGCGCTGCTGCTGGCCGTGCTGGTCGGAACGCCTGGCTCGCCGCTGGCAAGCCTGCCGGCCGTGGCGCTGGAGCTGGCGCGGGTCAACCCGGTGGAGAAGCTGGAGGCCCCCGTGGCGACGATCGAGGGTGAGATCTCGACCGCCATCGGAACCGGCTGGAAGGTCACCAGGACCCGCATCGCGGGGGCGCAGCGCGGCATGCTGACCGGCGCCACCGAGACCTTCCAGGATCTGCGGCGCGATCTGGGAACCCTGTGGCAGCGGCTTGCGTCAGAGGAGGCGAGCGCCGACACGGATCGCGCGGCGCCGGAACCCGAAGCGACCGAGGGAGAGCAGTCATGAACCCGACCCAAGACGAACGAAGTCACGAACCGGGCGCCGCCCCGGCAACACCCTACTCCGCTCCTCCGCCGCCCGCCGCGCCACCCGCCGCCGCCCCGCGCGTCGGGGCACAGGACGCGCGCTCGAAGTCGCCGGCGCTGGCCTGCATGCTCTCGCTGATGCCGGGACTGGGCCAGGTCTACGTCGGCTACTACGCGCGCGGCTTCGTCCATGCGATCGTGGTGGCCAGCCTGATCACGCTGCTGGCGACGGGCGACTTGGACGAGCTGACCCCGCTGGCCGGGTTCTTCCTGGCCTTCTTCTGGCTCTACAACGTGATCGACGCCGGTCGCCGCGCCTCGTTCTACAACCAGCTCCTCGCCGGTGGGAGCGAGCCGGACCTGCCCAGCGATGTCGCGTTGCCCGGCCTGCAGGGCTCGATCACGGGCGGGCTGCTGCTGATCGGCGTCGGCACGCTGCTGCTGCTGCACACCAAGCTCGACATGTCGATCAAGTGGGTCGTGGACTGGTGGCCCGTGGTGCCGATCCTGATCGGCGTGGGTCTGCTGGCCAAGGCGATCCAGGAGCGCTCGCCCGCCAAGCCGGAGTGACAATTCCCCGCTCCGGACCTAGATTCGGCCCCGGCGGCGCCGTGCCGCCGGGACGCACCCGTGATACCGGAACCGTCAGGCCCGCGCACGATCGGACGCTACCGGCTGGAGCACCGGCTCGGCCGGGGCGGGATGGCCGAGGTGTACCGCGCGGTCGACACCCGGCTAAACCGCACGGTGGCGATCAAGATGATCCTGCCCTCGCTCGCCGCGCAACCGCAGTTCATCGAGCGGTTCCTGCGCGAGGCCCGGGCGGTGGCGGCGCTGGAACATCCCAACATCCTGCCGATCTATGACTTCGGCGAGCATTCCGGGGCCCCGTACCTGGTGATGCCGTACCTCGAGGGCGGAAGCCTCGCGCGCTACATCGGACTGTCGGGCCTGCCGCCGCACCAGGTCGCCGAGTGGATCGCCGAGCTCGCCGCCGCGCTCGACGCCGCGCACCGGGCCGGGGTGCTGCACCGCGACGTCAAGGCGGCCAACGTGCTGCTGGGACGCGACGAGCGGCCGGTGCTGTCGGACTTCGGCATTGCGCGCATGGTCGGGGAGACCTCGGACCTGACCGCCAGCGGGGTGTTGCTGGGCACGCCGTCCTACATGGCGCCGGAGCTGGCCCGCGGCGAGCGCGCTTCGCGCTCGACCGACCTGTACGCGCTGGCGGTGCTGGCCTACGAGATGCTGACCGGCTCGCCCCCGTTCTCCGGCGAGAACCCGGTCGCCGTGTTGCACCAGCACGTCACGCAGCCCGTGCCGCCGATCACCGCGCGCGTGCCGTGGCCGGCCGGCGACGTGGACGCGGTGTTCGAGCGCGCGCTGGCCAAGCAGCCCGACCGCCGCCAGCCGAGCTGCGGGGCGCTGGCGCGGGAGCTGCGCGCCGCGTTGGCGCCCGCGGCCGAGCCGCCTCCGACGCCGGCGCCGACGCGTGCCGCCGCCCTTCCCGCCCCGCCCGGCCCTGCCCCGCGCCCGGCCCGCACGCTCGGCCTGGCGGCGCTGGCGCTGGCGCTGGGGCTCTCGGCAGCATGGCTGCTGCGCAGCGGTGACGGCGAACGGGCCACCGGGCCGAACCGCCCGAAGCCGGAACCGCCGCCCGTCGAGACCGTGGTCGACGCCGCGCCTGCCGCACCGGTTCCCACGCCCGTGGAGGAACCGCCGCTCGACTCGGCACCGGTCGCCTCCGTCCCCGCGCCCGCGGCGCCGGTCGACCCGGAACCGGTGCCGCAGGCGACGGCTACCGCGGCGGACGTCCGCGACGCGCTCCAGCCGCTGCTCCGGCAGCTGCGGCGGCCACGGCTGCTCGGCGCGGCCGACTTCGCGGAGCTGGCGCAACGGGCCGGCGACGCGCTGGGCGCGCGGCCGGGACAGCCGGAGCCGAGCGCGATGCTGGCCTGGGCGCGCGGGGGCCTGGCCTACGTCGACGGGGACGACGCGGCGGCGCGCCGGGAGATCGAGCGGGCCCGCGAGGCGCTCGTGGGCGCCGACGGAGACGTCAAGCCGCCCGCGTGGCTGTCGTCCGGCGGCCGGGCGCCCGCCGAGCTTGCGGACTGGGAGCTGGCGTTGATCTTCGGCGACGCACGCCGGGAGGGACTGGGACACGTCGAGACCCGGCTCCGCCAACGGCCGGGCGACGTCCGCGCATGGTTCGTCCGGGCGCAGCTGCTGCACGTCCACGGTCGTCACGACCAGGCGGCCGAGAGCGCCCGCGCGATCCACCGCCGCCTGTCCGCAGCGGGGAACGGCGCCGCCGCGGAGGTCGCGATGTTCCTCGGCGACGAGCTGACCGAGCTGGGCCGCCCCGACGGGGCGCGCGCGGCCTATCGCGCGGCGTGCGAGGCCGGTCTTTCGTCCGCGTGCCGGCGCGCCGCGGCGCTCGGCGACGAGGGTGCGGAAGCGAGCCGGCCGTTCCGCCGGGCCCGCCGTCGGCGCTGAGACCGCGCGCCCGGATTCGACCCGGGGCGCCGTTTTTTGCGGCCTCCGCCCGCGCGGCCGGGACCGCTGCTTGACGCCGGCCCTCCACCCCCCATGTTTTAGGACAGGAACTTGCGAACCGCGGGGGGATACGGGACGGTGCGATGAAGAACTTGCTGGTCGGTATCGTCGTCGTCGTGCTCGGGTTGCTGGCGTACAACTACGTCACGACCGGTGAGGTCTCGCTGACCGCCGCCTTCACGCTCAGCGCCGAGGAGCAGCAGGTGCGGGAGCTGGAGCGGGACCTGCACGCGACGATCAAGAGCTTCAACGAGGCCGGGCGCACGGCGGGTCTCGCCGGTGTCGACATGACCGCCGACGCGGACGCGGCGCGCCGCACGGTCCTGCAGATCAAGAAAGAGGTCAAGGCGCTCCAGAAGCGCCTGACCGAGGACGGCGCCAAGCGCCGCGCGGCCGAGCTGGCCGCCGAGGTCGACAAGTTCGTCGCGGAGCTGCGCTAGCGCCCCTTCCGCAACCTCCCGCCCGGGTCCGGCCATAATGGTCCGATGGCGCGCGGATTCGTACTCCAGCCGACCTGGCGCACCGAGGCCGGCCGCCCCGTGGTGCAGCTCCACGGCAAGCTCGAGTCGGGCCGGGCGTTCCTCGTCCGTGACCGGCGCAGCGCGCCGCACTTCTTCGTGCGCGAGGCCGACGTCGAGCCGGCGCGGCGCCTCGGGGCGCGCGCGAGGGCCGAGCGGCCGCCGCGTCGGACCCTGCGCGGAGAGCCTCTATCGCGCGTCGAGCTGGAACGCCCGCAGGACGCTCCGCCGCTGCGCGAGCGACTGGAGAACGCCGGCATCCGCACCTTCGAGGCCGACGTCCGGTTCGCCTATCGCTACCTGATCGACCGCGGGATCCGCGGCTCGATCGAGATCCGCGGCGAGCCGCGCCGCACGGACGAAGTCCCGCTCGTGTACGACGACCCCGAGACCGGGCCGGCGGACTGGACGCCGGAGCTGTCGGTGCTGTCGCTCGACATCGAGACCGATCCGCGCGCGCGGCGGCTGCTCTCGGTCGCCCTGGTGGGATGCGGGGTCGCGGAGGTGCTGCTGCTGACCCCGCCCGGCGCCCCGTGCCCGGAAGGCGCGCGTCCCTGCCCGACCGAGCGGGCGCTGCTCGAGGAGCTGATGCGCCGCGTCCGGGAGATCGACCCGGACGTGCTGACCGGGTGGCACGTGGCGGGGTTCGACCTGGCCGTGCTGGAGCGGCTCGCCGGCAGCCACGGGCTGCGCCTCGAGCTCGGCCGCGGGCCCGGCGCGCTGCGGCTGCGGCGCGGCGACGGCTTCCGCGGCACGACCCGGGCCGAGCTGCCGGGACGGCTGGTGCTGGACGGCATCGACCTGCTGCGCGGCGCCTTCCTGCGCTTCGAGAGCTACGCGCTCGACGCGGTGGCCCGCGAGGTGCTGGGCCAGGGCAAGACGATCACCGGCCGCCACCGCGCGGAGGCGATCCTGAAGGCCTTCGAGAGCGACCGTCCGGGGCTGGTGGAGTACAACCTCAACGACGCGCGGCTGGTGCTCGAGATCCTGGAACGGCTGCACCTGGTCGAGCTGGCCGTCGAGCGCAGCCGGCTCACCGGGATGCCCCCCGACCGGGTCGCCGCCAGCATTGCCTCGTTCGATTTCCTGTACCTGTCGGAGCTCCATCGCCGCGGGATCGTCGCGCCGTCCGTGCGCGCTCGCGCGGGCGGCGGGGAACCGGCCAGCGGCGGCCACGTGCTCGAGCCGCTGCCGGGCCTGTACCGCAACGTGCTGATGCTCGACTTCAAGAGCCTCTACCCGAGCCTGATCCGCACGTTCCAGATCGATCCGCTGGGCCACCTCCCCTCGCCCGGGCCGGACGACGATCCGATCGTGGCGCCCAACGGCGCGGCCTTCCGCCGCGAGCCGGGGATCCTGCCGCGGATGCTCGACGAGCTGTTCCCCCGCCGCGAGGCGGCCAAGGCGCGCGGCGACCGCGCCGCCAGCCAGGCGATCAAGATCCTGATGAACTCGTTCTACGGCGTGCTGGGCACGCCGGCCTGCCGGTTCGCCTCCCCGGCGCTGGCCAACGCGATCACGGGCTTCGGGCGCGAGATGCTGCTGGAGTCGAAGCGGCGGATCGAGCGCCGCGGCTTCCGCGTGCTGTACGGCGACACCGACAGCCTGTTCGTCGAGTCGAAGCTCGACGATCCGGCGGCGGCACGCGAGCTGGGCGCGCGGCTGGTCCACGAGCTGAACCTGGAGCTGGCGCGGTACGTCGGCCGCACGTGGCGCGTGGAGAGCCGGCTCGAGCTGGAGTTCGAGCGGCTGTACCTGCGGCTGCTGTTGCCGGCGCTGCGCCACGGCACCACCGGCGCGCGCAAGCGGTACGCGGGCCTGGTCGAGGAGCAGGGCCGGCGGCAGGTCGTGTTCACCGGGCTCGAGGCGGTGCGGCGGGACTGGACGGAGCTGGCTCGTCGGGCCCAACGGGAGCTCTACCAGCGCCTGTTCCTCGACCGACCGGTGGAGGACTACCTGCGCGGGCTCGTCGAGGATCTCCGCGCCGGCAGACTCGACGATCTGCTGGTCTATCGCAAGGCGCTGCGGAAGGACCCCGAGGCCTACACCGCCTCGACCCCGCCGCACGTCGCCGCCGCGCGCAAGCTGCGCGGGCGACCCGGCCGCGTGGTGGCCTACGTGATGACCGTCGACGGCCCGGAGCCGGCGCGCGAGCGCAGCTCGGCGCTCGACCACGAGCACTATGTGCAGAAACAGCTCCGCGCCGTCGCCGAGCCCGTGCTGACCCTGCTGGGGCTCGATTTCGACCGCGTGATCGGCGACGACACACAGCTTTCGCTGTTCTGACCTTACCGACCGGGTTCATCCACTTCGCAGCTACCGCTCGCGCGCTGGCTCCACGGACAATGGTCCGCACACCGCGGCCCGGGCGACGGCGTCGGGGAGGTCAGGCATGAAGTCGCTACTGTCCGGCAACGAGGCCATCGCTCGTGGCGCCTGGGAGGCCGGCGTGCACCACGCCACCGGGTATCCCGGCACCCCGAGCACCGAGATCCTCGAGACCATCGCCCGCCGCCACGCCGAGATCGATGCCGAGTGGTCGACCAACGAGAAGGTGGCGCTCGACGTGGGGATGGGGCTCTCGCTGGCGGGCAAGCGGTCGCTGGTCACGATGAAGCACGTCGGGCTGAACGTGGCCCTGGACTCGCTGATGGTGATCCCGTACTCCGGTTGCATCGGCGGGCTCGTCGTGGTCTCGGCGGACGACCCGGGCATGCACTCGTCCCAGAACGAGCAGGACAACCGCTACCTGGCCCGGTTGGCCAAGCTGCCGCTGCTCGAGCCGGTCGACCCGCAGGAGGCCAAGGACTTCGTGGCGCTGGCCTTCGAGCTCTCCGAACGCTACGAGGCGCCGGTGCTGCTGCGCACCACGACGCGGATCGCCCACGCCAAGGGCGTGGTCGAGCTCGGCGAACGTCGCGAGATCGAACCGACGCCGTACCGGACCGACATCCCGCGCTTCCTGGTGCCGCCTTTCGCCCGCAAGCGTCGCGCCACGGTGGAACAGCGGCTGCGCAGGCTGCGCGAGGCGAGCGAGTCGTTCGAGTACAACCGGGTCGAGCCCGGCGACCCCGAGGTCGGGGTGATCGCCAGCGGCGTGGCCTACCAGTACGCCCGCGAGGTGCTGCCCGACGCGACCTACCTCCGGCTCGGGATGTCGTTTCCGTTCCCGGTCGACAAGGCGCGCGCGTTCTGCCAGCGGTTCGACGTGGTCTGGGTGATCGAGGAGGGCGAGCCGTTCGTCGAGGAGCAGCTGCGCATCCACGGGATCACCAACCTGATCGGCAAGGACCGCATCCCGTCGATGGGCGAGCTGAATCCCGAGATCCTGGCCCGCGCGATCCACGACGCAGCGCTGCCCGAGAGCCACGCCGGGGAGATCGCGATCCCGCCGCGACCCCCGCTGTTCTGTCTCGGCTGCCCGCACCGGGGCGTGTTCTACGTGCTGAAGAAGCTGATCAAGTCCGGCGTGGTGGCGCTCGGCGATATCGGCTGTTACACCCTCGGCGGGCTGCCGCCCTACTCGTCGATGCAGACGTCGTTCTGCATGGGCGCCAGCGTGGGGAACGCGCTGGGCTTCCAGCTCGGCAGCGGCAGCGACGGCGGACAGCGCGCGGTCGGCGTGATCGGCGACGGGACGTTCCTGCACGGCGGCATCCCCGGCCTGATCGACATGGTCTACAAGCGCAGCCGGGCGACACTGGTGATCTGCGACAACTCCACCACCGCGATGACCGGTCAACAGGAGAACCCGTCGAGCGGCAGGACCAGCCGCGGCGAGCAGGCCCCGCGGGTCGACCTGGAGCAGCTGATCCGGTCGCTGGGTGTCGAGTGGCTGCGCAGCGTGGACCCCTACGAGATCAAAAAGCTGCGCCGGACGTTGATGCAGGCGATCCGGCATCCCGGCCCGTCGGTCGTGCTGGCGCGGCACCGCTGCCTGATGATCGACGACGAACGGAAAAAACACCGCGAGCCGATCCGTTTCGAGGCCGACTCCTGCAACCTGTGCCGGCTGTGCCACGACCTGGGCTGTCCCGCCATCGGCTGGAACGACGAGACCGGCCCGGTCATCGACGAGCTGCAATGCGTCGGCTGCGAGCTGTGCGCCGCGTTGTGCCAGCCGGAGGCGCTGCACGCGCCGGAGGTGTCCCGATGACCCGCAAGCCGCGCTCCACGACCAACGTGCTGATGGCCGGCGTGGGCGGTCAGGGCGTGCTCGTCGCCAGCGAGACGCTGGCGCTGGCCGCGCTCGCCGAGGGGCTCGAGGTCAAACAGTCCGAGGTCCACGGCGTGGCGCAACGCGGCGGCAGCGTGGTCAGTCACGTGCGCTTCGGAGCGCGGGTCCACTCCCCGCTGGTGCGCTGCGGCGAAGCCGACGTGCTCTGCGCGGCCGAGCAGCTCGAGGCCCTGCGCTACGCCCACTACCTGCGGCCGGGCGGACTGATCGTGATGGACCTCCGGATGCTCGAGCCGATCCGGCTTTCCGACGAGCCGGCGCAGCCGTATCCCGGGGACGTGGTCGACTTCCTGCGCGGCAAACGCTACGAGGTGCTCGAGCACCCGGCCTGCGAGACCGCCGCGGAGCTCGGCGACCGGCGCTGCGCGAACGTGGTGCTGCTCGGACTGTTGTCGACGCGGCTGCCGCTGGGCTTCGAGTCGTGGCG
>JBFKMV010000124.1:0-15080 GCA_041629655.1 Candidatus Polarisedimenticolaceae bacterium
CCGGCCGCGTCGATGCGTACGGTCAGTTGGGCAGGATCACGGAGTCGATCACGTGGATCACGCCGTTCTTGGCCATGATGTCGGTCTTGATCACGTTGGCGTTGTCGACCTTGACACCGGAACCGGCCGTGATCGAAACGCTCTGGCCCTGCAACGTGGCCAGGCTCGAGGACTTGACGACGTCGGCGGCCTTGAAGCTGCCGGGAACGACGTGGTAGGTCAGGATCGCGGTCAGCTTCTGCTTGTCCTTCAGCAGCGCCTCGAGGGTGCCCTCGGGCAGCTTGGCGAAGGCCTCGTCGGTCGGCGCGAACACGGTGAACGGGCCGTCTCCCTTGAGAGCGTCGACCAGACCGGCGGCCTTGACGGCGGTAACGAGCGTCTCGAAGCTGCCGGCGGCGACGGCGGTGTCGACGATGTCGGGCTGCGCGTCGGCGGCCTTCTTGTAGCCGGCGAAGGCGGTGGTGGCACCGGTCCCCACGACGAGGGCGATACCGAGAACGAGCGCGATCAGAGCGGTCAGGTTGCGACGGTCCATCTCCGTTCCTCCTTGTGATTTCGTTGTCTGTCTGTTCATGTCTAGGACAATACTTCAGCACAGGATTTTTGTCAAGGGTTTTTCCTCGAAAAATATGTGGCCAGTAGTGGACATTTCTGTAAATATCGGGATATGGTCGATCGCGAGCTGAACGGAACAGCCAAGCACCCGATCCAGATCGTCGCCCGGCGAACGGGGTTAACCGCCGATGTGATAAGGGTTTGGGAGCGACGCTACGAGGCCGTCTCCCCCCATCGGACCCCGACCAACCGCCGGTTGTACAGCGACGTCGACGTCGAGCGACTCCAGCTGCTCCGCCGGGCCACCCTGGCGGGGCGCAGGATCGGCGACGTCGCGGACCTGCCTATCGACGAGCTGCGGCGCCTGGTCGCGGAGGACGAGTCCGCGGCGTCCGAGGCCGATCCGGCGGCGCCCGCCGGCGCGCGTCACCCGCAGGCCCGGCGTCTGGTCGACGAGTGCCTGGCCGCGGTGGAGGCGCTCGATGCCGATCGGTTGACCGCCACGCTGTCCAACGCCTCGGTGATGCTGAGCGCGCCGGTGCTGCTCGAGCAGCTGCTGATGCCGCTGATGGATGCGATCGGGCGGCGCTGGCGTGACGGCTCGCTGAGACCGGCCCACGAGCACCTGACGACCTCGATCGTGCGCTCGTTCCTCGGCTCGCTGAAAGATGTCCAGCCGCATCCCGGCCCGCGGCCCGACATCGTGGTCACGACGCCGGCGGGCCAGCTCCACGAGCTCGGCGCGCTCACGGTTGCGGTGACGGCCGCCCTCGACGGCTGGAGCGCGACCTACCTGGGCCCCAACCTGCCCGCCGAGGAGATCGCCGTCGCGGTCAAGCTGCGCCGGTCCGCCGCGGTCGCGCTCAGCGTCGTGCACCCCGGCGACGACCCCGGTCTGGCGGGCGAGCTGCGCAGGTTGCGTCGGCTGCTCGCCGATGACGTGGCGTTGATCGTGGGCGGCAGCGCCGCCCAGGACTACGAGCCGGTGCTCAAGGAGATCGGTGCGCTGCGGCGGCCCGACCTGGCCTCGTTCCGAGCCGAGCTGCAGGCGCTTCGCACCGCGGCGACCTGATCAGCCGTTACCCGGCTTCCTGCCCACCCGGAGCGCCAGCGGCCAGCGAACGGCGCGCCGCGTCTCGGGGCGTCCCCACGCTTCGGCCAGCTCTCCGAACATCTCCGCCAGGGGATCGGAGCCGCGCTCCCGGGCGTAACGCCGCACGGCGGACCAGGTCGCGAGGTAGCGCACGAAGCCGTCCAGGTTCAATTCGCGCCACGTGGAGAACGGCGGCGTCTCGAGCGTCCGGTAGGGGAACGGGATCGTCGCGTAGCCCCGGTCGATGTGCTCGCGCTCCGGCGGCCAGTACGGCCCGACCACGTCGTCGTAGAACCGGTCGATCACCCGGTCGACCCGTGCCGTGACGCGTGTGAGCTGGTAGCACCACGCCGCCAGCACGCCGCCCGGCCGGAGCACGCGCTCGACCTCGCGGTAGAACGGGTCGAGGTCGAACCAGTGGAGCGCCTGCGCCACGGTGACGAGGTCCACGGAACCGTCCGCCAGGCCGCTGCGGTCCGCCGGGCGCGTCTCGTAGCTCACGCGTGGGTGCGGTCGGGCCTCGGCGAGCTGCTGCTCGCTGGCGTCGGTCGCCACGACCCGGTCGACCAACCGGGCGACGCCGATCGCGGCCTGGCCGCTGCCCGTCCCGCAGTCCCAGGCCAGCCGGTGGCGGCGGCACAGCGTGGCGAGATACGTGTACAGCTCGTCGGGGTAGCCGGGCCGGTGTCGCGCGTAGGCCCCGGCCACGTCGGAGAAGTGGTCGCGGAACGTCACGGCCGCTCCCCCGCCCCGTTCACGGCGGCGCCGGCGTGTCGAAGAACTCCCCGCAGTCCGCGAGCGTCCGCACGATGCGGTACGGCGGCAGCGAGCGCAGGAAGGTTTTGCCGTAGGAGCGCGAGACCAGCCGCGGGTCGAGCACGCACAGGATGCCGCGGTCGCGGCGGCTGCGGATCAGCCGCCCCAGCCCCTGCTTGAGCTCCAGCACCGCGAGCGGGGTCTGGTACTCGCGGAACGGGTTGCCGCCGCCGTCCTTGATCCGCTCGATGCGCGCGGCGATCAGCGGGTCGCTGGGCACGTCGTAGGGCAGCTTGTCGATGACGACCAGCGACAGCGCCTCGCCGGGCACGTCCACGCCGTGCCAGAACGAGGTGGTGCCCAGCAGCACGGCCCGCGGCGTGCGCTTGAACCGCTCGACCAGCGCGATCTTGCTTCCCTCGCCCTGGACCAGCAGCGGCCAGGCGTCGCCCAGGCCCTCGCGGACGCGCCGCAGCATGGCGTGGGAGGTGAACAGCACGAACGCCCGGCCGCGGGTGATCTCCAGCAGCGACGTGATCTCCTCCAGCGCCCGCTCGACGAAGCTGCGCGCGCGCGGCTCGGGCATCCGTTGCGGCAGGTACAGCACCGCCTGGCCGCGATGGTCGAACGGCGAGGGCACGATCAGGGTCTCGGCGTCGGCGAGCCCCAACCGCTGCTGGAAGAAGTCGAAGCGCCCCTCGACCGCCAGCGAGGCCGAGGTCAGCACGCAGCCGTAGAGCTCGTCGAACAGGTTGCCGCGCAACAGCGTCGAGACGTCGATCGGAGCGGCCGAGAGCACCACGTTGTGGCGCCCGCGGGATTCCATCCCGTAGACGAACGCGGCGTCGTCCCGGCGCAGCACCTGCTCCAGACCGTCGCGGAGCGTGTCGACCTGCTGCAGCAGGGCGTCGGTCTGCTCCGGCCGGACCGCGTTGCGGGCGGCCTGGCGCGCGACCTCGTCGAGGCACTCGCAGAGCAGGGCCCACTCCGCTTCGACCTCCGGGCCGCCGCGGTCCGGCGGTTCCAGGGGCAGCCTCCCGGTGACGCCGTGGAGCCGCTCGCGGAACGGCAGGAAGAACTCCTTGCCGCATTCCCGCAGCGCCGCGGCCCCGCCGCCGCCCGACTGCGGCCCGCCGGCCCGGCGCGCCGCGGACTCGGCGCCGCGCGCCAGCTCCTCCAGCTGCCCGGCCGAGACCTGGACGCCGAAGTACAGCGTGGCGATCTCCTCCAGCAGGTGCGCCTCGTCGAAGATCACCGTGTCGTAGTCGGGGAGCACCGAGCCGTAGGACGTGCGCACCGCCAGGTCGGCGAAGAACAGGTGGTGGTTGACCACGACGACCTGGGCCTGCTGGGCCCGCCGTTTCATCACCGTCAGCCAGCAGGTCTCGAACTCTGGACAGCGCGAGCCGGTGCAGGTGTCGGCGCGCGCGTTGACGTCGCGCCACATCCGCAGCTGGTCGGGCAGCTCGGCGATCTCGGCCCGGTCCCCGCTCTCGGTGGTCCGACTCCAGTCCCGGATCACGTCGATGTAGCCGCGCTCGCCCAGCTCCTCCAGCAGCGGCTCGCGCTCGAACTCGGCGAAGCGGCGCTTGCAGAGGTAGTTGTCGCGCCCCTTCATCAGCGCCGCCGTGAACGACAGCCCGGCGCGCTCGCGCAGGAACGGCAGATCCTGGGTGAACACCTGGTCCTGGAGATTGCGCGTGCCGGTCGAGACGACCACGCGCCGTCCGGACTCGATCGCCGGCACCAGGTAGGCCAGCGTCTTGCCGGTCCCCGTGCCGGCCTCGACCATCAGGCTGCCGCCGCCGTCGAGCACCCGCGCCACGGCGCGGGCCATCCCCTCCTGGCCCGGCCGGTGCTCGTAGGCCGGGTGGGCCGTCGCCAGCCGGCCGCCCGGGCCGAAGAACGAGTCGCGAGCGGCTTCGGTCACGGCGGCCGTCCGGCGGCTCAGGAGTGCTGCGCGCTCGCGGCGAGACGCTCCGCGTACAGCGGGAACTTCGCCGCGAGCGTCTGGACCTCCTGCCGGATCGCGGCCAGCGCGGCCTCGTCCTCGCGCGACGCGAGTGCGCGGCCGATCAGCTCGCCGATCGTCTGCATCTCGGCCGGGCCCATCCCGCGGGTGGTCACGGCCGGGGTGCCGATGCGCAGGCCGCTGGCGATCATCGGCGGATTCTGATCGAACGGGATCGCGTTCTTGTTGACCGTGATCCCGGCCGTCTCCAGCGCCTTCTCGGCGTCCTTGCCGGTGATGCCCCTGGAGAACACGTCGACCAGGAACAGGTGGGTCGCGGTGCCGCCCGACACGATGCGATACCCGCGCTCGCCGATCTCGCGTGCCAGCACGGTGGCGTTCTCGAGCACGCGGTCGATGTACTCGCGGTACGACGGATCGAGCGCCTCCTTGAACGCCACCGCCTTGGCCGCGATCACGTGGACCAGCGGACCGCCCTGCAGGCCCGGGAACACCAACCGGTTGAGGTCCTTGGCGAATTTCTTCCGGCACAGGATCAGGCCGCCGCGCGGCCCGCGCAGCGTCTTGTGCGTGGTGCTGGTGACGAAGTCGAAGTGCGGCACCGGGCTGGGGTGCCGCCCCGTCGCGACCATGCCCGCGATGTGGGCGATGTCGGCCATCGAATGCGCCTCGACGTCGCGCGCGATCCGGCCGATCCGCTCGAAGTCGATGACCTGCGGGTACGCCGAGGCCCCGGCGATGATCAGCTTCGGCCGGTGCTCCCGGGCCAGCCGCGCGAGCGCGTCGTAGTCGATCGTCTCGTCGTCCTTGCGCACCCCGTAACCGACGATGTCGTAGAGGATCCCGGACAGGTTCAGCGGGTGGCCGTGCGTCAGGTGGCCGCCGTGGTCGAGAGACATTCCCAGCACCGTGTCGCCGGGCTTCAGCACGGTCATGTAGACGGCCTGGTTGGCCTGGCTGCCCGAGTGCGGCTGGACGTTGGCGGCCTCGGCTCCGAACAGCTCCTTGGCGCGGTCGCGCGCCAGTCGCTCGACGACGTCGGTGTGCTCGCAACCGCCGTAGTAGCGCCGTCCGGGGTAGCCCTCGGCGTACTTGTTGGTGAACACCGAGCCGGTCGCCTCGAGCACCGCCTCGCTGACGAAGTTCTCGGAGGCGATCAGCTCCAGCCCCTCGGCCTGCCGGAGCGTTTCCTGGTGGATCGCCTCGGCGACCTCGGGGTCGACCGCGCGCAGGGGACGGTTTTTCATCTCGGACCTCTCATTCGGGATTCGGCGGGACGAACCGCCATTCTACCACCGGCTCAGCTCTCCTCGCGGCGCAGCTGCTCGGCGCTGGGGATCGGCACGGCGCCCATCTCGGTCAGCCGCGCGTGCTCGGCCAGCGCGTAGGCGTCGGTCATCCCCGCCAGCCAGTCGGCCAGCAGGCGCGCGTAGCGCGGATCCCGCCGGTAGTTCTTGCGCACCTCGGCGTCCACCGCCTCGCGGGGCACGTCGCGGAGGTACCGCACACCGGCGGTTTCCTTGAACCGCAACAGCGTCGCGTCGTCGAGCAGGCCGGGGGCGGCGTGGTAGGCCGCGAACAGCCCGAGCATCACGCGGCGGCCGCGACTCTCCACGCGGTCCGCCTCGCGGCCGCGGTGCACGCGACCCTCGAGGAACCCCTCCAGGTCCTCCAGCAGCCCGCGCGTGGCCTCGGGCAGCGTCACCTCGTCGCCGCGCACGGCACCCTCACCGTAGCGTTCCAGGAACGCCGCGGGCGTGTCGACACGCTGCGCTTCGCCCCAGGCCTGGAGCGACCGCGCGCTGGCCAGCAGCGCACCGGTCACCAAGAGGTGCGTCAGCCCGCGGTGGATCGCGTTGGCCTTCATGAACCGGCCGCCGCGAGGGCGATAACGGGCGCCGAGCTTCTTGCGCAGCTCCTGCACGGCGCGCAGCCGCTCGGCCTGCTCCGGATCGACCGCCCCGGTCTGGAGCGCGTCGTCCAGGTCGGACAGCGCCGTGGCCAGCCGGTCCGCCAGCGCCACGACCTGGACCTCGAACACCGGAGGCCGGCCGGGGGCGACGCCTTCCAGCGGCTCGGGCGGCACGCGCTGCCAGTCCCCCGCCTTGAGGATCCCCTCGCGCACCGCGTCGGTCAGGTTGAGCCCGGGATGGTCGTAGCGCTTCTCCAGCCGGTCGACGACGCGCAGCCCCTGCCAAGCGCTCCAGAACCCGCCCTGGTCCCCCAGGCCCGGGCCGCCGCGGCCGTCCAGGAGACCGCTCATCAGCTCGGAGAGCGCCCGCTCGCCGGTCGGTCCGAAGGCCGGCTGCCCCAGGTCGTGGCCCAGCGCGACCGCCTCGATCAGGTCCTCGTTCAGCGCCAGCGCCCGCCCGATCGTACGCGCCAGCTGGGCCACCTCGAGCGTGTGGGTCAGCCGGTTGCGGCGGTGGTCCTCGTAGGCCGGCAGCATTCCCGCCTGGGCCTTCTGGCGCAGGCGCCGGAAGGCGCGGCTGTAGACGATGCGGTCGCGGTCGCGCTGGAAGTCGGTGCGGTAGTCGAAGGCGCGGCCCTCGTCCTCCACCGCACGGCGCCGCGTGGCGCGCGACGAGCGCAGGGCGTACGGCGCGAGCCTGCGGTTCTCGGCTTCCTCCAGCCGCGCCCGGATCGAGTCGCTCACCGGGGCAGCGTACCTCCGCGGGCGCGGCGCCGTCAAAGACCGCGGCGGAAAGCCTGGAACGAGGCCTGAGCGCGGTCTAGGATCGCGCAGGGGGTTTCGATGAACGGTCGCATCACCAGGCTGCTCGACACGGGGTTGGTGCCCGACGTCCTGCTGCGCGCCGGAATCCGGCGCTCGTTGCGCGACCGGCTGCGTTCGATCGGCGGTGGCGACGGTGCGCGACGCGAGCTGATGGCGCGGATGCGCCAGGGGCCGATCGCCGTTCACGCCGACGCCGCCAACGCGCAGCACTACGAGCTGCCGCCCGAGTTTTTCCGGCTCGTGCTGGGCCGGCGTCTCAAGTACAGCTCGGGCTACTGGCCCGCGGGCGTCGAAGATCTCGCCGGCGCCGAGGAGGCGATGCTCGAGCTGACCTGCCGCCGCGCCGGGATCGAGGACGGCATGCAGGTGCTCGACCTCGGCTGCGGCTGGGGCTCGCTGGCGCTGTGGATCGCCGAGCGCTACCCGCGCTGCCGCGTGCTGGGGGTCTCCAACTCGGCCGCTCAACGGGAGTTCATCGAGGCCGCGCGGGACCGGACGGGACTGTCCGGCGTCGAGATCGTGACCCGGGACATCAACGCCTTCGACCCCGCGCGGCGCTTCGACCGCGTCGTGTCGGTGGAGATGTTCGAGCACGTGCGCAACTACGAGCTGCTGTTGCGGCGGATCGCCTCGTGGCTGGAACCCGGGGGTCGGCTGTTCGTGCACGTGTTCTGTCACCGCGAGTCGGCCTACTTCTACGAGGTCGACGGGGACCGGGACTGGATGACGCGTCACTTCTTCACCGGCGGGATGATGCCCTCGTTCGACCTGCTGCCGCGGTTCCGCGACGACCTCTACGTGGCCGAGCGGTGGACGGTCGAGGGCACCCACTACGAGCGGACGCTCCGCGCCTGGCTGGCGCGGCTGGACGCGCGGCGCGACGAGATCGGGCGGATCTTCCGCGGAGTCTACGGCGATGCGGCGCGGGCCTGGGTCGAGCGCTGGAGGATCTTCTTCCTCGCCTGCGCCGAGCTGTTCGGCTACCGCCGGGGGGCCGAGTGGTTCGTCGCGCATTACCTGCTGGAGCCGGCGGCGGGATGCCGTCAGGGGGAGGTCGAGCGATGCGGGGAGGCCTGATCGCGTTCGCGGTGCTGGTGCTGCTGGGGATGCTGGGGGTGACCATCGCCGCCAGTCTGGACCGCGGCGTGCTGACGGCCGCCGTCGAGCTGTGGCCGGATCCGTGGTTCCGCGCCACGCTGGCCGACGCCTACTTCGGCTTCCTGACCGTCTGGCTGTGGGTGGCCTATCGCGAGCGAAGCTGGATCGCGCGGATCGGCTGGCTGGTGGCGTTGCTGCTGCTGGGCAACATCGCGATCGCCGTGTACCTGTTGCGCGCCGTGATCACGCTCGGCCCGCGATTCTCGATGCCCGCGCTGCTGCTGGGTTCCGGGCCCGACGCCCGCTGACGGAGGACCGATGCTGTCGACGCTCTCGATCGGTCTTGCTGCCGCGATCTCGCTGATGGTCGCCGTATGGGCGCTGAGCCTGGTCAAGCGCGACGCCAGCATCGTCGACGCGTTCTGGGGGCTCGGTTTCGTGCTCGTGGCGTGGGTCTACTACGCGCTGGCGCCGGAGGACGGGCGCCGCCTGCTGGTGCCGCTGCTGGTGACGCTGTGGGGCGTGCGGCTGTCCGGCTACATCGCCTGGCGCAATCACGGCCGGGGCGAGGACTACCGCTACCGGGAGATGCGCGAGCGGTGGGGCCCGTCGTTCCCGCTGGCCAGCCTGTTCGTCGTGTTCGGACTGCAGGCGCTGATCCTGTGGGTCGTGTCCTGGCCGCTCGCGGCGGCGCAGCGCGGGCCGGCTCCCGTCTGGCCGTCATGGCCGGAGCTGGCGGGAGCGGCGCTGTTCGCGATCGGATTCCTGTTCGAGTCGATCGGGGATCTCCAGCTGGCGTGGTTCAAGAGCCGTCCGGAGAACCGGGGCCAGGTGATGGACCGCGGCCTGTGGCGCTACACCCGCCACCCGAACTACTTCGGCGACGCGCTGGTGTGGTGGGGGCTGTGGTTGGTCGCGCTCGCCGTTCCGGGCGCCTGGTGGACCGTGGTCGGCCCGCTGCTGATGACCTTCCTGTTGATGAAGGTCTCGGGAGTGGCGTTGCTGGAACAGAAGCTGCGGGAAACCCGGCCGGCGTACCGCGACTACGTCGAGCGCACCAGCGCCTTCTTCCCCTGGCCACCGCGCCCGTCGAACCCGCGATAGGCTCCGCGCTCGGTTCCGGCGAGCCGGATCAACAGCGCCATGGCGATCGCCCATGCCGCGGCGAGGCTGAGCAGCGACGGCCAGGTCTCGGGGTGCAGCCGGACCGCTCCCAGGCGCTCGCCGGCCAAAAACGCCACCGGTCCGCCCGCGGCTCCGAGCAGCGCCGCGAGCCCGGCGCGGCCCAGCAGCCAGCCCAGCGAGAACCGCAGCAACGTCGCGAATTGCGCCCACATCACCAGGATCCAGGGCGGCATCAGCCACGGCACCGGCTGCCCGGTCTCGAAGCGCAGGGTGCCGAGCAGGACCTGCAGGCTGTCCAGAACCGCTCCGATCAGGCTCGCCGCCACGAGCAGCCGCAGCTCGCGGGCCCGCTCCCGGGCCAGCAGCGCATGGACGGCGACCAGCGACAACGCCGCCGCGCCACCGATCCAGGGATGTCCGCGCGCCGCGCCGAGCACGCAGGCGAACCACCCGGCCTGGTAGAGGACGAGGTTGATCAGTCGCGTCATGCGGTTCGTTTCGGGATCGGACGGGCGCGCCGCCGGATGATCGATGCGCCGTGGTGGGCCGCTCAGCGAGCGGGTGTCACGTCGGAGGTCACGGCAGGCGGCTCCGCCCGCGAGGGCCGGATCGGCTCGTGGCCGTCGCCGGCGACCCAGCGCCGCGTGCGCGCGTCGCGCCGGATCCGGATCGCGAACATCGACTCCAGGTTGTCGAAGTCGCGCAGGTAACCCAGGCGGATGCTGGAGAAGCCCGCGGTGGCCGGGGCGAGCTGGAGCGGCTCCATTCCGCCGGACGACGCGCAGTACGATTCGAGCACCGACATCGGGTCCGGACCGTCGACGCGCGTGATGCGACCCTCCGCGTCGGTGTCGATCTTCACCGCGGAGCGCCCGGTCGCCGGCGCGGGCGTGGCGTCCGTCGCGGCACCGGCCAGCGACGCGACGCGGCCCGCAGGGTTCGGCTCCTGGTACAGCTCCGTCCGCGCTTCGGCCTCGCGGCTGCGGCCGACCTGCTGGGTCCACAGCATCCAGCCGTAGGCGCCGACCGCGCCGAACAGCACCGCCGCGAAGGTGAACGCGATCGCCTTCTGGCCCGTGCCCAACCCCTTGCGCTTGGGCTTGCTTACGGACTCGACGGCCTGCTGGGCCTGTTCCTTCTCCTGCAGCGCCTCACGGATCGTGATCTGGTTGTCGGCGACCATGAACGCGGTCCGGAGCGGCAAGCGGTGGCGGCTGGCCAGCTTGGCCGCGTAGACGTCGCGCTTGCCGCGCTGGGTCGCCTGCTGCACGGTGAGGTAGCCCTGCTCGACCGCGGAGCGGAACCCCGGATCGTAGCGCAGCCGCTTGCGACCGCCGGTGACGACCGGGACCGGTTCCGGCAGCGCGTCGTCCACCGACTCCGGCGCGTCGATCTGCGGACGATCCTCCCGCACCATCCGCTCCAGCGGCGCGATCCCCAGCAGCACGGTGTAGGCACTGGGCAGATCGATCTGGTGTGCCTCGGCGAACTTCCGCGCGTTGGCGTGCTGCTGCTTGGGGTCGTGGCCCAGCCGTTCGTCGGCGCGCGCGGTGAACGACTCGCCGCACGACTTGCACTCGAAGCCCTGCGGCCGGTCGTCCTCGAGCGGCGGGACCCAGCTGGAAGCCTTGCAGTCTGCGCAGCGAACGTACATGGTCTGCCCGTTTTACACACCGGATCCCACGCCCCGTGCGGGCGGCCGGCCTGGGTCGAATCTAGACTTCGCCGGCCCCCCAGTCAAACCTCGGCCGGCGTCGCCGCGAAGCTTGAAATACTGCAGCCCGGACCCGGTCGCGGCCTGTTGCACGGGTCCCCGGCGGCGGGTTATGGTCCGGGACCCATGATCGAGGAACTGGAAGCGATTTCCGAGCTCGGTGCGGAGCTCGGGCATCGGGCGGCGCGGGCCGGCGCTCTGTCGATCTGGCGTTGCCAGGCCCGCAGCGCGCGTCGCGTGGTGGTGCGCCGCGGGCGCACCGAGGCCACCGTGGTCAGCTCCTCGACCGGGCACGGGGTCCAGGTCTACACGCCCGAGGGCGGGACCGCGCTGGCCAGCCGGGACGATCTCAGGTCCGAGCCGGCGCTGGACCTGCTCGACCGCGCGCTCGAGGTGGCTCGCGCGGGCCGCGGCCTGGGGTGTTCCCGCGCGCCGATTCCACGGCTCGAGCCGCTGCGCGAGCGCCGGGTTCCCGCGGGCATCGAACGGTTCGACCAGGTCGACCTCCCTGAAGTCGCCAAGCGGCTCGCCGAGCTGGAGCGCGAGGTCGGCGCGCGGGTACCCGGGGTGGCGCTGCGGATCAGCTACCGCGCCGAGCTGGACGCCTGGCGCATCTTCCGTTCCGACGGCACGGACGTGACCTTCGCGATGCCGCGTTGCGGGCTGACGCTCAGCGCCACCAGCGGCGGCGACGACTCGCGACACAGCGTCAGCGCCGCCGTGTTCGGTCCCGGCCCGGGCCTGCCCTGGGACGAGCCGCGCCTGGCGCTGTTCCTGCGCCGCGCGGAGAAGGCCGCGCGCCTGGCCCGCGATCTGCCCGGCGCGGCGACCCATCCCGCGGGCAGCTTCCCGCTGCTGATCGACTATGCGCTGGCCAAGGGGCTGGCGCACGAGGCGTTCGGCCACGCCTCGGAGGCCGACGGTTTTCGCTCCTCGATCCTGGCGCGCGACGGCCGGTTCCGCAGCGGCGACACGGTCGGGGCGTCGCACGTCTCGATCATCGACGAGCCGATCGCGGACGATCACGCCTGGCAGCCCATCAGCGCCAACGGGTTGCGACGCGAACCGGCGACGATCGTCGATCACGGCCGGCTGCACGACGCGTTGTCGGACCCGTGGTCCGCAGGTCCCGGCGGCGTCCGGGTGACGGGCGCCGAACGGGCGGAGTCGTTCCGCTCGAGCCCGCTGCCGCGGATGACCAACATCCGCATCGAGGTCGACGACCCGCTCCCGGCGGCGGGCGATTTCGAGGACTACGGTCCGGAGCAGGTGCGCGACCTGCTGGCCGGCGCCGGCGTGTTCCAACGGCATCCCGAGGTGGTCTACCTGTCGGGCTACAGCGGCGGCCAGGTCAACACCTCCAGCGGCGACTTCGTCTTCAACTGCAAGGCGATCTACACGCTGGGGCGCGACCGGATCCGCTTCTGGAAGCCCGCGATCTTCTCGGGCTCGATGTTCGGCGCGCTGCAATCGATCCGCGAGGCGTTCGGGCCGCTGATGCTGGACGCCATGGGCTACTGCGGCAAGTGGGGCCAGAGCGTTCCGTCCAGCGGCGGCAGCCACTACTTCCTGATGCTCGACCCCGACCCGACGGTCCGCCTCGGAGGAGCGTGAGGTGGAGCTGGAGCGGTTTCTCGCCGCGCTCGGGACGTTCCGCGACCGGGGCACGGGGATCGAGCGCTGGTCGGTCTACGCCAGCGAGCGGCGCGGCCTGAACCTCGGCATCAAGGACCGCGACGCCGGCAGCGCCCACACGCCGATGAGCATCGCCGACGGCTGCGGGGCGCGCTACCTGCTGGTCTGGTCGGACGGCCTGGTCAGCCGCGGGTCGCTGGAGCGCCGCCAGCTGGTCCAGGAACCCGAGGCCGCGCTGGCCCAGGCCCGCACCGCGGCCTACGACGATCCCGACGCGGCGCAGGTGCTGGGGCCGGCGCCGTTGCCCGAGGTCGAGCTCCACGACGCGGACGTCGCGGCGCTGGCCGGGGGCGACACCGCGGTGCTGGCCGGGCGCCTGGCGTCGGTCCGCCGCCGCGTCGAGGAGCACGGGCTCGAGACCTGGAGCGGCTCGTTCTCGGCGGCCGAGGGCGCGGCGCGGCTGGTCACCTCGGCGGGACTCGACGTTTCCGGACGCGGCACCTCCACCGGGTGGTCGGTCAGCCTCGAGGGCAAGCTGGGCAGCGGTCACGGAGCGCGCCGGCTCGAGCCCGACGACGAGTTCGAGAGCCGCCTGGACCGGCTGGTCGAGCTGACGCTGGCCCTGCGGCAGCCGGCGCCCCCCGCGCCGGGCGACACGCGGCCGGTGATCCTGCACCCGGGCGTGGTCGAGCAGTACGTGCTGGGCACGCTGCTGCACAATCTCGACGGGTCCGCCGTCGCCAACCACGAGAGCCACTTCCGGGTCGAGGAGTTCGGAGCCGGACGGCCCGTGCTGCGCGAGGACCTCGGGTTGCGGCTCGACCCGCTGGAGCCGCTCAAGAGCGGCTCGTACCGCTTCACCACCGAGGGCGTCCCCGCGGCGCGCTGCGCCTACATCGAGGGCGGGAAACTGGTCGCGCCGTTGCTCGACCTCAAGTACGCCAAGCGGCTCGGCCGGGAGCCGACGCCGCTGCCGTTCTCGCTGGACACGCTGCACCTCGAGGACGCCGAGCCCCTGGACCTGCCCGCGGCGCTGGCGCAGGCCGGCGGCGGGGTGCTGGTGCTGTCGGTGCTGGGCGTCCACACCCAGGACGCGACGAGCGGCGACTTCTCGCTCTCGGCGCCCCACTCGCTCGCGATCACCGACGGGGGGTCCGGCGGAGCCGTGCGCTGCACGATCTCGGGCAACCTGTTCTCGGTGCTGCGGGACGCGCGACTGCGGCTGGTGCGCTTCGAGGGCGAGCACACGCCGGGCCTCGCCTTCCCCTGCCGCGTCGATCCGAAATAGCCCGTCGTGGCGGGCCCGTCCGGCCGCCGGCTTGACAAACCGCCCTTGCGATCCCAACCCGGGGGTGTCGCCCGGTGGCGGCAGCACCCCGGACACCCAGCAACGTTCTCGGACCAGGGGCGGAGGCAACATGCGTCTCGACAAGCTCACGTTGAAATCGCAGCAGGCGCTTCAGGAGGCGCAGCAGCTGGCTGCCGACCGGCGCCACCCCGAGCTCACCCCGCTGCACCTGCTGCGGGTGCTGGCGGGCCAGGACGAGGGCATCGTCCGGCCGATCCTGCAGCGTCTGGGTGTCGACCCGCGCGCCGTCGGCGCCGCGGCCGACGAGCGGTTGTCCGCCATCGGTAAGGTGGAAGGCGACGTGCAGGTCGGGCTCTCGCGCTCGCTCCAGGAGGTGTTCAAGGGAGCCGAGCGCGCCGAGCGCGAGTTCCAGGACGAGTACCTGTCCACCGAGCACCTGCTGCTGGCGATGGCGCGGGGCCGCGGCGAGGCGGCCGAGGTGCTGCGCCGGCTCGGCGCGACGCCCGAGGGCGTGCTCGCCGCGCTCCGGGACGTGCGCGGCACGACCCGCGTCACCGACCAGAATCCCGAGGACAAGTACCAGGCGCTCAAGCGTTACGCGCGCGACCTGACCGAGCTGGCGCGGCAGAACAAGCTCGATCCCGTGATCGGGCGCGACGAGGAGATCCGCCGCACGATGCAGGTGCTGTGTCGCCGGACCAAGAACAACCCGGTGCTGATCGGCGACCCCGGCGTCGGCAAGACCGCGATCGCCGAGGGCCTGGCGCGCCGCATCGCCGACGGCGACGTGCCGGAGACGCTGAAGGACCGCCAGGTCGTCGCGCTGGACCTCGGCGCGCTGATCGCGGGCTCGAAGTACCGCGGCGAGTTCGAGGACCGGCTGAAGGCGGTGCTCAAGGAGATCGAGGAGTCCGAGGGCCGGATCGTGCTGTTCATCGACGAGCTGCACACGCTGGTCGGTGCCGGCGCGGCCGAGGGCGCGGTGGACGCGGCGAACCTGCTCAAGCCGGCGCTGGCCCGCGGGCAGCTGCGCTGTATCGGCGCGACGACGCTGGCCGAGTACCGCAAGCACATCGAGAAGGACGC
>JBFKMV010000125.1:0-15066 GCA_041629655.1 Candidatus Polarisedimenticolaceae bacterium
GGAACGAGCGCGAGACCTACGACATGTTCGGCGTCGAGTTCTCCGACCACCCCGACCCGCGCCGGATCCTGATGCCCGAGGAGTACACCGACTACCCGCTGCGCAAGGAGTTCCCGCTGTACCGCGGGTGACCGGTGATGACCCAGACCTTCGAGCGCCATCCGGACAACCCGGACATCGTGACGGTCAACATGGGACCGTCCCACCCGGCGACCCACGGCGTGCTGCGGCTGGTGCTGCAGCTCGACGGCGAGCGGGTGGTCAAGGCGGTGCCGCACCTCGGCTACCTGCACCGCGGGATGGAGAAGATCGCCGAGAACCGCACCTACCTGCAGTTCATCCCGTACACCGACCGCATGGACTACCTGAGCCCGCTGGCGGCCAACGTCGGCTTCGCGCTGGCGGTCGAGGAGCTGCTCGGCGTGCGCGTGCCGCCGCGCTGCGAGTTCATCCGCATCATCTGCAACGAGCTGGCGCGGATCGGCTCGCACCAGCTGTGGCTCGGCACCCACGCGCTGGACCTCGGCGCCGCGACGGTGTTCTTCCACACCTTCAAGGACCGCGAGTGGCACTACGACCTGGTCGAGGACCTCTGCGGCGCGCGGTTGACCACCTCGTTCACCCGCGTCGGCGGCGTGGCCTACGACGTGACCCCGGAGTGGCTGGGCCGGCTGCGCGAGTTCGTCGACGCGATGCCCGGGCGCGTGGACGAGTACGAGCATCTGCTGACCAACAACACGATCTGGCTCAAGCGCACCCAGGGCGTCGGCAAGCTCAGCCCCGAAGACGCGGTCGCGTTCGGCATGACCGGCCCCGGGCTGCGCGCCACCGGCGTCGACCACGACCTGCGCAGGGCACGGCCCTACCTGGGCTACGAGAACTTCGAGTTCGACGTGCCCACCGGCACCGAGGGCGACATCTACGACCGCTACCTGGTGCGGTTGGAGGAAATGCGCCAGTCGGTGCGCATCCTGGACCAGGCGATCCGCAACATCCCCGACGGTCCGGTCAACGTCGACGACCCCAAGATCTTCCTGCCGCCCAAGCAGGAGGTGCTGACGAGCATGGAGGAGCTGATCCACCAGTTCATGATCGTCACCGAGGGGTTCGAGTGCCCGGCCGGAGAGGTCTACCACTCGACCGAGGTCCCGAAGGGCGAGCTGGGCTTCTACATCATCTCCACCGGCGGTCGCTCGCCGTACCGCCTGCGCATCCGCTCGCCGAGCTTCAACAACCTGTTCGCGCTGCCGCACCTGGTCGAAGGCGGCCTGGTCGCGGACGTGATCGCCAACATTGCCAGCCTCGACCCCGTGATGGGCGAGGTCGACCGCTGACGCCGGAGCGAGTCCCGATGTTCGGTCCCGAGTTCGAGAAGAAGGTCGACGAGATCGTCACGCGCTACCCCGTGCCCAAGGCGGCAACGCTGCCCGTGCTGTGGGAAGTCCAGCACCACCAGGGCTGGATCGACCTGAAGTCCGAGCAGTGGGTCGCCAAACGCCTCGGCGTCAGTCCGGCCCACGTGCACGGCTGCGTGACGTTCTACACGATGTACAAGCAGCAGCCTTCGGGACGGCACCACATCCAGGTCTGCACCACGCTGTCCTGCATGCTGCGCGGCAGCGACGAGCTGCTCGCCCACCTCGAGGGCAAGCTCGGCATCAAGACCGGCGAGACCACGCCCGACGGCAAGTTCTCGCTCGTCCGCGTCGAGTGTCTCGGCTCGTGCGGCACGGCGCCGATGTTCCAGCTCAACGACGAATACCACGAAGACCTGACCCACGAGAAGGTCGACGAGATCCTGGCCCGCTGCTCCTGAGCGGCCGATCGGACGAGGCAGATGGCGGAAAAGGTCCTCACGCGCAACATCGACAAGGAGCACTCGGAGAGCATCGCGGTCTACGAGGCCGGCGGGGGCTACCGGGCCCTGCGCAAGGCCGTGACGTCGATGACTCCTGAGGCGGTGACCGAGGAGGTCAAGAGCTCGGGGTTGCGCGGGCGCGGCGGGGCCGGCTTCCCGACCGGTCTCAAGTGGTCGTTCATGCCCAAGCAGGTCGACCCCGAGCGGCCGCACTACCTGCTGAACAACGCCGACGAGTCGGAGCCGGGCACGTTCAAGGACCGGCTGCTGATGGAGCAGGACCCGCACCTGTGCATCGAGGGCTCGTTGATCGCGTCCTACGCGATCCGCGCCTCGACCTGCTACATCTACATCCGCGGCGAGTTCGTGCACCCGGCGGACGTGCTCGACCGGGCGATCGCCGAGGCCTACGACAAGGGCTACGCGGGCAAGAACATCCTCGGCAGCGGCTGGGACTGCGACGTGATCGTGCACCGCGGCGCCGGCGCCTACATCTGCGGCGAGGAGACGGCGCTGATGAGCTCGCTGGAGGGCGACCGCGGCTACCCGCGGCTGAAGCCGCCGTTCCCGGCGCAACGGGGCGTGTGGGGCCGCCCGACCACGATCAACAACGTCGAGACGCTGGCCTGCACGCCGTTCATCATCGAGCGCGGGGCCGACTGGTTCTCCTCGATCGGCAAGGACAAGAAGAACACCGGACCCAAGCTGTACTGCATGAGCGGGCACCTCAAGCGGCCCGGCGTCTACGAGGCGGACATGGGCACCCCGCTGATGGAGCTGATCCACGAGCACGCCGGCGGGATGCTCCACGACGACCGTCCGCTCAAGGCCTGCATCCCCGGCGGCTCCTCGGTGCCCGTGCTGACCGCCGAGGAGTGCCAGGTCGACATGGACTTCGACTCGCTGGCCGCGGTCGGCTCGATGCTCGGCTCGGCCGGCGTGATGGTGATGGACAGCAGCACCTGCATGGTCAAGGCGCTGCACCGGATCGCCTACTTCTACGCCCACGAGTCGTGCGGCCAGTGCACACCCTGCCGCCAGGGCTGTCGCTGGATCGAGACGATCCTGCGCCGGATGCTCGACGGGGGCGGCCGGCCCGAGGACGTCGATCTGCTCCACGACGTCGCCGACAACATCGAGGGCAACACGATCTGCGCGCTGGGCGAGGCGATGGCGTGGCCCGCCAAGTCGTTCGTCAAGAAGTTCCGCCCGGAGTTCGAGGCGCTGGCCCGCCCGGCGGTCCGCACGGGGGCATGATGGTCAAGATCACCATCGACGGCGAGGAGATCGAGGTCGAGGAGGGCAAGACGATCCTCCAGGCCGCGCTGACCGTCGGCCGCGAGGTTCCGCACTACTGCTACCACCCCGGCCTGTCGATCGCCGGCAACTGCCGGATGTGCCTGGTCGAGGTCGAGAAGATGCCCAAGCTGGCGATCGGCTGCTACACGCCGGTCGCCGACGGGATGGTCGTCCACACCGAGAACGAGCGGGTCAAACAGGCCCGCGAGGCGGTGATGGAGTTCCTGCTGATCAACCATCCGCTGGACTGCCCGATCTGCGACCAGGCCGGCGAGTGCCACCTGCAGGACTACGCCGTCGAGTACGGCACGGGCGACAGCCGCTACGTCGAGCCCAAGCTCAGCCTGGCCAAGGCGGTCGACATCGGCCCGCACGTGCTGCTGGACCAGGAGCGCTGCATCCAGTGCAGCCGCTGCACCCGGTTCTGCGACGAGATCACGAAGACCGGCGAGTTGGCGTTCTTCCAGCGCGGCAACAAGACCCAGATCGGCCTCTACCCGGGCAAGCAGCTCGACAACCCGTACTCGGGCAACGTCGCCGACATCTGCCCGGTGGGCGCGCTGACGCTGAAGGAGTTCCGGTTCCAGACCCGGGTCTGGTATCTCAAGAACACGCCCACGATCTGCGCCGGCTGCGCCCGCGGCTGCAACATCGTCCTCGGCACCGGCACGCAGAACGTCCAGTTCACCTCGCCGGGGCAGTTCGACGACCGGATCAAGCGCATCGTCCCGCGCGCCAACGAAGCGGTGAACGGGCACTGGATCTGCGACGAGGGACGGCTGTCGTTCCAGCGTCTCTACGTCACCGAGCGCGCGAAGACCGCGCAATCGCCGGCGGGCAGCGACGTCGAGTGGGAGCCGGCGCTGGAGCAGGCGGCGGAGCGGCTCCGCGCCGCGGCCGCGTCCGGGCGCGCCGCCGCGATCCTGTCGCCGCGGCTGACCGTGGAGAACCTGTTCGCGTGGCGCGAGCTGCTCGCCGGGCTCGGCAAGCTGCGCACCGCGGTGCGGCGCATCGAGCGCGGCCGGGACGACGAGATCCTGATCCGCGCCGACAAGGGTGCGGACTCGCAGGGCGCGCGCTGGCTGTTCGGCGAGGCCACCGGCGAGCAGGCGGTGCTCGAGGCGATCGCACGCGGCGAGGTCGACACGCTGTTGCTGGTCGGCGACCCGCTGGATCCCGACGACACACCCGTGCTCGACGACGCGACGCGGGGCAAGCTGACCGACCTGATCCACGTCGGGCCGTTCCGTTCGGCGGCCGCGGCGCAGGCGACGTCGTTGCTGCCGTGCGCCTCGTGGAGCGAGGAAGACGGGCACCTGGTCAACTTCCAGGGTCGCGTGCAACGGGTCAGCCGCGCGCGGCGTCCCCGGGGCGAGGGCCGGCCCGGCTGGCGCGTGGCGGCCGAGCTCGCGCAGGCGGCCGGGCTGACGTGGCCGGCCTGGACCAGCCACGCGGACGTCTTCCGCGCCGCCGCGAAGGCCGTGTCGCAGCTCGACGGGATCGATCCCGAAGACGTCGGGCTGCTGGGCGTGATGGGCAAGATCGACGAGGCCGCGGCGGTCTGAACCGCACCCGGCGATCGAGGTAGACGACGTGTTGGACTGGTTCTCGACGGACCTGGGCTTCCAGATCGGAACGACGTTCGCCAAGGTGCTGATCGTCGTCAACTCGCTGCTGGGCGTGGTGGCGGTGATGACCTGGATCGAGCGTCGGGTCTCGGGCGTGATCCAGTTCCGCTGGGGCCCCAACCGCGTCGGCCCGCTGGGCCTGTTCCAGCCGGTGGCCGACGGGATCAAGTTCCTGATGAAGGAGGACATCGTCCCGTCCGACGCCTACCGGCCGATCTTCATCCTGGCCCCGGCGATGGCGATGGTTCCCGCGCTGTGCGCGTTCGCGGTGATCCCGATCGGGCCGACGATCGAGTTGTTCGGCCGCGCGGTGCCGCTGGTGATCATCGACATCGACGGCGGGATCCTGTTCGCGCTGGCCGCCGCGTCGCTGGGCGTGTACGGCATCGTCAGCGCCGGCTGGTCCTCCAACAGCAAGTACTCGCTGATGGGCGGGCTGCGCGCCTCGGCGCAGATGGTGTCCTACGAGCTGGGGCTGGCCCTGTCGCTGATCGGCGTGATCCTGATCAGCGACAGCCTGCGGCCGACCGAGATCGTGGCGCAGCAGGCCGGCGGGTTCTGGCACTGGAACGTCTTCCCGTGGTTCACCGGCGGCTGGCAGACCCTGGGCTTCCTGCTGTTCGTGATCGCCGGGTTTGCCGAGACCAACCGCCTGCCGTTCGACATGCCCGAGGCCGAGTCCGAGCTGGTCGCCGGCTACCACACCGAGTACTCGTCGATGAAGTTCTCGATGTTCTTCATGGCCGAGTACGTCAACATGCTGACCTCGGCGGCGCTGGCGGTGACGCTGTTCCTGGGCGGCTACCACACCGGGCTGCCGTGGCTCGACTCGGCGCTGGGCCAGGGTTGGGCATTGTGGACCGTTCAGATCCTGGCCTTCATGGCCAAGGTCGGCTGTTTCATGTTCTTCTTCGTCTGGGTGCGCTGGACCCTGCCGCGCTTCCGCTACGATCAGCTGATGAACCTGGGCTGGAAGAGCCTGTTCCCGCTGGCGCTGGCGAACCTGCTCGTCACCGGCGTGCTGGTCGCGTTCGACCTCGTGCACCAGGGCTGACGGGCCGGGAGACCGCGTTGGAAACCGTAGCGTTCTACAGCTTGACCTTCCTCGCCGTCGCCTCGGCGCTGGTGGTGATCCTGCAGCGGAAGCCGGTGGTCAGCGCCCTGGCGCTGGCGTTCAACCTGGTCTGCATCGCCGGGTTCTACCTGCTGCTGCAGGCCCAGTTCATGGCGCTGTTGCAGGTGATCGTCTACGCCGGCGCGATCATGGTGCTGATCCTGTTCGTGGTGATGCTGCTCAACCTGGGCGACGAGAGCACCGAGAGGCCGAGCCGGCCGATACAGCGTTGGCTCGGCGGGCTGCTGACGGCCGCACTGGCGCTGGTCTTCGGGTTTTCGGTCTCGGCGGTGGTCGGGGCGCCGCTGCCCGACAACGCCGCGCCTTTCGGCACCGCCGCCGCACTCGGCCAGGAGCTGTTCGGCCGCTTCTTCTACCCCTTCGAGGTCATCTCGCTGCTGTTGCTGGTGGCGATGATCGGGGCGGTGCTGCTGGCCAAGAGGAGGCTCTGAGTTGAACCCCGAGCACTACCTGATCGTCTCCGCGGTGCTGTTCAGCCTCGGGGTGGCGGGCGTCCTGGTGCGCCGCCAGGCGATCACGATCCTGATGAGCATCGAGCTGATGCTCAACGCCGGGAACCTGGCCTTCATCACCTTCTCCAGGATGCACGGCACCGCCGAGGGGCAGGTCTACGTGTTCTTCATCATCACGCTGGCCGCGGCCGAGGCCGCGGTGGGCCTGGCGATCGTCATCGCTCTGTTCCGTCTACGGGAGACCACCGACGTGGACGAGCTGAACCTGCTGAGGTGGTAGGCCAACGATGCTCGACCTGATCTGGCTGATCCCGTTGCTGCCGCTGGTCGGCGTGGCGATCAACACCTTCGCCGGCCGCCGGATGGGTCTCAAGGCGGTCGGCTTCGTCGCCTGCTCGACGGTGTTCGCCGCCTTCGCGGTCGGCCTCGGCGCGGTGTGGCAGCTGGCGCGGCTGCCCGCCGGCGAGCGGTTCTTCGAGACCGAGCTGCTGGCCTGGATGCCGCTGGGCGAGCTGGCGAACGGGCAGCTGCTGGAGCTGAACTGGGGCTTCTCGCTCGATCCGCTGTCGTCGGTGATGGTGCTGGTCGTGGCCGGCGTGGGCTTCTTGATCCACGTCTACAGCGTCGGCTACATGGAGCACGAGCCGGACTACGCGCGGTTCTTCATCTACCTCAACCTGTTCATGGCGATGATGCTGACGCTGGTCCTGGCCAACAACATGGTCGTGCTGTTCGTGGGCTGGGAGGGCGTCGGCCTCTGCTCGTACCTGTTGATCGGGTTCTTCTACGACCGGCCGTTCGACGAGCGGACCGGCGTGACCTGCGCCGACGCCGGTCGCAAGGCGTTCATCGTCAACCGCATCGGCGACTTCGCGTTCCTGATCGGGATGCTGTACCTGGTGCTGGAGTTCGGCACGCTGAAGTTCAGCGAGCTGAACGCCGAGCTGGCGGCGGCCGGGGCGGTGGGCGGCTGGCTGCTGGCGGGGGTCGGGATCCTGCTGTTCATCGGCGCCTGCGGCAAGTCGGCCCAGATCCCGCTGTACGTCTGGCTGCCCGACGCGATGGCCGGCCCGACGCCGGTCTCCGCGTTGATCCACGCCGCGACGATGGTGACCGCCGGCGTCTACATGGTCTGCCGGATGTCCGCGCTGTACAGCGCGGCGCCCGAGGCGATGGCGGTCGTGGCGGCGGTGGGCGCGCTGACCGCGCTGTTCGCGGCGACGATGGGCATCTGCGCCACCGACATCAAGAAGATCCTGGCCTACTCCACGGTCAGCCAGCTCGGCTACATGTTCGCCGCGGCGGGCGTCGGCGCCTACGTTGCGGCGATCTTCCACCTGATGACCCACGCCTTCTTCAAGGCGCTGCTGTTCCTCGGCGCCGGCAGCGTGATCCACGGGCTCGGGGGCAAGCAGGACGTGCGCGAGATGGGCGGGCTGCGGAAGATCATGCCGGTGACCTTCGGGACGTTCCTGATCGCCACGCTGGCGATCTCGGGGGTCCCCGGGCTCTCGGGGTTCTTCTCCAAGGACGAGATCCTGTGGGGCGCGTGGTCCAGCGGCAACAAGGTCGTCTGGGTCATGCTGGCGCTGGGCGCCGGCATCACCGCGTTCTACATGTGGCGGGTGCTGCACCTGACGTTCTTCGGGACGTTCCGCGGCGACGCCGAGACGAAGAGCCACGCCCACGAGTCCCCGGCGCTGATGACGGTGCCGCTGGTGATCCTGGCGGTGCTCGCGTTCGCGGGCGGCTGGATCGGCATCCCGGCCGTGCTGACCGGCGGTGCCGACCTCAACCAGTTCCACCACTGGCTGGAGCCAGCGATCACGCTGCCCGGCGACGCCGGCGGGCACGGGGCCGAGCACGCGCAGCTGCCGGCGGCCGACGCCGTCACCCCCGCCGCGTTGACCGCCGCCGCCGCGCTACCGCTGGCGGCCGCCGAGGCCGGTCACGACACGACCACCGAGCTGGTCGTGATGGCGTTCTCGATCCTGATCGCGCTGGTCGGGCTGCTGTTCGCCTACACGGTCTACTCACGCCCGGGCGCCGCGGCCCGGCTGGCCGGGGCGATGGGCCCGCTGTACACGCTGGTGCGCAACCTGTACTGGGTCGACGAGCTCTACGACGCCGTGATCATCCGGCCGTTCTACCGCCTGATCCGCTTCTTCAACGGCTTCGACCGCTGGATCGTCGACGGCCTGGTCAACGCCACCGCCGTGACGGCCGACATCCTGGGGCAGCTGATCAAGCTGTTCCAGACCGGGTTCGTTCGCAACTATGCGCTGGCGTTCCTGCTCGGCGTGATCGCGATCCTGCTCTACCTGGGAGCCGTCTGAGCATGGGCGACTTCAACTACCACCTCGTGATGCCGGTCGTGGCGCTGGCCGCCTACGGGCTGCTGGCCCTGCTGACCGCGCCGTGGTCGCGCGGCCGCAACGGGCTGCTCGGCTCGATGGCGCTGCTCGGGATCGGCGTCTCCGGCGCCTTCGTGGCCAAGCTGTGGCTCAACTGGACCGCCGTCGGGCCGATGACGACGGCGTTCGGTCTGGTGCACGTGGACGGGTTCGGGCTGTTCTTCTCGTTCATCCTGCTCGGGGTCGGCGCGCTCAGCGTGCTGTCGTCGATCCGGTTCTTGGAACGCGAGGACGCGGACCACCCGGAGTTCTACCCGCTGGTGCTGATCGCGTTGGCGGGCATGCTGGTGATGCTCCACACCACGCACCTGATCATGGTGTTGATCGGGCTCGAGGTGTTCTCGCTGTCGCTGTACGTGCTGACCGGGCTGACGCGCAACCGGGCCCGCTCGGTGGAGGGGGCGCTGAAGTACTTCCTGCTCGGGGCGTTCTCCTCGGGCTTTCTGGTCTACGGCCTGGCGCTGATCTACGGGGCCACCGGGACGCTGGAGATGCTGGCGATCGGCGACCACGTGGCGGCCGGCGAGCCGAGCCGGCTGCTGTGGGCCGGGATGGGCCTGACGCTGATCGGGCTCGCGTTCAAGATCGCCGTGGTGCCGTTCCACCAGTGGGTGCCGGACGTCTACACCGGCGCGCCGACCAACGTGACCGGGTTCATGGCCGCCGCCACCAAGACCGCGGCGTTCGCCGTGCTGCTGCGCTTTCTGATCGGCTCGTTCGGGCAGCAGACCGAGACCTGGGCGCCGCTGCTCAGCGTGCTGGCGATCCTGACCATGACGGTGGCCAACCTCGTGGCGCTGGCGCAGACCAACCTCAAGCGCATGCTGGCCTTCTCGTCGATCGCGCACGCCGGCTACCTGCTGATCGCGGTGGTCAGCGAGCCGGCGCTGGGCGTGGACGCGGTGCTGTTCTACCTCGCCGCGTACGCGTTCATGACCATCGGCGCGTTCGCCGTGCTGGCCGCGGTCGGACGCGGGGACGCGGAGTCCGAAAGCGGTTACGAGCTTGCCGACTGGGCCGCGCTGGGCTGGCGCCGCCCGTGGCTGGCGGCGGCGATGATGCTGTTCCTGCTCTCGCTGGCCGGGATCCCGCTGACCGGCGGGTTCCTGGGCAAGTACGTGATCTTCCAGGCCGCCATCAAGTCCGAGCTGTACCTGTTGGCGGTGATCGGCATGCTCAACGCGACGGTCGCGGCCTACTACTACCTGCGCGTCGTGGTCTACATGTACATGCGCGAGCCCGAAGCCGAGGCCTGGCAGCCGATGCCGGTGTCGGCCACGATGGCGATCGCGATGGTGGTCTCCGGCGCCGGCGTGCTGGTGCTGGGGCTCGCCCCCGGCCTGCTGCTGGACCTGATCCGGGGCCTCGCCGCCGCGCTCTGAACCGTCGGACCAGCGTTTTTCCGCATTTTCCTGTTTTGTCTCGCCGGTAAAGGTGCCGGGATGGGTGCGATGCCTTTCAGGTTGGGGATGGTCTTTCCGCCGCCGGCGCGGTATATGAATTGATGCAATCGCACGGAGCGGGGTTGCGGGAGAAGTGGGGGGCTTCCGCGGCCCCGCTCTACCTTTTCAGGGGGACGTTTTCCTGAGCCGGGGTTAGGGAGACGCTACCCCTCCCGCCGCCCCGGCCAGCTCCGGCGTCAGGTCCTCCATCCGCCCCACCCGGTCGACCAGCGTTTCTGCGTCACGACCCCAGCCGAGCAGCGGCACCGGGTTGCGCGTGTGCCGCGTGTGGTCCATCTCCTCCAGGTTCCCGTGGTCGCTAGTGACGAGCACGCGGTGCTGCGCCAGGTCCACCGCGTCGAGCACCGCGTCCAGCAGCTCCTCGACGCGGCGCGCCTGGGCGATGCGGTCCTCGGGGCTTCCGCGGTGCGCCGCGAGGTCGGTCAGGAAGTACTCGTAGAGCACCAGGTCGTGCCCGTCGAGCAGCCGCACCAGCACCCGCGCCGCGGCCGCGGCATCGCGGCGCACCGCCGGGTGGCCCCGCCGCTCGAGCCATTCTCCGGTGTAGTCGTGGTACAGCGCCGCATCCTGCCGGTCCTCTTCTCCGGCGATCCGGAACGGGACGCCCGACGCCATGACCATCCGCGTCGTGGCCGACCAGCGCGGCCGGCTCGCGTCGAGGTGGGCCCGGGTGTAGGCGTTGGCGAACGTCGGCCGCCGCCCGGCGCGTACGAGCTTCAGGAACAGCGACTCCTGCTCCAGCAGCGGCCGCAGCCGCGGGCCGGGCAGCCCCGGCACGTGCCGACCGGCGTGCCGGGCCGCGTTGACCCCGGTGAACAGGGTGGTCTGACCGGTGGCCGACTGGGGCAGGCCCGCAACCCCGAGCCCCGCGTCGAGCGCGCGGAAGGCGGCGCCGTCACCGGGCGGGCCGCCGCGCAACGGCGCCAGCCGGCGGGCGCCGATCGCGGCGAAGGGGTTGGTTCCGGGATCGTCGGCCCCGACCCCGACGCCGTCGAAGAACAACAGCAGCGTGGCCATGCCGGGCATCCTAGCCCAGAGCGTCACCAGCGACGAACGACCCCTACCCCGGCGAACCCGTCCACCTCGTTGCCCGCCAGGCCCGCACCGACGCGAACGTCGAACTGGAGGTCCGGCCCCGCCGCGAACGTCGCCCCCGCGTCGGCATAGGTCGATTCGCTGCCGTCCGGTGCCTCGCGCGAGAACCCGTAGACCTCGACGAACACGCCGACACGGTCGGCAACCGGCCACGCCGCGGCGACGCTGGCCACGAGCTGGCCGAAGCGCCGTCCGCCGTCGACCGGGCGCGCGTAGCCGACGTTGACGCCCAGCTCGGCCTGCCCCGCCAGCGGGACCCCGAGCAGCAGCTTGACCTCGGGCTGCTCCTCGTCCGAGCCGACCTCGTCGTCGCCCACACCGATGGAGCTGCCGAACAGCAACGCCAGCGCCGTGCCGCCGTCCCCGGGATCGAGCAGAGCCAGCTTGGCGCCGAGCGAGGGATCCTCGAACCCCTCGAGCTCCGCACCCCCGGGCAGGTCGACGCGCGCGTACGAGTTGAGACCCAGCCGCAGCTCCCACCGCTCGCCGATGCCCAGGCGCAGCAACGCCTCACCCGCGGTCAGCTCGGTAACCCGGCCGGCTTCCGTGAGCGTCGCTCCGGCCTCGAGCTGGACCCGCCCCGCGCCGACCGTGACCGCGCTCTCGGTGAAGTCGGGACGGTCGCCGACCAGCTCCTCGGCTCCGGCGGCCGCGCTCGTCAGGACGCCCGCCACGAGCAACGCGGCGGCGCGCCTCACTCCATCACCACGATGCCGCCCTTCATCTCGGGCGCGTGCTGGGGACACACGTACTCGAAGCTGCCCGAGTCCGGCACCCGCACCGTGAACGCGACCTCCTGGCCCGCAGGGACGTGGATCACCCGGTCGTGGATCCCGGGGATCGTGATCGAGTGCAGCACGCCGGGGTCGTTGTTGCGCACGACGATCCGCACCGTCTCGCCGGGCCTGAGGCCGAGCGTCGGATTGGTCTCGTTGAACGCGACGCCGCGCGCCTCGAGGACGATCTGCCGCAGCGGCGCGTCCGCGCCCTCGGTGGTCCGCGCCACGAACAGCCACGCCGCCAGCAGCATGCAGGACACGGCGAACAGCCCGGCGCCGGAGAGGATGCCGCGTTTCATCTGCTCGCTCATGCCGCCCCCACCAAAAAGCCGGTGCCGTACATCACCAGGTAGCCGACGAGCAGCCCGAGCAGGTTCAGCGGCGCCAGGGTCTCGGCCAGCGGGCGGCGGCCGACGATCGCGCCGATCACCTGCACGATCGCGCCCGCGCCGATCCCCAGGAACACCAGCGACCACACCGTCGAGTACGTGAAGGCCCCGATCCAGCAGCCGAGGATCGTCGGCAGCCCGGCCAGCGCCCCCAGCCCGGCCAGCTGCCCGAGCCGCGCGCCCGCTCTGACCAGCGGCGCCACGATGGCGATCCCCTCCGTGGCGTTGTGGAGCGTGAAGCCGACGACCAGCAACGCCCCCAGCGTCAGCTCGCCCAGCGCGTAGGCCGAGCCGATCGCCAGGCCCTCGCCGAGGTTGTGCAGGCCGATGCCCAGCGCGATCAGCCACGCCACCAGTGCGGGCGAGGCGCTCCCACGTCCCTGACGTCCGCGGTACTCGACGCCGACCAGGCTCAACCAGGCGCCGGCGAAGCCCAGCACCAAGAGCGCGCGGCCGTGGAACGCACCGGGCAGCCCGTCGGCCACCTCCAGCCCCTCGGCCAGCGCGTCCACGACCAGAAACGCCAGCAGCCCGACCGTCAGGTGCAGCAGGAAGCCCAGGCCGCGCCTGCCCAGCCGGCGCAGGAACGGAAACCAGGTCAGCCCCAGCGCCACCGGGATCACGCCCACGAACAGTCCGATCAGCGCGAACCGGCCCAGCGCGCCCGCGGTGGGGCGCGGGGTGGGGGAGGCGACCTCGATCCCGTAATCGAAGGTCAGCCCGGTCGAGGTCAAAAGCGCGATCTCCACCGGCTCCCCGAGGTTCCACGGGAACGGGATCGTGACCCGCGCGGTGTCCAGCGGCTCCAGCACGCGCGACGGCGTGACCTCGTGGTACCAGAACGCGCCGCGCACGATCACCTGGGCGATCGTCGTCGGGTCGGGGCCGGAGTTGATCACGTCCAGCCGGATCACGTCCTCGGTCAGCGTGTGGCGCAGGACCGAGATCTCCTCCACCGGCGGCAGGTCGGTGGCGAACAGCACCTCGGGCCCCGCGCTGAGCATGACCCAGATCACCAGCGCCAGCAGCAGCGCCGGCACGGCCGCCAGCAGCAGGCCGCGCGCGCCCATCCCGCCGCCTCCGTGCTCAGCCATCGGAGCCCTCGGCGCCCGCGCCTTCCGCGGGCAGGACCCGGAACAGCCCCATCCAGCCGCGCTCGGCGAACTCGGTCTTGTGGGCGTGGAACATGTAGACGCCGGGGAACGGGAAGCGCACCTCGACGATCCCGCGCTCGCCCTGGCCCTGGATGATCGTGTCGGTGAAGTCGCGCGGCTCGGGCTGGGTCCCCGTCGGGTAGTAGTCGAAGAACGTGGCGTGGATGTGGAACGAGTTCAGCAGATCGAACTCGGTGATGTTCCCGACGTAGATCCGGATCAATTCGTGCTGCCGCACCTCGATCGGATGGCGCGCGTAGTGGAACGCCACGGTGTTGACGGCGTAGATCTCGTTCTCCTCGTCGAAGTTCGGATCGAAGCCGTTCATCATCATGTACAGCTCGCGGGCCGGCTCGCGCGGCTCCGGCGGATCCACGATCCAGAAGCCGTAGAGCCCGTTGTGGATGTGCTGTGTCAGCGGCGTCATGTGACAGTGGTAGAGGTGCAGCCCCACCGGGTCGGCGTCGAACTCGTACAGGAACGTGCTGCCCGGCGGCACCTGCTGCTTGAGCATCGCGCCGTCCATCTCGGCCGTATGGAATCCGTGGAAGTGCATCGAGTGCGGCCGGTCGCCGAGGTTGGTGAAGCGGATCCGGATCCGCTCCCCCTCGACCGCGCGCAGCGTGGGGCCGGGGACCTGCCCGTTGTACGTCCAGGCCGGGAAGAACACGCCCGGGGCGATCTCGATCTCCTTGTTGATCGCGTAGACCTCGAAGCTGCGCAGCGTGCGCCCGTCGGGCAGCGTCTCGACCTTGCTCTCGAGGACGTCGGTCAGGTAACCGTCGGGATCGACGGTCTCCGAGGTCACCTCGCCGACGGTCGTGTTGCGGTAAGGGGTCAGGTCGAGCCCGTCGAGACCGACCAGGTCCTCGCCGTCATGCCCGCCGCCGGTGGTCGGCGCCGCCGGAGCGCTGGCCGCCAGCCCCAGCGCCAACGCGATGATGGCCAGGCCGGCCGGCAGCGCGGCCTTCGGGATCAGCTGCCGCATCTCGCCCCCTCCTCCCGGGGCAGGGGGCCCCGGAAGAGTTTTTGATTACCCAAAAATAATAGATGGTGCTACTCAAAAAGCAAGAGGTAAGGAAAAAGGGCCCGAAATCGGGAATCCCCGCCTCCCGGCTTGACGTGGCCCCCGGCGGTGTTAACTATGAGGTGTAACGTCGAACCGGGGGCGAACTGGATTCGACGGGAAGGAAGAGGCGTAAGTAGCACGTCGAGGGTCCACTCCTCGTAAATCCGTGGAAACTAAAACAACTGGCAACTCACAGTTTGCCCTCGCGGCTTAATTAGACCGCGACGTCTCCCGGGTGGCCCTCCCGAGGCGACCTGACGAGGCGACGTTAATTCGGGATGGTCCGGCGGCGACGCCCGTAGCAACCGGACGAGATGCACGGGCTGGCCCC